>DAOTTC010000102.1:0-23454 GCA_034437815.1 Chloroflexia bacterium | reverse complement strand
GACCCCACCACGCATGCGGTGCGCAACGAGCAGTTGATCAACCCATGGTTCTTCGCTTCGGGCCTGCCCATCAGCGAGGCCTACTGGACCAGAGCTCCGATCAACGGTGTGATGCGTGACGTGATGATACAGGCCTACGAGCGTCGTGCTTTGACCTACGTGCCCACCAACCCACCCGGCTGGCAGGTGGAGATGGCCAACATCGGCCAGCACTACTTCGACTGGCGCTACCGCAACTTCGGTTATTGCCCCGGCGCTCCGGTGGTCACACCCACCCCACCACAGCCCGCGCCAACCGGCACGGTGGTAGGCACGCCCGCGGCAACCCGCACACCCGCACCCGGCACGCCATCACCTGCTGTGACTGGTACACCATCACCAGAGGTCACGGGCACGCCTGCGGCAACCCGCACGCCTACTCCTACCTCCACTGCCCCACCCCAGCCCATCCCGGTGACGCCGACCCCGACTCCGTAACCTGATGTCGAGGCGTAACAACAACAATGGCCGGTCGGATTGACCGGCCATTGTTGTGTTAGACCCCTTATCCGAGCAAGGCGATAAATATCAGGTGCATAGGTGCTCTCTGCCAGCGAGTACCCTGTGGGTATGGGGGTGTTCCCCGGTTCCCCATCTCTCCAATCCCAATTTATAGCCCTTCTATTTGCATGGGAGAGGAGAGCAAGTCGCCAGACTAGACCACAGCTGGGTTCCGCCCCCTTACCCTTTGCCGCCCGGCCCTAATATCCGGCGGCGCTCATGCGGTTGCGGGCCTCCCACAGCTCTGGGAAGAAGCGGTAGGCCAACGTCTTGCCTAGATAGCCCGCGCCGGTGGAGCCTGCCGTGCCGGGCGAGCGGTCCCCGATGGTGCGCTCCACCAGCTTGATGTGGTGGAAACGCCAGTCGCTGAAGCGCACTTCATACTCGCTCAGCGCCTCGGCCAGTGCGAACAGGGCGCGGTGCTCGTCGGGGTGGCGGTATATTTTGACTATGGCTTCCACCGGGTCGGGGTCGACCGATGCCAGCAGGTCGCAAAACACCCTGTGCAGGCTAAGGGGCCACTTGGCCCGCAGGTGCTCCAACCCTATCAATTTGTCCACCAGCTTCAGAAAGGCCGGGTCTTCGAGGCCGGAGGCCATCTCGAGCTCGCGGAACTGCTCGGATTCCAGCCCACTGGACGAGGTGAGCACGTGGCGGAAGCGGTGGAACTCCTGCGGGGGCATGGTCTCAAGCAAGGTGACCTGCTCGGCCAGCGAGCGCATTATGCGGTTTACCCGGTCCATCAGGCGCACCCCTTCCCACACGTTGCCCTCTTCCAGCAGGCCTATGACGGCGCGCAGTTCGTACAGCACTTCTTTGAACCACAGCTCCTGTATCTGCTGTAGGATGATGAACAGCATCTCGTCGTGCGCAGGGGGCGAGCTGAGGGGCGTCTGCAAACGGAGCAGTTCGGGCACACGCAGATATGAGCCGTATGTTAGCGGCTCGCCATGCCCACTGCTGTGACGCTCTTGCTCTTCGTCGAGCATTGCAGGCCTCCTTCATCGGAGAACAGAAAATCTATCAGTCGTTATCAGTCGTTGGTCGTCGGTCGCCAGTTGCCTTTACTCTGCCTTATCACACTCTCCGTTAGCTGTTTGCACAAGTTCGATCAGCACGCCGTTGGCTGACTTGGGGTGCACGAAAGCCACGAGGGTGCCGTGCGCGCCCCTGCGCGGCTGGCTGTCCACCAACTCGACGCCAGCGGCCCGCAGGCGCTCCATCATGCCGGGCAGGTCGTCCACCTCAAGGCAGATGTGGTGGATGCCCGGCCCGCGGTTGGCGAGGAACTTCTGCACCGGCCCTTCCTCGCCCACCGGCTCAAGTAGTTCCAGACGAGATTCGCCCACCGGCAGGAAGGTCACCCGCACCGCGTCGCCCGGCACATGTTCACTGCCGGCTACAGGTAAGCCCAGCCCTTCGGAGAATATGTTCAGCGCGTGCTGTATGTCGGCGGCGGCCACCCCTATGTGGTTTATCCTGATGACGCGTGCCAATGCCTATGCTCCGGCGTAATCTATCCTGTCGCGTGCTTACTATATCAAACAAAGCCTGCCTTGACAAACCCCCCTGCCTGTGAATAATCATAGGCAGCCATCAACGACGAGGAGGTCAGACACCATTATGATAAAACTGGTTGCGCTGTTTCGGCGGCCCGACGATGTGCAGGCCTTCGATCAACACTACAACGAGGTGCATGCTCCGCTCATGCGCCGGGTGCCCGGCCTTGAACGCATGGAGGTCACCCGCAATTTGCAGGCCTTCCGGGGCGAACCCCAGTATTACCTGATAGCCGAGATGTACTTCCGCGACAGAGAGGCATTCGACCGCGCCATGGCCTCGGAGGAGAACCGCGCCGCCGGCAAAGACCTGATGAGCTTCGCCCGCGACTACGTCACCCTGCTGTACGGTGAGGTGGAGGAGGTATAGCCGGCCATGCCCACCCCACCTTATCAGGATTATCCGCGCCCCTTGCCGCCCGAAGAGCTGGGCTTTCAGCGCATCATCTACACCAAAGCCGACGGCGTAGCCACCGTCACCATCAACCGCCCGCAGGTGCTCAACGCCACCGATTTCCTCACCCTCAAAGAGATGAGCAGAGCCTTCGAGGATGCCTCATACGACGACTCGGTGGGGGTGGTGGTGCTGACCGGCGCGGGCGATCAGGCCTTCTGCACGGGGGCCGACCTCAAGGAGCAGGAGCAGTTCCTGACCAAGCGCAACGACTACTGGAAGTGGATGGGTGCGTTCATCGAGGCGCACGACCGCCTGCGCAACATCGGCAAGCCCACCATCGCCCGCCTCAACGGCATGGTGGTGGGCGGGGGTAACGAGTTCAACATAGCGTGCGACCTCGCCATTGCCGCCGAGCACGTGACCATCCGGCAGATAGGCACATCGCGCGGCTCGGTGCCCGCGGGTGGGGCCACCCAGTGGCTCCCCCTGATCATCGGCGACCGCCGCGCTAGAGAGATGCTGTGGCTGTGCGAACCCATCAGCGCACACACCGCCCTTGAGTGGGGGCTGGTCAATCAGGTGGTCAAAAAAGAGCAGTTGGACGATGCGGTGCAGACCATGGCGCGCAAACTGTTGGACAAGCTCCCCGAAATCATCCGCTATGCCAAACAGCAGACCAACTTTTGGCGCGATTTCGCGTGGGCCTTGACCGTGGGCCACGCCCGCGACTGGCTGTCCATCCACGCCGACGCATACGAAACCGCCGAAGGCCTCGACGCCTTTTACAACAAGCGACCCGTGGATTACGAGGGCATACGTCGCACTCAGGCCGAGCGCGGCGTGCGCTGTGCCCACTGCGGAGCCTACATGCCGCCCCATTTCCGGTACTGTGGACAGTGCGGCTCGGCGCTGGAAGGTGAGCGAAGCTGACGGGAACCCTAATACACACGACCGAGGGAGGATATGGACCGCTACACCCTTATCAGGCTGACCCGTGAGGGGCCGGTTGCCATCATCCAACTCAACCGCCCGGAGGTGCTCAACGCCCTCAACCTGCAACTGATGGACGAACTGATCGCGGCGCTGGACGAACTTGAGCAGGACCCACAGGTGCGCTGTGTGATCATCACGGGCAACGAGCGGGCCTTCGCCGCCGGCGCGGACATCAAAGAGATGGCCGACGCCACCACGGTGGAGATGCTCTTGCGCGACCAGTTCGCGAAGTGGGACCGCATCCGCCGCTTCAAAAAGCCTCTGATCGCCGCCGTCAGCGGCTATGCGCTGGGCGGGGGCAACGAGCTGGCTATGCTGTGCGATATGATAGTGGCTTCGGAGACGGCGCAGTTCGGCCAGCCCGAGATCAACATCGGGGTCATGCCCGGTGCGGGAGGTACCCAGCGCCTGACTCGGGCCGTGGGCAAAGCCATCGCCATGGAGATGGTGCTGACCGGGCGCACGTTGTCCGCGCGCGAGGCGCTACAGCACGGGCTGGTGAACCGCGTGGTGCCGGTGGAGGTGTATTTGCAGGAGGCCAAACGGCTGGCCCTCCAGATAGCCGAGAAGGCACCCGTCGCCGTGCAATTGGCCAAAGATGCGGTGCTCAAGGCCTTTGATGTGCCCCTTCAGGAAGGCTTGCTGTTCGAGCGCAAGAACTTCTACATGCTGTTCAGCACCGAGGACCAGAAAGAGGGCATGGCTGCCTTCATCGAGAAGCGCAAGCCCCACTTTAAGGGGAAATGACCGAGACCACGGAGAACCACACCATGAACTACGAAACCATCCTGTACACGCTGGAAGAGGGCGTGCTGACCATCACCCTCAACCGCCCGGAAGTGCTCAACGCCTTCAACCGCAAGATGACCGACGAGATACAGGACGCCCTCAAAAAGGCCGAGCGCGACCCGGATGTGCGCTGTATCGTGTTCACGGGGGCCGGGCGGGCCTTCTCGTCTGGCGAGGACCTGAAAGCCCGCATGGCCGAAGGAGACGGAGGGGGTGGAGGCTTCGGGGCCACCCTGCGCGAGCGCTACAACCCCATCATCCTGAAGATACGCAACATCGAAAAGCCCGTGCTGGCTTCGGTGAACGGGGTAGCGGCAGGCGCGGGCTGTTCGCTGGCCCTTGCGTGCGACATGCGCATCGCCTCGGACAAGGCCCGCTTCATCGAGGTGTTCGTGCGTGTGGGGCTGGTGCCCGACTCTGGCTCGTGCTTCTTCCTGCCCCGGCTGGTGGGCCTTGGCAAGGCGCTGGAGATGGCCTTTCTGGGCGACGAGGTGGGCGCGGAGGAGGCGGCCCGCATCGGGTTGGTGAACCGCGTGGTGCCCGCCGAAGAGCTGGAGGAGGCCACCCGCGAGCTTGCCCTGCGCCTCGCCAAAGGGCCGACCAGAGCCATCGGCCTCGCCAAGCGCGCCATCAACCGCGCCCTCAGCATGGACCTTGAACAGGTGCTCGAATACGAGATGTACGCGCAGGAGATAGCCGGGGCCAGCGAGGACCACAGGGAAGGCATTGCCGCCTTCCTCGAAAAGAGGCCGCCCGCCTTCCGGGGCAGATGAGCGCCGGGGTTCGGTATAGGCTTTATAGGCTTTGCCCTCATTGGCGCGCGTCGCCTGTTATCCTCAAATAGCGCTTGGCGTATTCCTGATAGTGTTCGGCTGACAGCAAGATACGCGAGCGCTCCTCGGGTGTGAGGGGGCGCAGAGGTCGTGCGGGCATGCCGAGCGCCAGCACGCCTGGGGGCACTTGGGTGTCTTCGGTCACCAGTGCCCTTGCTCCGATGATCACATCGGGGCCGACCCGGCTGCGACTGAGCAGCACCGCGCCCATGCCCACCAGCACCCTGTCGGCAATCGTGGCCGCGTGGATGATGGCGCTGTGCCCCACGGTTACGTCCTCGCCGATGATGGTGGGGTGGCCGGCTTCTCCATGCACCACAGTGTTGTCCTGAATGTTGCTGCGTGCGCCAATCACAATTGGCGCTACGTCCCCGCGCAGCACACAGCCGAACCACACGCTTGCCCGGTCCTCGATAGTCACATCGCCTATCAAAGTTGCGGTGGGGGCGATATAGCAGTTGCGACCGATGACCGGATACTTGCCTTCATACGAATAAACCGGCATTAGCTCACTCCTCTTCCTCTTCCTCTTCCTTTGTGCGTCTATCAGGTACAGACCTATATCACATTATCGCCTCATCTGGCAAGCCGGCGCACCCGCTTTGACACAGCAATGCAATTACGGTAAGGTTAAAAATGCAGGGTGTAAGAGTTGTCGGGCGTCGGTCGTTTTAATAGCGTGACAGCCCGGCCGTAGCACTCCCTGATATGGGGGGCGAAGTAACAGTTGGGCGGCGAGAGGAAGAACAGACGAATGAGCATCCCGTTGGGTGCAGCGGCTTGGATCGGCGATGCTTCCGCAGATTTCACCTCGGAAGCGCCCGATACTCGAATGCAGACCGACCGGCTTAGTGATGAGCTGGCTATATTAGCCCGGGAAGCTCGCCTTGGCTCGGAGCAGGCTTTCGCCGCCCTGTTCGAGCGATTCCAGATGCCCATCGTCAACTACATCTACCGCATAGTCGGTGACTGGGAGCTTGCCAACGACCTCGCGCAGGACACTTTCCTCAAGGCATACAATGCCCTGCCGCGAACGGACGACACCCTGCAAATCTCCCCGTGGCTGTACCGCATAGCCTCCAACACGGCCCTTGATGCCCTTCGCAGGCGCAAACGCATCACGTGGGTGCCCTTCAAGATCGAGATGGAGCGCCCATCCGCTCATTCAGACCCGGCACCCCGTCACGCTGAGAGCGATGCCATACAGCGGGCATTACTTCAGGTTCCTCCCGACCAGCGCACCTGTCTGGTGCTTAACATGTACCACGGCATGTCCTATAAAGAAATCGCCGAGACCTTGGGCATCTCGGTCAATTTGGTCGCCGTGCGTATCTATCGAGGGCGCGAAAAGTTCATCGAAGCCTATAAAAAAGCCAATCCCGCGGAGTGAGACCTATGCAGCAGCGCAGCTGCACAGATATGCATTTGCTCATATCTAAATACGTTGACGGAGAGGCTACCCCGGTCGAGCGCGAGCAGGTGGAGCAGCACACCGCTACGTGCGAAGAGTGCGCTTGTAAGTTGACCAGCTATGTGGAGATTGCGGCCTTATTCTCCGAAACTGCCATGCGCCCGCCCGATCCCGAGGTACGGGCCGGGGTGTTCCGTCAGATCAACGCCCTCAGAGAGGAGCAGCGCAGAGCCACTTCGCATGGCGAGTCCTTCCAAAGTCGGGAGCGGCCCGCCGGCATGTGGCGCTCGCCTCAGCCTGCGTCCATGCCACCGGGCCTTTCGGTCGTTCTCCGGCTGTGGCGCATTGCCTCCCCATTTGCTGCCGGCAGTGCCGCCGTGCTGGTGGTGTTGGCCGTCATCTTGCTTGCGAGCGAGCGCTCGGCCACGACCGAGCCCCCACGCGAACTTGAAGCCGCCCACCCCGTCTTCCCACCAGACGTGCCCACTGCCGCCGTGCCGGTGTTCGGCGACTCCAGCTCTGACTTTCCACCGCCCATCGAGACCAAGGTGATCGCCGCACCCCCACCTATGCCGGTGGCCTCCGTGAGCGCGGTGGGCAGCGCCACAAGCTCTGTACGCAAGGGGGTGCTGTTCAAACTCTCGCAACCCACTCCCGTGTTTGAATACGGCGATCCCGACAGCCTGCCCCAGTGGCACGTGGTACGCGACCCGGCGTTCGGTTACATGGTCTCCTATCCGCCCAACTGGTGGACCTTCGTGGACGGCAACTCTCGATACTTCTACCCGTGGGGAGCAGGCGGTATGAGGCACGCTCCCTACTGGATCGATATAGAGGTCAAGTCTAATCCAGAGGGGCTGACCGCTGAAACCGCTAACCAACGACTGTTCGGCGGCAGTTGCGAACTGGTCAGAAGCGGCACCGACGGCACACCATGCCTGCGGCGCACCGTATACGATCGCGACCGGCAACTTGTTCAATATGAACTGCACGGCTTTGACCCCAAGCACATATATACCCTGCGCCTGAACGTGCCCAAACAGAGCCAATTGGGCGATTTTCAGGAGCGCTGGAATGAAGCCCAGTCGGTGTTCACCCGCATGAGCCAGACCCTGTCCCTTGCGCAGGACACATCGGCTTCTCCTTCTGGCTATAACTTCGTGCTCTTTCTGAACGGCACCGACCTGTGGATGGTGGGTCTGGACGGTGTCGGCGCACGGCCCGTGACCCGGGGCTACATGGTGCGTTCTTTCGCCAAATCGCCTGACCTGCACTACGTGGCTTTCACCACCACCGCAGATCCTAACTTGATGTGGGGCCGGCATTTGTATCTGGCGCAACTTGAGCCGACCAACCCTGCCAGCCCCACGCTGCTGTGGTCTAATGCCGATGTGTACGATCTGGCGTGGTACAGCGAACGTGAACTGCTCGCGATCGCAAGCAGCGAGGAGTCGGGGCCAGGCATATACCGCCTGACTCTGGACAGGCAGAGCGGCACTTTGCTGGGCGAGCCGGAATTGCTCACTGCTCTGCCAGACGAACTTGTGGGAGCCAGAGGGCTGGCGGTGGCCCCCGACCGGCAACTCATTACATTCCTCGCGCCTCTCGGTGAGAACCGCGGCACCAACATATACGCGGTGCGTCCCGACGGCACCGACCTGATCGAGATCGTGTCGCACACATATGCAAGCGCCCCCTACGTCGGAGACAAGCAGGCCCTCACCGCCGCCAATCAGGCCATCAAGTCGTATGTGTGGCTAGAGGGGCGGCTGGAATATGACGGTTATATCGGGGAACTGCTGTTCACCTGCGGCGATGCGTTCAGCCCCACTCTCTATCGGGGCGGCTTCCTGTACTCAGCGTCGAGGGCGTCCGGTGGGCCCCTGCTCGCCCCTGAGCAATTGCGCCTGCCCGATGCGCACAGCGTGCGTATAGTGCATGTCGCCTATTTCCCACCCGGCAAAGTGGCCTTCACGGGCTTCTATAACTACAGGGACCTGCGGGCCGAAGTGCTGGCCGGGTTATGGACGGCCAACTTGGATCCGGCGAATGGCACTCTTACTAACGTGCGCCCTCAGCCCGTGCCCGACAGACCCAACGGCATAGCCGACCTCGAATGGTCCCCTGACGGCCAGAACCTGATATACCGCGAGACCTTCCCCATCAGCGATGCCAGCCTCGTGTCGCGCTATGAAGGCAACGGCTTCCGACTCGTCAAACAGGACGTGTACACCGGCCAGCAGACCGTGCTCTACGACGCCAGCAGACGGTAGGGTTCCTCTATATCAAATCAGAGCGCCATAACAAGACCGTAGAGCGGGGGTGCGGGGCGGGGTCCCCTAGCTCTCGCTCTTAACTCCGGGGACACCACCCACGCACCCTCTATATTTAGCGCCTTTGCTCAGCACACAGCTTGCTTGCCTGAATCAGCGTTGGCCGCAGTCAGGGAAGAAGCTGTTGGTCACTATTTTGCTCACCTGCCCTCTCGTGGCATTATGCTGTGGTCGGAAGTACGGTCGCCTCTGGACATCACACGGCTCATCGGGGCCGCCGCACGGGTAGCCCCCCATGTAGCCCCGGTTCGCCAGACGCTGTATGTATGTGTAGAAGGCATGGGTGGGCGGCACGTCGGCGAATATCTGGGTGCCCGGGGGGTCGTTGAAGCTCGCCGAGTTGGCCACTATTTTGGAGATTTGCCCTCTCGTGGCGTTGTGCTGTGGGCGGAAGTACGGTCGCCTCTGACCGTCGCAAGGTTCTCCGGGGCCGCCGCACGGGTAGCCCCCCATGTAGCCCCGGTTCGCCAGACGCTGTATGTAACTGTAAAAAGTGTGGGAAGGGGGCACGTCGGCGAATATCTGGGTGCCCGGGGGGTCGTTGAAGCCCGCCGAGTTGGCCACGACCTTGGCTAGCTGGCCGCGTGTGATGTTCTCCGCGGGCCGGAACGTGTTATCGGCATATCCACCGACGATGCCCCGTTCGGCCATGCACTCTATGTAGGTATAAAAGGCGCTGCCCACCGGCACATCGTAAAAGCGTTGGCCGGGCGACAGCGGGTTGTAGCGTATTATGCTGCCGTATGGCCCCACTACCCAGCCGCCCCGGCCCGGCACCAGACCGATATCGTACTGGCACGAATTGGTGGGCATCACCTGCTTTTGCCATGAACCACCCACGTAGTGATACACCTCGCACCCAAGGGCCATCATCTCATCGAGCGCCTCAGGGGCCAGCCGCTCCACATAGGAGGCAGTGATGCCGGTGGCCACGGTCCATGCCCCGGCGCTCAGGCGTAACAGGGCCGACTGCCCCATACCCGGCCGGCGCCACCCTCCTATCCAGCCTGAGCGGCCTCCGGCGGCCACCCATATGTCCGACAGGTAGACCGGCGAGCCGGGCGGCAGGCCCGTGGTGCGGTTCACCCATCTGCCGCCCGTGTATTCCAACAGTACCACCCCGTCCGGGTAATCTCCACCCACGGCCCACCCATGGGTGGGTGAATCCATGGCTACCGCCAGTAAGTCCTGATTCGTAGGGGCGGACACAAGGGCCCACGTGCCACCTGATGCGCGCATGATGGTGCCGTTGGGCCCCACGGCCCAGCCCTCGCCGCTGGCGATCATATGCAGACCGTTTAGCGGCACCGAACTGGACGCCTGAGTCCACATGGTGCCGTCCCAGCGCAACACGCCGCCATCACCCACGGCGTAGCCCTCCGTGGCTGATAGCATCTGCACGTCCCACAGACTGTATGGGTGGGTGGTGGTCACCACCTGCCATGCCCCCGCCGTGTAGTGTATTATGGTAGCCGTGCCTGTGCGGGCGCTGCCCACTGCCCACGCATTGTCAGCGTCGAGGACCGACACCGCATACAGGGCGTTCGTGGTGGGGCCGCCGCGTTGCAACACCCATGTGCCTGAGCCTGTGCGGGCCAGCACTGTGTCCGCATCGCCCACCGCCCACACTTGGCCGCCCGCCTCTACCACGTCCATGAGCGAGCGCCCCGTGTATTCCACCGACCATGCGCTGCCGTTCCAGCGCAACAACGATTGGCTAGTGGCTACCCACCCAAGCGTGGGGCTGAGCATATGAATGCCGCGGGGCACACTGTTGTCAGGGGTGGGCCACGACATCCACAACCCGCCGCTGTACCGGTATATGCGACTCGAGCCTTGGGCGTTCTCTCCTACAATCCATGCCTCGGTTGATGACAGCGCCCATACATAATCTAGGAAGCCAGCATCGGGGGGAGGGGGCACCTGTACCCATGCGGCACCTTCGTAGCGCAGGGTGATGGGTGTCACCGCATCGCCTTCGTCGTCGTACCCCACCACCCAGCCGGTGGTAGTGTCGACTATGGAGATGTCGCTGAGGGTGGCAGTGGCCGGTACGGGTGAGGTCACCGCTATCCACCGGCTGCCGTCCCATCGCACGATCGTTGGCTGGCAACATGGATTGGTCCTGTAACCCACGCCCCAGACGTTGTGGTCCCCTGTGGCCGAGACACTGTGCATGCTGATGTCGGCGCCGAGACCGGTGCTGACGTCCACCCATGCATTGGTGTCGTAACGGAACGCCTTGGGTCCTGCGGCTATCCAGCCGCGGGCGACCGATGTCATGTCAATGTCGCTCAGGTATAGGCCCCGCATGACAGGTGGGTCTACGGCCACCCATGTTGTGCCGGTATAGTGGAGCAGATGGCCATATTCACCCACCGCCCAACCATCGGCGTTTGATGCCGCGTCTACGGCGTTGAGATAGGGGTAGAGGTTGGTCCACTTGCCCTGCACCAGTACGCCGGGCGTGGCCTGCTCCGTGTAGGCATTTCCGGCTACAAATTGTGGGTATTGCCTGCTGTGGGGAGGGTGGGCCCGGCGGGTGCGATGCCCTTGCTGTGGCGGCAGGGTCTGCCCGCGAAGCTGCCGCGCTATGGGCGTCGGATTGCCCTCCACTGTCGGAGAGCCTTGGTCCTTTGCGGCAGGTGGTGGTTTGGGCGTTGCCTGTTGGCCGAAGGTAGTGGGTTGCACGACACCCAGCATAGTCAATGCCACCAGCAAGCACAGCGTGAGCTTCGCGCTATATCGCGTGGACGGCAAAGGTCTGTTGGGTAGGTGTGATTTGAGCGAGTCTGTGCACATGTCAACTGCCTCCCTTGCTGGGCCGCCTGTATTCCTTGTCCGGCTCGCAGGTGGAATGATGGCGGCAACTCTGATTGCGGTAAATGTGGCGATTGGACGGATGGGTGTGCGGGCCGGTTCTACCCATGGTAATATTGTGTAATGACTATTATAGCACCTACCATAGCGCAACCGCTGCGAGCATGGACGCCCGCGCGCCGCTCTGACAGTGTGCTTCTGACATGCGGCCATGAATACCCCGTCATGCGTGACGGCAAGAGCGTAGGGGGTGCACGCAAGGCCATGCGCCTGTGGCACTTTGTGCCCCAACAGGGGGAAGGGGTCTGGGGAGGGCGCAGTCCTCACCGGCCTTCCCCGTTCCCAAACATCATGCATGAACGTGCAGCAGTTATGCTGGATGTCAGTGTGCTTGGTGGTCATGTCTAACCACTGGCGATCGGCGACTGACGATTAGCGCGAGATTTGATATACTCACGTTATGCAGGCACGCGACTTACAACCCACACCATCCGGCGCACACATTGGCGTTTCGCTATTCTACCACCCGGCCTTCCTGCAACACCACACAGGCGACCACCCCGAGTCTCCCCAGCGCCTGCGTGCTATTCTCACCGTACTGGAGCAGCATGGCATACCGGAGCACAGCCTGCTCAGGCCTTCGCCTGTTGACCTCGCCCTGCTGAGCCAAGTGCACCATCCAAGCTACATCGCCGCCGTGGAGCGTGTGGCCACTTACGGCGGGGGATACTGGGATATAGACACCTACATATCGCCCCGCTCATATGATGCCGCCTTACTGGCGGCAGGCGCAGCGGTGGCGACGGTGGACGAGGTGATGGCCGGCTCCAAGGCTGCCTTCGCTCTGGTCAGGCCGCCCGGCCACCACGCCCTGTACCATTCGGCCATGGGTTTCTGCATATTCAACAACGTGGCCGTGGCTGCCCAGCATGCCGTGACCCATTACAATCTAGAGCGCGTGCTGATCGTTGACTGGGATGTGCACCACGGCAACGGCACTCAGGACTATTTTTACGAGCGCCCAGATGTGCTCTTTTTCAGCGCTCACCGCTACCCCTTCTATCCGGGCACAGGTGCAATCGAGGAGATGGGTGCGGGCAAGGGCATGGGCTATACCGTGAACGTGCCACTGCCTGCCGGCGTGGGCGATGAGGGCTACGAGCGCGTGTTCGATGAAGTGCTGGTCCCACTTGCACGGCGGTACAGACCACAGCTAATCCTCATATCTGCGGGCTTCGATGCGCATCTGGCCGACCCGCTCGGCGGTATGGCGGTGACAACTGCGGGCTATTACAGAATGGCCAAGGCGTGCCGCGCTCTGGCCGATGGTATACAGGAGTGCCAAGGCCGGGTGGCCGCCGTGCTTGAGGGCGGATATAATACCCATGCGCTTGCCATGTCGGTGCTCGCTACTATCGTCGCCCTCAGGCCCCACCGAGATGAGCAAGCCCAACACGAACTGCCTGCCGAAGAGTGGAGTGAGCAGCCAACGTCCGTTCATGCGGCGCGGCACAGGCCCGCCCCCGACATAAAAGGTGTGATAAGGCGGGTGAAGCATATGCACAATCTGGACGAAATGTGAAGTTGGGCGGCTGTCCTGATGTGGAGATAGCACAGCCGGCACAGCATTAGCCACAAAAGGAGCGAGTCCATGGTAGATATGCTCAAGTCCTCGCGTGAGGAAGACCAGCGGAAACGCGATGAAGCCTTGTTCTACAGTATTCAGCAACAGATTGACGAATTGCGCCGCCAGTTGAAGGAGAACCTCACCCGCCAGCAGTGGTTCGAAGAGCTCTATAAGCAGAGTCAGGGTAAGTTAGACCAGCTTGTGCTGGCTAATGACCGGCTGGCTCAGGACGTGGCGCAGGCTCTGCACGCCCGGCAGATTGACGAGGGGCGCATGAAAGCCCAGATTGCCGACCTGAGCCAGCGCATTGAACTGCCGGACAAACAGATCCGCGACCTGCGTGCTCAGATACATGATCTGCTGGAAATGCGCAAAGAGGACAGGGAAACCGATGCCGGTCTGCAACGTAGTCTGGACGATTTGCAGCGCCAGATACGCGACATCCATTCCCATATAAGCAGGATATCGGACGCGCATCGTCAGTTGCGTGATCTGATCGAGGAACTTGCCAGCGGCCTCGCCGAGGTGCGTCAGGAGATAGCGCATACCGCCGAACTACAGCGGCTGGAAGAGCAGCGTCTGCGCCGAAGCGGCATGGAGTTGCAGCAGGCGTTCGAGGACCTGCGCCAGCAGTTCTCGGAGATAGCCGCACGTTCGCAGCGCGTTGATGAGGTACGCAACCAACTGACCGAACGTATCGAGGCCATAGAAGAGCAATTCAACCCCATCCGCACCGCCGACGAGTCACTTTCGGACAAACTGGAGCGCATTGAACGGCTGGCTAACGAGCAATACCTGACCCATCAAGAGCGGCTCGAAGCCATTCGCCTGCAGCTCGAATCCCAGATAAGCGAGATGCGCCAGATAGACGACCAGCGCATGGACCGTTACATGGGTCGGTTCACTTCCATTGACGAGCGCCTGCGCGCCATGGAACAGCAACTGAGCGACATGCCAAGGCGCTTCGAGGCGCTAGAGCAGAGGGGCGAGGCCCTTGAGTTGGAAACCGACCGGATCGAAGAGTGGTTGGTGATGCGCCATATCGAGGCGCTGGAGTCTGTGCTGGACGATGTGCGTAAGCGCCACGAGGCGCGAGGCGCGCGCCCCGGCTACAGTGCCGCAGAAGAGCGTACTCCCGGCTCGATCTATAACCCCGCCGGTCTCATCAAAAGTGTGCGCGATGCCCGGCCTCCTAAGAAATCTGTCGAGCCTGCCGAGCTTGAGGATGAAGTTTGAAGCCCCAAACCGCCGTGCGATGAAAACCCGAGCGCCCGGCCCCGCAAAGAAGAGCCTCGGCCAGCATTTTCTGAAGGACCGTTCGGTGCCGCCCCGCATGGCCGAGGCGGCCCGGTTGCAACCCCACGATCTCGTGGTGGAGGTGGGGCCGGGGCTGGGCGTGCTTACCGAAGAGCTTGCGGGCAGGCTGGACCCATCCGCGGGCAGGCTCATAGCCATCGAGTTGGATAGCACCCTGCTGCCACTCCTCAAAGAGCGCTTCGCCGACCGGCCCCATGTGGCCTTTGTGCATGGTGATGTGTTGCAGGTAGACCCCGCGCAACTGACAAGAGCGCGGCCATACAAAGTGGTCGCCAATCTGCCCTATTACATCACATCCGCTGTGCTTCGCCACTTTCTGGAGAGCGCGGCCAGACCCGAGTCGCTCACCGTGATGGTGCAGCGAGAGGTGGCCGAGCGTATGGTTGCTGCGCCCCCCAATATGAGCCTGCTGTCTGTGGCGGTGCAGTTCTATGGCAGACCGAGGGTGCTGTTCAGGGTGCCACGGGGGGCTTTCAGCCCACCACCAAAAGTAGAGTCGGCTGTCGTGCACATTGACGTATACAGGCCGGAAGAGCGCCCCGTATCCGTGCCGGGCGAGGAGCAGTTCTTCCGTGTGGTGCATGCCGGTTTCTCCCAGAGGAGGAAGCAGCTCGCCAACACCCTCGCAGCCGGTCTCGGCGTCCCCAAGGAGTTGGTAGCGACGCGATTGCGCCAGATCGGGATTGACCCAGCACGCCGAGCCGAAACCCTCTCGCTGCAAGAGTGGGCGGCAGTGGCCTCGGTGTTCATGCCGGAGTGATCCGGCATTGGGCGCACATATGATCGAGCAACACGCCTACGCCAAAATAAACTTGACCCTTGAGGTAATAGGGCGGCGATCCGACCGATACCACGATATCATCTCAGTTGTACAGCTTGTAGACCTGCACGATACCCTTATTTTCAGCCCCGCCGACCAGTTGGTGATAGAGTGCGATGAACCTGCGCTGGCTATCCAAGCGCAACACAATCTGGTATGGCGGGCTGCCCGCCTGTTGCAAGAGATTGGGGGTGTGAACGGGGGAGCACGTATACGCCTGCATAAGCGCATACCTGTAGCCGCGGGCTTGGGTGGGGGGAGCAGCGACGCCGCGGCTACCCTTGTGGGCCTCGCCAGATTGTGGGAACTGGACCTGCCCCGGTGGCGGCTGTGGGAACTGGCCGCACAACTTGGTTCAGACGTGCCTTTGTTCTTCCATGGGCCAACCGCGCTCGTAGAAGGGCGCGGCGAGCGTGTGACCCGAGTGCCCACCCCTCCACCGGGTTGGGCCGTGCTCGTCTGCCCATCTTACAACATCCCGGATAAGACGAGGCGTCTATATGAGAGCCTGCACCCGCACGACTATACAGAGGGAAGCATCACAAGGCGCTTGGTATCGGCGCTGGTCGCAGGCCAATTCCCCTCACCTGAACTGCTGTATAACGCCTTCGACCGCGCAGCGGCTGAGGTTTTCCAGAGCCTCAACAGCCTGAGAGAGGCGATACACCGCATCGGCGGCAGAGATGCCCACCTTTCGGGTAGTGGCCCCACTCTGTACGTGCTCTACTCGAGTGCCGAGCAGGCGCAGGCTGAAGTGCTGTATCGGAATTTGCAGGCTTCAGGCGTGCCGGTGTTTCTGACCCGCTTGCTCAGCACTGTTCAGGGTGGGATATAGGGGCGCAATTTGTGTGCAATAGCAGGGGTTTTTGGGAGGACGAAGCCTTCCCCTCGTCCCCATCATTCAACATGGGGGAAAATAAAGAGCCGGGGACATTTATATTTGTACCCCGCTCTATGGAGAATAGGTATAAAGGAGCATGGCTGATTGCAAAAACCCCGTCCTATCGGCGGACGGGGCTTGAGTGGTAGCGCATAGGGGATTCGAACCCCTGATCTCCTCCTTGAGAGGGAGGTGTCCTAGGCCACTAGACGAATGCGCCACGGGTCACACACGTGTGTTATTTTAACCAATTGTCACGTAGATGTCAAGCGCTTCGGACTGATGACAGGTTCCGGCAATAATGGGAGTTGACAGGGGGCTGACCTAGGCCCCCTGTCCGGCGGGTACCCTCTGGGTGCGGGGTATAAGTGTTCTCCGGCTCTTTACTTTTCCTCTATGTTGGCGGAACCACGCTTGGGGTTAGAATTGGAGACTAACGCCAACAATGATATAATCCTGAAAGGATTATCGCCGGCAGGCAATGGCATCATGCTGCCGCATTACAGGGGCAGACTGTGCGCCTGCACTCCCGATGAAAGCCCTGACCTATAAACTTTGTTGGAGCCGAGTTGCCATGCTAGTGAGAATACTGGGAGCACATCAGGCCGAGAGCCGGGATCACCGTTTTATCTCCATCCTGATCGACGACCATCTGGTTATTGATGCCGGAGGGCTTACATCCACCCTCACGCTGGAGGAACAGCGCAGGCTTGAGGCCGTGCTCATCACCCACAGGCACTTCGACCATATCAAGGACCTGCCGCCGCTGGTGCACAACCTGTGGGAGAGCAAGAGCGTGCACGTGTATTGCATCGAGGACGTGCGAGGTATGTTGGTCGAGCACGTGTTCAACGACCTGCTCTGGCCCGCCGTGCACGCGGTTTCAGGCGACAGGCGTCCCCTAGTGTTCCACGTAGTGGAGCCGGGCGACCCTTTCGACGTGCTCGGATACAGGGTGCTGGCCCTGTCCATGCCCCACACCGTACCTGTGGTGGGTTACTACGTGGAACGGGGAGGCAAGCGTCTGTTCTATACATCGGATACCCGCGCCACAGGCGACCCCGCGTGGGCCAACCTGCCGCTCGACTTGCTCCTCGTGGAAACCACCATGTGTAGCCGCGACGAGCAAAGGGCAGAGCAGGTAGGCCACATGACCCCCCTGTCGCTGGAAAGGGAATTGCACGCCTACCACGCCCGGCAGGGTTATTACCCCCGCACGGTGTGCGTGCATATCAACCCCGGCCACGAAGACCGCATCAGAGAGGAAATCGGCGATCTGGCCGCCAAATTGCGTGCCGACATAAGGCTCGCGCATGAGGGCATGGTCATAGAGCTATAGGTCGTAGGTCAGGGTCATGGTCAGGGCCTGAAATGCGCGAATAGCAGCACCCGTACCGCAGATCAGATGACCGCCGCGCGTATTTTCGCAGAGGCATAATCCATCGCAATCACCACCAGCGCGATGGCGATGATGGCCGTGCTTGCCTGACTCCACTGCAAGAGCTGGATGTACTGCTGCAAGATGAAACCGATGCCCCCTCCTCCCACGAACCCGATGACTGTGGACATGCGCACGTTGATGTCCCATCGATACAGGGTGAACGAGATGAACTGCGGGATGAACTGGGGCACGACGGCGTACATGATCACTTGCAGGCGGTTGGCCCCTGTGGCTGTTATGGCCTCGATCGGGCCGGGGTCTATAGACTCTATGGCTTCGGAGTACAGCTTGCCCAGCGAAGCTATGGAGTGCAGGGTCAGCGCCAGCACACCGGCGAACGGGCCTACGCCCACCGCCGCGGCGAAGATCACCGCCATGATCAGCACCTCTATGGACCGCAGCACATTGAGGACGGTGCGAGCCACGGCATAGATGGCCGTGCCTACCACGTTGTGCGCCATGAGGTTGCGCGCCGCCAGAAAGCTCAACGGGATGCTCATCACAACCGCGAACGTAGTGCCCATAAGGGCGAGGAACACGGTCTCGATTATTTTTTCTAGCACCAGCCATACGGTGTTGCTTATGTAGGGCGTGCCCACGTCCCATGTCTGGGTTACCGCCAATGTGTTTGGAAACCCTGACGCGCTGATCACGCGGTCGGCGTCCGTAGGCACGCGCACCGTCACGCTGAAGTTGCCCTGATCATCGGTGATGAAACTGCCCAGCGTCTGCACCGCCGCGCTCACACCGGTGCTTTGCCAGACCACATTGCCCGGTGTGTTGGGGCGGAACCCGCTGCCCGTGACTATCACTTCCTGACCGGGGGCTACCACGCTCGACGATACGGTGACCGAAGCGTTGTACGTTTGCGTATCCGGAGGGGGCTGGCGGCCATCGGCACCCGCCTGAAATATGGGGGCCAGCTGTGGCTCGCCAACGCGCACCGGCTCCGGGTTGGCCGGTGGGGTTTGCGAGCCTACAATGCTGGTTACAGCCAGTTGCAGTTGCATCTGGTCGCGGGCGACGATGTCGGGTTTGAACAATTCGCCCACGATGCGTTGCATGTCGGACAGCTTCTGGCTGAGGAGCACGGGATCGATCTGAGCCACGCGCCAGCCGACCACGTGCGCTATTATCAGCACGATGAACACCACCAGTGCGAACCATGACCTGAGGAAGAACGGCTTGGGCGGCCTGACTACCGGGCGGACCGGCTTGGGGGCCAGCTGTGGACGAGACCCGGCTGGTGGTTTTTCGATGGTAGCCATCAGCGCTCACCCCCTGCCAGAGCGTCGCTCATTCTGCTGCCACCCGGACCTATCTCTACCTCGATCGCCTCCTCGCCATATATCTCCCGGAACTTGGCCTCGTCAATTTCATGGGCAGGGCCATCGAATACTATATGTCCTCCTTCGCCATCGTTGCGCAGGGCTATCACCCGGTCGGCGTAGCGACGGGCAAGCGACAGGAAGTGCAGATTGCACAGCACGGTTATGCCGTCCTCCTTGTTGATCTGCTCCAGATATTTCATCACCGAGTGCGAGGTGGCCGGGTCCAGCGAGGCCACCGGCTCGTCGGCCAGCATGAGCTTAGGCTCCTGCATCAGCGCTCTGGCGATGCCTACTCGCTGTTGCTGGCCACCCGACAGCGTGTCGGCCCGCGCCCATGCTTTCTCGGGTATGCCCACCCGCTCCAGATTGATCATCGCTCGCTGATAGTCTTCCTGTGGAAAGCGGTGGAACAGCGAAGGGATGGTGGGCCTGTAGCCTAACCTGCCGGACAACACATTGGTCATGACCGACGACCGCCTCACCAGATTGAATTGCTGGAATATCATACCAATTTTGAGGCGGATGCGCCTGAGCTGTGCGGGCGATGCGGCGGTTATTTCTTCCTCGTCCAGCCATATCCTGCCGGAAGTCGGCTCCACAAGTCGGTTGATGCAGCGCAACAACGTGGATTTGCCCGACCCGGATAGACCTATGATCACCAGAAACTGCCCGTCAGGCACCTCTAGCGACACATCGTGCAGCGCTTTGGTGCCATCCTCGTAGACCTTGGTGAGGTGCTCGATCTTAAGCATTGGCTCCCCCGATAGCAGAATCGCAATCCCAAATATTCAGCATGTATAGCGAACCTATGGTGCCGGTTCGATACCCCCTACAGCAGGGTAGCGAATAATAAATAATAGAGGTGTGAGGGTCTGGGGCGCGGTCCACTGGGCGCACGGGCGTCTCGTCCGCACCAATGCCCGATCTGGTCCTTGCGCCGTTTGCAGGCGAGATGCCCGCGCTCCCAAAACCAGCACATTGATCAGCTATCTGGCCGGATGGTTCTTCGGCCAGATAAATCATACCATAAATGGGGCTTGGCCGCGTCCCTACGTGCCGCCGTATTGTTAGCCTCATTGCCATTGAGTATAATATACTTGGCAGCCAGAACAAACTCAGCACAGGAGAAAGTCGCACAATGAGACAGGTCACATTAATAGTCCCCGCTATATCATGCGCCCACTGCAAGCACACGGTGGAAGATACGCTAAAGCAATTCGACGGCGTGCATCAAGCCACGGTGGATGTCCCCAACAAGCGAGTAGCCTTGACATACGACCCCGCCAAAGTGGAACTATCCAAGCTGGAGGAAGCCCTTTCGGAAGAGGGTTACGACGTAGCAGACGTAAGGTCTTAGCTGTCACAAACGCCGGGTCGCAGGACACCGCCATTTGCCTTGCTCCGACCTCAAGGTATCTCGGCCAGATGCTCTAACTCGTGTTCGAGAGCACGCCGAAGCGCTTTCTGCAGGGTCCACGGCTCGTCCGGTCGTGCAGCCCACACCGGGTAGATGACCTCGCCTCTCTTCTCCGGGGGCACCGCGCGCGCTCGCCGAACCAGAATGTCGCGCACGATAGCAAGCCTTTGCCGCACATCAGAAGGCTCGGTTTCGGTCACAGGCTCTATCCCTTCCAGAGGGCCTGTGACGCGGTTGATGTAGCCGTATTCCGCGTTGGCCACGTGCCACAAAGTGTCTTTGAGGGTGCGGTGCGGCGCTATCAGTCGCGTCCTCATATCCTCTTCGGTCAGGCCCTGTATCTTAGCGAGCAATTGGGCCCTGCTGTAGCCAAGCCAGCGCAGGGTGCGCTCCAATTTCGCATCATCCCACGCGACCAAATCATAGTCGAACATAGATGCCCTGTCCCCCGCCATGGTAGGCGCACCACCAGATCGCACCTCGGCAACATACAGGTCGGCCGTGCTGGGCCGGGACACGTAGGCTTCTGGCACGAGCGGCTCGCCGTGTCGCCGGAGCCACAGCAGAAAATCGGCTATGGCCTTGGGCATGGCGGCCACCGCTTTAGACGCGGTCGAACCCACAGCGAAGCACCCGGGCAGTTCGGCCACATGGGCCATAGCCCCGCCATGGCCCTCTTCCACGTATATGTGGTAAGGTGGTTTACGATGGATCACGGTAGGCATGACTGTACCCCTCCTACTTTATACCTTGCTTGGTGGGTTATGTCTATACAAGCCAGAGCGACGTGGATGTGGGTAATCCCAAGTATTTGGGGCGCAAGGCTATGCACTTCTGGCACTTTGTGTGCAATAGAGGGAGGGGGGGTGTGTGCAAGGCGCAATCCTCCCCGGCCCTCATCTTCCCCTCAGATAGGAGGGGCTTAGGGAGGGCTTCCGCCCTCTCCGGTTATCTCCTCTCCCCCAGCACCCAGTGTGGATATGCATTAGCCATGACCGGATGTCAGCCATTGGCCCTTGACAGCGATCTCGTGTTATGATATATACGTATATACGTATATATCATAAAGAGGTTTGAAATGAGCAATAACATAAACTGTGAGCACTGCTTCCCTGATGGTGCATCATCGGGGCGGCGCGAGAGCGAGAACGAGAACGGCAACGGCAACGACAGGTACGACCTAGTAGTTATCGGCTCAGGTGGGGCGGGCATGGCCGCGGCCATCACCGGTGTGCGTGAAGGGGCGCGGGTGCTGATGGTGGAGCGCGGCACCATCGGCGGCACCTGCGTGAACATCGGCTGTGTGCCCTCCAAAAACCTGCTCAGGGCCAGCGAAGTGTATCATCAGGCGGGGCATCATCCGTTCGCGGGGATCGAGACCTCGGCGGGCCGGGTGGACATGGCTGCCCTCGTAAAGCAGAAAGACAGCCTGCTGGACAGCCTGCGCCGGGAAAAATATCTCGACCTGATAGAAGAGTACGGCTGGGAACTGGCACGGGGAGAGGCTCGCTTCGTGAACGAGGAGACGCTGGAGGTCGGTCAACGGCGCATCAGGGCGCAGGCCTTCGTCGTAGCCACCGGGGCCGCCCCGGCTGTGCCCCCCATCCCCGGCCTGCGCGAAGCGGGCTACCTGACCAGCACCGAAGCACTGTCCCTCACCGAGGTGCCCCCATCCCTGTTCATCATCGGCGCGGGCTACATCGCCCTTGAGCTGGGGCAGTTGTTCAGCCGACTGGGCACCCGCGTGACCATGGCCCAGCGCGGCCCCACCCTGCTGGACGAATACGAGCCTGAGATAGGGCAGGTCATGGGCGAGGTACTGCGCTCGCAGGGCGTGGAGGTGATCACCGGCGCGCATATCGAGCGTGTGCGGGGTGGGCCGGAGGGCCGCAGGGTGCATCTGACCGTGGACGGCGCGAGCGAGGTGCGCGAGGTCTCGCACGTGCTGGTAGCCGCTGGCCGCGCCCCCAACACAGCCTCGCTCAACTTGCGGGCCGCGGGCGTGCAGGTTGACGAGCGGGGCGCTGTCAGGGTGAACGAACAGTTGCAGAGCACCAACCCGCGCGTATGGGCGGCGGGCGATGTGACCCTCGGCCCACAGTTCGTATACGTGGCCGCCTACGAGGGCAAGCTGGCCGCCGAAAACGCCCTGAAAGGCACCGGGCGCACGCTTGACTTCACCGCTCTGCCAGCGGTGATATTCACCCACCCGCAGGTGGCGGTGACGGGCCTGAGCGAGGCCGAAGCACGGGCCAGAGGACTGCGCGTCAGCACCACCACACTGCCGCTGGACGTGGTGCCCCGCGCACGGGTCAACTACCAGACCACCGGTCTGGTCAAGATGGTGGCCGATGAGCGCACAGGCCGCATTCTGGGCGTGCATATGGTGGCTGAGAACGCCGGCGACGTGATCTACTCAGGAGTGCTGGCGGTCAAATACGGCCTGACCATAGATGACCTGATAGATACCTTCGCCCCCTACCTGACCATGGCCGAGAGCCTCAAACTGGCCGCGCAGTCGTTCGAGCAGGACGTGCACACCCTGTCCTGCTGTGCCGCCTGACCCCTTCTCGGGCTTTGCGCTCCCACTCAGAGTGGGAACCCTGTGAAGGTAAGCCATAGAAAGAGAAGAGGATAGGAGACCACGGCATGACATCAGAGGAACATAAACAGACACAGCAGAAAGAAGAGCGCTCCGAACTGACCGGCGCTACGGGCTTTACAGGTGTTGCAGAGGACTTGCCCTCGTCCGCGTCGGTCAGCACGACCGACCTCACAGCCGAATTGTACGCCCGCTTCTTCCGCGGGCTGGGCGACCCCACTCGCGTGAAGATCGTGCAGTTGCTGTTGGAGCGGCCCCGCACCGTGAGCGAGCTTGTGGAACTGCTGGGGTCGCCGCAGGGCCGGGTAAGCTCGCATCTGGGCTGTCTGCGCTGGTGCGGCTTC
>DAOTTC010000101.1:0-57429 GCA_034437815.1 Chloroflexia bacterium | reverse complement strand
CGGCGGCGGTGGGCCACCCTGCCGTCAGGGAGGCCGCGGCCATCGGCGTGCCCGACCCGCTCAAGGGCGAGGCTGTGGTGGTGTTTGTGGTGCTGCACGAGGGGCAGGTGCCCACCGAAGCCCTGCGCGCCGACATAGAGGCCGCCGTAGTGGCCCGGCTCGGCAGGGCCTTCTGCCCGCAAGCAGTGAGGTTCGCCACCGAACTGCCGCACACCCGCAACGGCAAGATATTGAGGAGGTTGGTACGCCGGTGCTATCTGGGCCAGCCTGCGGGCGATACCTCTTCCCTCGAAAACCCCTCGGCACTGGAGGCCATCGCTCAGGCAAACTGACGGCACGCCGCAACACCTCCGCTCAACGCGTGTTTCAAGGGGATACCGATGCTATACTATTAGCTGCCAACCGATAGTCACAACATAAGACAGGAGCACCGGCATGGCAGGCACAGTAGTTGTAAACGTGGTCAAACCCAACAGCTATCAGGACTCCGTCACACTCATGCAGATGGCCGTGCACCTGCGCGAGCAGGAGGGCATCGAGGATGCCGCGCTCATGATGGGCGCCGAACCCAACAAAGAGTTGTTGCAGGAGGCAGGCCTGCTGACACGCGAAGGTCGGTCTGCCGGTCCCAACGACCTGATCGTAGCCCTGCGCGGCACGGAAGAGGCCGTGCAGAAGGCATCGGGTCAAGTCGAGCAGATGCTGATCGGTTTGGGTGCCCAATTGCGGTTGCTTGTTGCGGTGCGGAGCGCATCGCAGGTATTGAAGGGTCGGGAGGTCGCAGGCACAGAGGGCGGGCACCTGCAAAAGCTGCCCCATACCCTGTCGGGCGGACTGACAGTCCTGCCGGAGGCCAACCTCGCCCTTATATCGGTTCCGGGCATATATGCCGCCGCCGAGGCCCGCAAAGCCCTCCAGCAGGGCTTGCACG
This sequence comes from Chloroflexia bacterium, assembly GCA_034437815.1. Classification (GTDB taxonomy): domain Bacteria; phylum Chloroflexota; class Chloroflexia; order QHBQ01; family JADMIH01; genus JADMIH01. The sequence continues at coordinate 56,498 of DAOTTC010000101.1, read as the reverse complement.
TCATGCTGTTCAGCGACAACGTGTCGGTGGAGGACGAAGTGGCGCTCAAACGGATGGCCGCCGAGCGGGGCCTGTTGATGATGGGACCGGACTGCGGCACGGCCATCATCGGTGGCGTGCCGCTGGGCTTCGCCAACGCGGTGCGCCGTGGTCCGGTGGGTGTGGTGGGCGCATCGGGCACCGGCATGCAGGAGGTGACCGTGCTGGTGCATCGCTATGGGGGCGGCATCTCGCACGCCATTGGCACGGGCAGTCGCGACCTATCGGCGTCGGTGGGTGGACTGATGACCCTCGCCGCCATGAAGGCACTGCTAAACGACCCGGCCACCTCGGTGTTGGTGGTGCTGTCCAAGCCACCGCACCCTGAGGTGGCCCGCCGGGTAATCGAGGCTGCATCGAGCGCAGCCAAACCAGTCGTGCTGGCCTTTCCGGGCATGGACGGCGAAGGTCTGTTGCCGGAAGAAGCTCGCCCTGCATCCACCCCCATGCTGGCACGCACCTTAGAGGAAGCCGCCATGCGTGCAGTGCAACTTGCAGGCGCGGGTGTGCCCCCCGGCGCGGACACGCGCGATCGCGGTCTGGAAGAAATTGCCTTGCGAGAGGCTTCAAAGCTCGCCCCCACGCAGAGGTACGTGCGCGGGTTGTTCTCCGGGGGCACTTTCTGCTACGAGGCCATGCTCACCCTGCGGCAGGCGCTGGGGCCGGTGTACTCCAACACACCGCTGGTGCCTGAATGGGCCCTGCCCCGCCCGGCGCACGCGCATGGCCGCCACGCCTGCCTCGACCTCGGCTCGGACGAGTTCACGCTGGGCCGCCCTCACCCCATGATAGATATGTCGCTGCGGGCGAAGCGCATGCTGGAGGAGGCCGCCGACCCAGAAGTGGCCGTGCTGTTGCTGGACGTAGTGCTGGGCTACGGAGCGCACCCAGACCCGGCGGGCGAACTGGCCCCGGCCATCGTGGCGGCCAAAGAGCGCGCGGCCTCCGGAGGGCGATATCTGGCGGTGGTAGCACACGTGTGCGGCACCGAGGGCGACCCACAGGGGCTGGAGAGACAGGAGAGAGCACTGGCCGCAGCAGGCGCAGTACTGGCCCCCAGCAACGCTTCGGCGGCCCGGCTGGCCGCGCTCATCGCCTCCACCCCCGGCGATGACGGCTCCGGTCAGAAGCCGACACACCCCACGGCATGAGGAGGCAGACCATGAGCACAACCGTTCCTCCCCTCGACCCTGTGGACCCTACGAGCGCACTGCTTGCGGGCACGCCGCGTGTGCTCAACGTGGGTGTGCGCCTGTTCGCGGAGGCGCTGGCCGGCACGGGCGCACCCCACATGCACGTGGACTGGCGCCCGCCCGCGCAGGGAGACCCCCAACTGGCCCGCACCCTTGCCGGGCTTGCCGACGACGTGGTACCGGACACCGTGGGGGCACGCATCAGAGCGGCCAACGAGGAGGCTGTTGGCCGCACCCTCGCTGCCGAGCCTGTGTGGGAGGACGTGCGCCCGGCCCGCGAGGTCTGGCCGGAGATGAACGATGAGCACTTGCTGCTGCACGCAGGGCCACCCATCGAATGGGAGCGCATGTGCGGGCCGATGCAGGGCGCGGTGATCGGGGCTATCCTGCTCGAAGGCTGGGCAGCGGACGAGCAGGAGGCATATGCGCTGGCAGGCAGTGGTGGGGTGCGCTTCGCTCCCTGCCATCACTACGGGGCGGTCGGCCCCATGGCCGGGCTGGTATCCCCTTCCATGCCGATGTTCGTAGTACGTAACGCCAACCGGGGCAACTACTCCTATTCGTCTCTCAACGAGGGGTTGGGCAAGGTGCTGCGCTACGGAGCCTACGGCCCCGAGGTGATCAATCGCCTGCGCTGGATGTGTGACACGCTGGGTCCGGCCCTTCAGGCCGCCATCCGGCATATGGGCGGGCTGGCCCTCAAGCCGCTGATGGCGCAGGCCCTGCAAATGGGCGATGAACTGCACAATCGGCACATGGGGGCCACGTCCCTGCTGTTCAGAGCGGTGGCCCCGGCCCTCGTGCGTACATTAGAGGACCGCGCAATAGTGGCTTCGGTGCTCGATTTCATGACAGCCAACAACTACTTCTTCCTGAACCTCGGCATGGCTGCCTGCAAGGCTATCATGGACTCGGCCCATGGCATCCCTTACAGCACGGTGGTCACGACTATGGCGCGCAATGGGGTGGAATTCGGCATACGCGTGAGCGGGACGGGCGACCGCTGGTTCACCGGCCCCGCCGCCATACCCGACGGTGTGTACCTGCCGGGCTTCACCCAAGCCGACGCGGCCCCTGACATCGGCGACAGCGCTATCACCGAGACGGCAGGCCTCGGGGGCTTCGCCATGGGGGGCGCGCCCGCTGTGGTGCGCGTGGTGGGTGGCACCCCTGACGACGCGCTGGCCTTTACCCGCGCCATGTACGATATCACCCTCGCCCATAATCCCCACTGGACTATGCCTGCGCTAGGCTTCGCGGGCACCCCCACTGCCATAGACGTGCGCAAGGTGGTGGATACGAACATACTGCCCATCATCAACACCGGTATCGCTCACAGGCGGGCAGGCGTGGGGCAGGTAGGGGCCGGTCTGGTGCGCCCACCCATGGTGTGCTTCACCGAAGCACTACGCGCGCTGGCAGAGGCTATGGGCGCCGACCACTCCTGATGCCGATTAGAGGGGTGCGTCACAAGGGTGGGGCTGGAGGTTGACAGAGGGCTGGTCTAGGCCCCCTATCCGGGGGCACAGGGGTACAAATGTCCCCGGCTCTTTGCTCTGCATATAGGTGGAACGTGGGCCCTCGATTGTTTGCGGAACATGTCAGAATCCCCTATTGACAAGGGGCCGGACTCGTGATATAGTAGCGGCAGATACCTGTAATGATAGGATTATAGCATTATAGGTACCGAGGCAAGCATGGACCGCTCCTACCTGATCGGCGTCGATCTAGGCACCACCGCGACCAAAGCCGCCCTGTATCGGGCGGACGGCACCCTCGTAGCTGAGGCGCGGGCCGAGGTCCCCCTGTATTACCCATCCCCCGGCGTGGTGGAACAGGAGAACCGCGACTTCTACGACTCCGCCGCGCACACCGTTCGCCAGTGCATCCAGTCGAGCGGCATCTCGCCCAACCAGATCGCGGCCATAGCCTTTGACAGCCAGATGGCCGGCATAGGCTCGATTGACGAGCATTACAACCCGGCCACCCGCTTCGACTCTTGGCTGGATATGCGCTGCCAGCCCTACATTGATTACCTGAAGCGCAACCATGGCGCTCTGGTGACGCGCCTCACCGGCTGCCCACCCACGTGCGACCACGGGCCCAAAATCCTGTGGTGGAAAGAAGAACAGCCTCAAGCATACGCGCGCATCGCCAAGTTTGTCACGCCGGTCGGTTATGTGGCGGGCACCATGGCGGGCCTCGACGCCGATCAGGCGTTCATGGACTACACCTTCATCCACTTCTCAGGGCTGTCCGACGCACAGGCGGGCAGTTGGTCCGCGGAGTTGTGCGGCCTGCTGGGCGTGGACATGCATAAACTGCCTCGCATAGTCAGGCCATGGGACATCATCGGCGAGGTGACCGAGCAAGCAGCACGCGATTTCGGGCTGGCGCCCGGTACCCCCATAGCCGCCGGCGCCGGTGACACAGCGGCAGGTGCGCTGGGCGCGGGCATCGTGCGTGCCGGCATGCTGTTCGACACCGCGGGCACCGCTTCGGTGTTGGCCGCCTGCACCGACCGCTTCGTGGCCGACGAACAGCATCAAGCCCTGATCACTATGCACTCGGTGGTGCCCGGCCTGTGGAACCCGCTGGCATACATAGCGGGTGGGGGGCTGGCCCTGCGTTGGTTCCGCGATAACTTCTTCAACACCTTCAGAGGACAGGGGCAGGCACCTTCGGATGACCTGTACGACCACATGACCGAGTTGGCCGATCAGGCCCCGGTCGGCTCGGAAGGCCTGCTGTTCTCGCCGCACCTCGGCGGGCGCATCTGCCCGGCGGCACCACAGATGCGGGGCGCATGGCTGGGCTTCTCTTGGGGGCATACACAGGCTCACTTCTTCCGCGCCGTGCTGGAAAGCGTAGCATACGAGTATTCCTATTACCTGAGCATTCTGAAGGAGCTTGTGCCCGACCTGAAGCTCACCGAGGCGCGCGTAATCGGGGGCGGGGCGAGAAGCACCCGTTGGAACCAGATCAAGGCTCATGTGCTGGGCGTGCCCTATGTGCGGCTGGCGCGCTCGGAGTTTGCCACATGGGGTTGCGCGCTTATAGCAGGCTATGCCGTGGGCCTGTTCGACGATCTGGTCTCGCGGGCTGCCGCCACCACCCTTCCCGAGGGTGAGCCTGTCATGCCCGACCCACGAATCACCGAGCAGTACCGGCCCCACGTCAAGAGGTACATAAGCTGGCAACAGATACTGAAGGAGGGGTACGAGCGCAATGGCTGAACCTCAACCGGTCCGAGTATGCCTTGTCGGAGCGGGGCGCGCCGGACAGGTGCATGCCGATACCCTCACCCACCGCACTCCCGCAGGCAGGCTGGTGGCGCTGGTGGACCCCTCCGCCGAAGCACTGCGGGCCACGGGGGATCGCTACGGCGTGCAGGCCCGCTTCGGCACGCTGGAAGAAGCGCTGGACCGCACACAGTTCGATGCAGTGGTCATCACCACCCCTACCTTCACTCATAGAGAGTTGGCGGTAATGGCCGCCGAAGCGGGCAAGCACATCCTGTGCGAGAAGCCCATGGCCCTCACGCTGGAAGAATGCGACCAGATGATCGAGGCAGCGACACGCAACGGCGTGCATTTGCAGATCGGGTTCATGCGCCGCTTCGATCCCGAATTTGTGGAAGCCGCCATGCGTATTGAGGCCGGCGAGATCGGGCGTCCCATGATGATCAAGTCGCTTACCCACGGGCCGGGCCTGCCCCCACCGTGGGCGCGCGACCCCGCCCGCTCCAACGGCATGCTGGCCGAGGTCAACAGCCACGATTGGGATACCGTGCGCTGGTTGATAGGCTCAGAGGTCGAGCGCGTGTATGCGGAGGTGGCTAACTTCAAAGGTCCGGGGCGCGGTGTGGACGCGCCCGGCTTCTACGACAACGCTCTGGTCAACATCCGCTTCGAGAGCGGGGCGTTGGGTAACATATCGGGCGTGTGCCCGTGCGAATACGGCTACGACGCCCGCGTGGAGGTGATCGGCGAGCGGGGCATCATGCTGATAGGCGAACTGCGGGGGCAGGCGCTGGCGGTATGCGTGGACCGCGAGCAGGGGCTGATCACGCCGGTGCACCGCACATGGCCTGAGCGCTTCGCCTCGGCTTACGTCCGTGAGATGGAGCACTTCATCGAATGCGTGCGCACCGGCACCCCGCCCAAGGTGGGTGGCAAGGACGGCCGGGCGGCGGTGGCCGCAGTGCTGGCCGCCACCAAGTCGTTCCTCGAAGAGAGGCCGGTTTACGTGCGCGAGGTAATGTGATGGGCTATTCCGGAAGCACAATGCTGGCAGCGGTATACCACGGGCCGGACGACCTGCGGGTGGAGGGGCGGCCTGTGCCCACCGTGGGGCCGGGGGAGGCACTGTTGCGGGTGATGGGCGCAAGCATATGCGGCACCGACCTGCGCATCTTGCACGGTGGCCACCGCATGTACCCGCCCGGCACCGTGCGTGTGCCCGGCCACGAACTGACGGGCGAGTTGGTGGCCGTGGGCAGTGACGTCCGGGGACTGCGCGTCGGCCAGCGGGTGTTCGTGGCCCCCAATATAGGGTGTGGGCACTGCCGACAATGTCTGGCGGGCCGCAACAACCTGTGTCCCAATTACGACGCTTTCGGCATCACGCTGGACGGGGGTTTCGCCGAATATATGCTCATAACCGCCCCTGCCATCCTTCAGGGCAACGTCATCCCCATCCCCGACAGCATGGACCCGGCGGTGGCCGCGCTGATCGAACCGTTCGCCTGCGTGCTGCACGGGCAGGACGCCCTTAACATCAGGCCCGGCGATGTGGTGCTGGTCATCGGTGCGGGGCCAATCGGCATCATGCATCTTTTGCTCGCTAAATTGAGCGGAGCATCCAAGTTGATAGTCAGCGAGATGATGCCCGACCGGCTGGAGCAGGCCCGCAGGTTCGGGGCCGACCGCGCAGTCAACCCCGGCGAGCAGGACCTGCGTTCGGTGGTGGCGGAAGAGAGCGGGGGCGAAGGGGCCGATGTGGTGATTGTGGCCGCCCCTTCGCACCGTGCACAAGAAGAGGCCGTCCAATTGGCCGCCATTCGCGGGCGCATCAACTTCTTCGGCGGCCTGCCCAAAGACAGGCCAGCCATCAATCTGGACTCTAACGTCGTGCATTACAGAGAGCTGATCGTAACCGGCACGACGGCGTGCAGTACTGCCGATTGCAGGCGAGCCGCCGAGATTATCGCGTCCGGCCGCATAGACCTGAGCGGTCTGGTCAGCGCCCGGTTCCCTTTGGCTCAGGCGAGGGAAGCGCTGGCCGCCGCCGAGGACCGCAGCTCGCTCAAAATCGTGCTACAACCGGCTTGATGCCGAGCACCCACATCGAACTTGACCTGATAGCAGGAGAGGGCAGTGTACCAGAATAACCGGCCTTTCAGTTTCGAGGTGGACCCTTCCCGGGACATGCCCGTGCGCTGCGACCAAGATGCCAGAGAAGCTGTGCGGGTGAACTATATTGTGCGCCGCCTGTCTGCCATGCGCGGCCAGTACGCCGACCGGCAGGCTTACGAAGCCATGCTGGCGCAGGAAGACGTAGTGCTGTACGAGGTGTACGAAATCCCAAGACCAGAAGTGGCGGGCGAGTTGCGGCACGGCCTGTCCATCTTGCACCCGGGCAGGGTGGGTGACGAGTACTTCATGACCAAAGGCCATTTCCATACGGTGCTCGACACCGCCGAATTGTATTACTGCCTGAGGGGCCGTGGCATGCTGGTCATGGAGACGCCAGAGGGTGAGTGGGCGGTGGAGGAACTGCTCCCCGGCCGCGTGGTGTACGTGCCCCCGCGCTGGGCGCACCGCTCGGTCAACACCGGCACCGATGAGGACCTCGTGACCCTGTTCGTGTACCCCGGCAACGCCGGGCACGACTACGGCACCATCGAACGGCAGGGTTTTCGCAAGTTAGTCGTGGAGCGGGATGGGCAGCCCTGCGTGGTGGACAATCCGCGCTGGCGGCCCCCGGAGCACAGGTAATGCCACCTATACGGGCAAAAGCGATAAGGGGTGTAGGGGTGCTCCCCTGCCGGTGGGTACCCTGTGGGTGCGGGGGTACAGGTGTCCCCCATTCCTCGCCACCCCATGCATAGCCTTTCTATGGACGATTGGCATAAGGGGAAATGGAAGAACATGGACAAAGGTGTGCGCCGCATAGAAACCGGAGATGGTGTGGGTGGTGGGCCATGCCCGGGCCACCAAACCGGCGATCTGGGCCTCGTACAGGGTGGGTTTGAGCGGGCAGACCCCGCCTCGGAGCTCAAGACATGCGTGGTGCTGGTCACCCCCACTTCGTACGGCGCCCACGACCCGCGCCTGCGCACCGAGTTAGAAAGCGCAGTAGGCAGGGTGATCTACAACACCAGCGGACGGCCTCTTACCTCTGAGGAGCTTCAGGCACTGCTCCCCGAGTGCCACGGCTACATCGCCGGACTAGACCAGATAGACCGGACGGCAATCGAGAAAGCTCATCGCCTGAAGGTAATAGCCCGCTATGGGGTGGGCGTGGACAACGTGGACCTTGCCGCCGCCGCCGAGCGGGGCATCGTGGTCACCAACACCCCACATGCTAACGCCGTGTCGGTGGCTGAGCTGACGGTGGGGCTGATGCTGGCGCTGGCCCGCTCGATCCCCATGCTGGATGCTCGCACCAAGGCCGGGGAATGGCCGCGCACCTTGGGTGTCACTTTGCAGGGCAAGACCGTGGGTCTGATAGGTCTGGGCGCTGTAGGCCGGGAAGTGGCCGCGCGGTTGAGGTGTTTCCGCTGCATACTGCTCGCCTACGACCCGTTCGTGGGCGAAGAGGTGGCCGCCGGGCTGGGCGTGCGTCTGCTGGCGCTGGACGAGGTGGTCGGTCGCGCCGACTTCCTGTCTCTGCACCTACCCCTGCTCCCCGGCACCAGAGGCATGGTCAACAGGCAGTTCCTATCACGCATGAAGCCCGGTTCTTACCTGATAAACACCGCACGCGGCGAGTTGGTGGACGAGGGTGCGCTCGTGGAAGCGCTGGAAAGCGGTCACCTGCGGGGGGCGGCGCTGGACTGCTTCGGCACCGAGCCGCCCGACGCGCACAACCCGCTTCTGAGCATGCCGCAGGTGATCGCAACGCCGCACTGTGGCGCACACACCGATGGAGCCGCCGATGCCATGGGGTGGATGGCTCTGCGCGACTGCCTCGCCGTGCTACGCGGCGAGCCTCCTGTACACCCTGTAGTGTTTGAAGTGAAGGGCGGGGCATAGATGGACAAAGCACGCACACTCAACCTGATACGCGAGGTGGGCCTGCTGGCGGTGCTGCGCGGCCCCACGCCCGACCTCACCCTCAAGATGGTGGACGCGCTGGTCGAAGGAGGGGTGACCGGCATAGAGATAACCTACAGCACCCCTGATGCGCCGAGCGTGGTGCGCACGCTCAAAGACCGCTACGGCGACCGGATAGTGCTGGGCATGGGCACGCTCACCAAGCCTGAGCAGGCAGAAGAGGCCAAAGCCGCCGGGGCGCTGTTTGTGGTCAGCCCGCACTGCAAGCCACCGGTGGCCGAAGCCATGGTGCGCACCGGACTGGCGAGCATGGTGGGTGCGCTCACCCCCACCGAGGTGGAGCAGGCCCACAGTCTGGGGGCAGACGTGGTGAAGATATTCCCGGCGTCGCTGGTCGGCCCTGCTTACCTCAGAAGCCTGCGCGGGCCGTTCCCGCACATCCCCGTCATGCCCAGCGGGGGCGTGCGCCCGGACAACCTCGCCGATTGGTTCGAGGCCGGGGCGTTTGCGGTGAGCGCGGGCAGCGAGTTGTGCCCACCGGACTGGGCCGAGGCGGGCAGGTTCGCCGATATCACCGCCCGCGCAAGGCAGTTCATCGAAGCTCTGCGGCAAGCGAGGACGGGGATAGGGCGATAAGTTGCTGTTACCGGCTCCTACTCAGGGCAGCCCGTTTCAAAGCCATGGACCATCCAACCTCACAACAACACATGACGCACCCTGCCGGGGCGAAGACCGGGCCAACCATGTACTTCATCGGCGTATCCACAGGTCAGTCAGCGATCAGGAAGGTATTCCCCCTGTGGATGGTGGCGCTGGGCCGAGAGGAGGTGGTGCTGGAAGGGATAGACCTCAAATTACACGACGACCCTGCCGTTTACAGGCAAACGGTGACCAAGATCAAGCATAACCCTCTGGCACTGGGGGCGCTGGTCACCACCCACAAGATAGACCTGATGGAGGCAGCCCACGACATGTTCGACTACCTAGACCCCTATGCCAAACTATGCGGGGAGATCTCGTGCATCGCCAAGAGGGACGGACGGCTCGAGGGCTATGCTAAGGACCCGATCGCCGCCGGGCTGACCCTCGACACCATGCTGGGGGCGGGGTATTTCGGGCGCACTGGTGGGCAGGTGTTGTGTTTCGGCGCGGGTGGTTCGGCCAGAGCCATCGCTCTGCACTTCATCAACAAAGCACACGCGACAGACCGCCCGCCCCGGTTTGTGGTGGTCAATCGCTCCAAGCCTCGGCTCGACCGGTTGAAAGCCATGGTGCAGAGGTTAGACACCCACATAGCCTTTGAGTTCGTGTGCAACGACGACCCCCGGCGCAACGATGAGATTATGGCCTCTATGCCGCCGGGCACGCTGATCATCAACGCCACCGGCATGGGTAAAGACCTGCCCGGCTCGCCGATAACAGGCCGCGCCCCATTCCCTGAGAACGGCATCGCGTGGGAGCTGAACTACCGGGGCGAACTGCTGTTCCTCCATCAGGCGCTCGCTCAAATGCGCACTCGCAATCTGCGGGTGGAGGACGGGTGGCTGTACTTCCTGCACGGCTGGACGCAGGTGATCGCGCAGGTCCTGCATACGCCTATAACGGGTGCGCTGTTCGACCGGCTGGCTTCCATCGCCGAGCGGATCAGGCCCCAACCCGCGCGAGGGAGGTGATGCCTCTGAAACAAACCGTAATCCGTAGCAGCCCCAAGCCAAGCAGGTCCGCCGTCAGGGGCACCACCCGTTGAAAACGCCGAGACCCGCCGGCCAGACGGCGACTGATGACCGGCAGGTCCACCAAGTTCCAAGACAGACAACAGAATCCAAAGGAGGATGAGCTATGCTACCCAATAGACTGAGAACCAGATTGAGCGTAGTGCTCACTGGTCTGGCTCTGGCTCTGCCACTGGCAGCATGTCAGCCACAGCAAGCCGCCGCGCCTACCCCCACCACAGTCACGGCGGCGCAACCCACTGCTACCACACCCACGGGCATGGCTGAGGCTACCCCCACTGAAGCCGCCGGTGCCACGGCTACCGCCCCACCAGCGGGTACGGGTGCAGGCTGCCCCAGCGAGATCGTGATCGGCTGGACGCCGCCCGACATCACCGGCGTGTTCAAGACCGCCACTGACTTCTTCGAGAAGGCAGCGGCTGATGCCAAACAGCAGGGCATCAACATCACCGTCATCTCGCGCTCGCCGGCCACCCATACCGCCTTCGCCGATCAGGTGGCGATCATCGAGGACTACATCCAGCGCAAGGTGAACGTCATCGCTATATCACCCATCGAAGTGGAAGTAGTCAAGCCGGCCATAGCCAAAGCCAATCAGGCCGGCATACCGGTGATCATCGTGAACCTGCTCGAGCCGATTCAGGGTGTGGAAGTGGCTTCGTACATCGGCTTCGATAACGCCGATGCGGCGCGCGTGTCGGCCTATGCGGTGCTGGACTACTTCGGCGGCCCGGGCGTGCTGGGCGCGGGCGAGAAGGTGAACGTCACACCCGAGCAGTACCTCGACCTGAAGTGGTGGCAGGACCTGTACAAGAACGTGGACAAGAACAGCATCAAAGCTAGAGGTGCCATCATCGAAGGGGTTGCAGGCGGCTTCTTCTCCACCGCCCGCCTCAACGGCTTCCACGATGTGATTGACCAGTATCCGGGCATCGAGATAGTGGGCCAGCCGTGCGCTGCAGACTGGAACCGCGAGAAGGGCATCCGATGCACCGAAGACATCTTGCAGGCCAACCCCTCCAACCTCGACTTCATATGGGCGGCTTCCAACGAGATGGGCCTCGGCGCTATAATCGCTTCTGAGGGGGCAGGGCGGCTGGAGACCGCCGACACCGGGCCGAAGACCGGGGACAACACCGTGGCGGTATTCACCAACGACGTGACCCCCGAATCGACCGACCGCATCCGCGAGGGCAAGCTGATCGCCGAGACCCACCACGGCTTCCCGGAGTGGGGTTGGTTCGGCACCGAATTCGCGGCTACCATCGCTTGCGGCGGCAAGGTGCCACAGCAGTACGACATCCGCCCGCGCACCGTGTACAGGGGCAATGCTGACCAGTTCTATCCCAATCCCGCCCTGCCGCCGATAGACTGGCAGGCAATCAAGCAGGGTGGCTCCCCTCGTCTGGAAGAAACCAGATGACGGTTGGAGCGGGCAGGCTGCGGCCACGGCTCCGGGAGCGCGACCTTGGCAACCCCGGAGCCGCGGCCCGGCTCCGTAGCAGCAATTGGAGGGTGATATGCGTCTACAGGGCAAAGTGGCCATAGTGACCGGGGCAGGCAAGGGCATCGGCGAGGCCACGGCGCTGTTGTTTGCCCGCGAGGGGGCGCGCGTGGTGGTGGCAAACCGCGGCGAGCAGGCGGGCCAGCACACGGTGGCGGCTATCCGCGATGCCGGGGGCGAGGCGGTCTTCGTAAAAGTGGACGTATCGGACCCCGAACAAGCCGCCCATCTCATGAGCGAGACCCGAAGCGCCTTTGGCAGGCTGGACATCTTGGTGAACAACGCGGGTATATACTATCAGGGCGATGTGGAGACCACGCCCATTGAGCAGTGGAACCAGATCTTGGCCGTGAACCTGAGCGGGGCGTTCTACTGCTGTAAGGCGGCCATCCCCTTGATGCGCGAGGGGGGCGGCGGGGTCATTGTGAACGTGGCGTCCGAGGCGGGGCTGGTGGTCATCCCCGGTCAGGTGGCCTACAACGTGTCCAAGGCCGGCCTGATAATGCTCACCAAGAGCATGGCCGTGGACCACGCAAAAGACAACATCCGGGTGAACTGCATATGCCCCGGCACCACCTACACCCCGCTGGTTGAGCAGGCGCTGTCCCGCCAACCCGACCCGCAGGCGGCACGCCGTGCGCTGGAGGCCAGCCGCCCACTCAACCGTCTGGGCCGCCCCCAAGAGATAGCCGAGGGCATACTGTATCTGGCGTCGGACGCCTCGCCCTATTGCACCGGCGCCGTGCTCACCGTAGACGGTGGCCGGACTACGCTGTGAACGTACCGCCCGTCTGAGGGGGCAGTGGCGTGCTCAGTGCGCGGGGTAATATAGGATAGCGGGTGTGGGGGTGTCCCCCAAGCCTTCCCGCCCCAGATCACAACCTTTCTACGAAATAAGTTGGTATTATGACGCGGAGCAGCGATGGAACAGCAACGCCAACCGGTGCTTGAAGTCCGGCAGATAGACAAGCGCTTCCCCGGCGTGCATGCCCTGCAATCGGTGGACCTCGACCTGTACGAGGGAGAGGTGCACTTCCTGCTGGGCGAGAACGGCGCAGGCAAGTCCACACTCATGAAGATCCTCAGCGGCACGATCCCCAAGGACAGCGGGCAGATCCTGTTGCGGGGCCACGAAGTCCATATCCACGACCCGCACCACGCCCAGCGACTGGGCATCGGCATGGTGTATCAGGAGTTCAGCCTGATCCCCGCCCTCAGCGTGGCCGAGAACATCTTCATGGGCCGATGGCCGATCAACCGGGCGGGCCTTGTGGACTGGGACGAACTGCGCAGGCGAGCGGAGGACCTGCTGCGCCAACTCGGTGCGCGGCATATTGACCCGCGCACCCCCGTCAGGCAGTTGGGTACCGGCGAGCAACAGTTGGTAGAGATAGCCAAGGCCCTGTCCATGAATCCGTCGGTGCTGCTCCTCGACGAGCCGACTTCTGCACTGTCCACTGAAGAGCGCGCTCGCCTGTTCGGGGTGCTGCGCACCCTCAAAGAGAGGGGGGTGGGTATCGTTTACATCTCTCACCGGCTGGCCGATGTGCGTGAGATCGCCGATCGCGTGACCATCATGCGGGACGGGCGGAAAGTGCGCACCCTGCCGGTGGAGGAGGCCTCCGAAGACCTGCTGATCAGGCTCATGGTGGGCAGGGAGATCAGTGAGCAGTTCCCCAAAGAGCAGGTGGACATAGGTCCCCCCCTGCTTGAGGTGCGCGGCCTGAGCAGGGAAGGCGCGTTCCATGATGTCAGCTTCAGCGTGCGCGCCGGCGAGATCGTGGGCATGTTCGGGCTGATAGGCGCGGGGCGCACCGAAGTGGCCCGTGCCCTGTTCGGGCTTGACCCCTATGACCGCGGCGAGGTGTGGCTGGAGGGCAGGCGGGTGCACATACGCTACCCGGAGGATGCTATACGGCTTGGTCTGGCCTACCTGACCGAGGACCGCCGGCTGGGCCTACTGCGTCACATGGCCATCCCCCCTAACATCACGCTCGCCAGTATTGACAGGATCACAAACTTCGGCCTGCTCAAACACCGCACCGAGGAGCAGGTGGCCCGTCACTACGTGCAGAGCCTGCGCATCCAGCCGCCAGACCTGCGCCGCAGTGTGCGATTGCTATCAGGCGGCAACCAGCAGAAAGTGCTGCTGGCCCGGTGGCTGTACACCCGCTCCAAGGTGCTGATATTGGACGAGCCCACACAGGGCATTGATGTGGGGGCTAAAGCCGAGGTATTCCGCCTGATGTGCCGGCTGGCCGGGGAAGGGAGAGGCATTATATTTATTTCGTCGGAGCTGCCGGAGGTCATGGCCATGTCCGACCGCATACTGGTCATGGCCGATGGGCGCATAGTGGCGGAGTATGCGGCGGCATCTGCCACAGCCGAAGACATCATGCGTAGCGCAGCTGGAGGAATCGCAGCAAATGGAAACTCAAGAACAGGTCACTGAAGACAGAGTGCTGGTGCGCAGGCCCGTGCTGAGGATAGGCCGACTGGCGACCTCATGGGGAGGGCTGTTACGAGGCGGGCCGATCATAGCCTTGCTGGTGCTCGTCACATATCTGGCGTTGGCCTCGCCCCATTTCTTCACCGTGAGCAATCTGGTGAACATAGCGCGCCAGTCCTCCATCAACGCTATTCTGGCTGTCGGCATGACGCTGGTAATCATCGCAGCGGGCATAGACCTGTCGGTGGGGGCAACCATGGCACTATCAGCCTCGGTGGCCGCGGTAGCCATGGCCTACTGGGGGCAACCCATGTGGCTGGGCGTGCTGCTCGGTCTGGCGGTAGGCACGCTGGTGGGCCTTTTCAACGGGCTGATCATCACCAAGGGGCGCATACCCGACTTCATCGCCACGCTGGGCACGCTGTCGGTGGCGCGTGGTGTGGCTTTGATAGTGACCGATGGCCTGCCCGTGCCCTCGCACCTCAGCGCCACCAAACTGCAAGGGGGCCTGCCCGAAGCCCTGCTGTGGCTGGGCAGTGGGGACATAGTGGGCATACCAGTGTTGGCCCTGTTCGCACTGGGCATCGGGGTGCTGTGCTGGGTGCTCTTGCACCACACCGGCCTCGGCCGCTCCATCTATGCCGTGGGGGGCAACCGCGAAGCGGCACGGGTCTCCGGCATTAACGTGGACCGGGTGAAAATCTCCACTTATGTGATCATGGGCTTTCTGGCCGCCGTGGCGGGCATCCTGCTCACGGGCCGCCTGAACTCGGCTAACGCTCTGATGGGGGAGGGGGCCGAGTTGCAGGCTATCGCCGCAGTGGTGATCGGGGGCACGAACCTGTTCGGGGGTGAAGGCGGGGTCACCGGCACCCTCATAGGTGCCCTTATAATGGGTGTGCTGGCGAACGGCCTCAACCTGCTCGATGTGTCTGCCTTCTGGCAGCGGGTGATCATGGGCGGGGTTATTATCGCGGTGGTCATCTTCGATCAATGGCGGCGCAGAAGGTTCGGCGTGTAGCACTGGAATCGGCACTGTTGCCCGGCACATGGTATGCAGCAGAGGGGTGGGGTATGGGCAGGACCATGCCCTCCCCGGTCCTCCCCGGCCCCTCCCGTACGATGTGCCTATTGGGCATGCATGTGTGTTAAGGAGGGATCGGTTATGCCCCGATTTGGAGCACACGCCTTCTTGTGGATAGGGGAATGGACCACTGAGACCGGCAATTATGCCATCAATCAGGCGGCAGCGGCGGGGTTCGACTTCATCGAGATACCGCTGCTCAGACCCGACCGCTTCGATGCCGCCAGCCATCGCAAGGTATTGCGAGATGCCGGCATAGGCGTCACAGCCTCGCTTGTGCTCCCCAAGGGCGCACATATGCCAGAACACCCGCAGGAGGCCAAGCGCTTCCTCATCTCTGCCATGGACAAACTGGTGGAGGTCGGGGGCAACTACCTGTGCGGGTGCATAGCCTACCAGTTGGGCAGGCTCACCGGCAGACCGCCCACGAGTGAAGAGCGTCAGATAGTAGTAGACACGCTGGGCGAGGTCGCCGAACAGGCCAAGCGGCGCGGGGTGACACTGGGCTTTGAGTGTTGCAACCGCTACGAGACCTATATGTACAATACCCTCGCCGACGGGCGGCAGGCCATCAAGGCTGTGGGGGCCGACAACATCCAATTACATGCCGACACCTATCACATGAACATCGAAGAGGAAGGGTTTTACAGGCCGCTGGTGGAGTGCGCCGACGTGCTGGGCTATATCCATATGAGCGAGAGCCATCGCGGGTTGGTGGGCACAGGCACGGTCATCTGGGAGCAGGTATTCCACGGTCTGGCTGACGCAGGCTACACAGGCCCGCTGGTGCTCGAATCGTTCGCGGCTATCAACCCAGATCTGGCGGCGGCCACCTGTTTGTGGCGGCCACCCAACCAGCCACCCGACGTGCTCGCCACCGAGGGTTTGAAGTTCCTGCGGGAAGGCGCGCGCAAGGCCGGCTTGCAGGGGTGATGGTAACAGCTTTTATAGCCCTTCCAAAGAGTTGGTACTAGTGATTGCGCTACACTTGGGCCGGTGATGCATATGAACTCAACCATTAATTCAACGACGGAAGATATAGTCAACTTCGACGCCAGAGGCGTGATCGAGCGCGACAGCCCGGTGCCCTACTATTACCAGCTCGTGCAGTACATGGAGAAGAAAATCAAGTCACGAGAATGGCAGCCCGGCCAACTCCTGCCCAGCGAGCAGGAGTTGTGCGAGCAGTTGGACGTGAGCCGCACGGTGGTGCGTCAGGCCATGAGCACTCTCGCCAACGAGGGGTTGATCGTCAAGCAGAACGGCAAACGCAGTTGCGTGGCCCGAATGAAGTTCACCGGGAGCCTGATGCAGGACCTGCGTGGTTTCTATGAGGATGCCATCGCTAAAGGGCAGGTTCCATCCACGAGGGTGCTGGACTTGCGGGTGGTGCCCGCCGACACAGAGGTGGCCGAGGCTCTGCAACTCAAAGAAGGCGAGCCGGTCATCCTGCTCAACCGGTTGCGCTTTCTCAATGGCGAGCCGGTGGTGCTGGTGGTGACTTTCATACCTGAGCGGTTGTGCCCTGCGCTGGTGCATGAAGACCTCTCCAACCAGTCGCTGTACGAACTGCTGGCAACCAAATATGGGCTGGTGATAGTCGAGGGCTACAGAACCATCGAGGCCGTGAGCGCCACGCGAGAAGAAGCACGCCTGCTGGGCATCAAGCCGGGCAGCCCCCTGCTGCTCCTGAAGAGCATTGGTCTGCTGGAGGACGGCACACCACTGGAGTACTTCATCGCGCGGCACCGCGGCGACCGCAGCAAGTTTCAAGTGCGCCTTGTGCGCACCCGCTAGCGCTGTTGCACGGCACAAGCACATAGGGTGTGCAGGCAGGGCATGCTCCTGCCCGAACCCCCCGACCCCTTCAAGGGCAACATCGCATCGCATAATGTATTCCTTGAACATGCACTGGTGATGAGAGCGCGATGCCCGGACCCGATATGCCACACGTGATGACCGTCACCGGCCCTGTGGACCCCGCCCAGTTGGGTGTAACATATGCTCATGAGCACCTGCTCGGCGGTCCCCCGGCGTGGAGCGAAGACAGCCGGGACGCCGACCTGAGGCTGGACTCGTTTGATGCTGCGGTGCGCGAGCTTGAGCTTTTCAGGCTGGCCGGGGGGCATACCATCGTGGAGATGTCCACTTGGGACTACAATCGCCAACCACAACGCCTGCGAGAACTTGCGGTTCGCACCGGCGTGCACATCATCATGACCACTGGCCTGCACAAAGACGCCTATTCGCACCCCCTGACCGCGCGAGCCGATATTGAGCAGCTGGCCGAGCGTTTCAGGCGAGATGTGGAAGAGGGTGCAGACGATACAGGGGTGCGCGCCGGTGTCATCAAGGCGGGCACCAGCCTGAATGCCATTACAACCGGGGAAGAGAAGGTGCTCAGGGCAGCGGCGCGCGCCCATTTGGCCACCGGTGCGCCCATATCCACGCACACTCAGGCCGGCACAATGGGCCTCGAACAGATAGCGATCCTGAGAAGCGAGGGGGTGGACCCTTCGCGGGTGGCTATCGGACACGTGGACCGCAAGCTTGACTATGACTACCACAGGGCTATGCTGGACACCGGGGCATACCTCATATACGACCAGATAAGCAAGGAGAAGTACGTCCCCGACCGCGAGCGCATAAGCATGCTGATCCGGCTGGTATCCGACGGCTACGGCGACCGGCTCATGCTGGCCGGGGACTTCGGCAGGGCCTCTTACTGGACCTCCTACGGCGGTGGGCCGGGCTTTACCTACATACTGTGGAGGTTCGTGCCATGGCTCATAGCCGAGGGACTGCCCAAACAGGCCGCCGAGGCCATGCTGGTGCATAACCCCGCCCGCTTCCTATCGTTCTGAGCTTCAGGTATGGGTACAGGCCCCGGAATAGTGCATATTCACGCAAGATGTCGGGGAATGAAGGGCCGGGGAGGGCACAGCACTCCCAAAACCCCTCCTGCTATCGCACACAAAGTGCCATGAAGCAGCACTGGGTGAACGGAACGAATCGGCCCGGCACCCGGCTGGCGATAAATACCGAGGGGTGCAGGGGTGCTCCCCTGACGGGGGTGGGGGGTGTACCTCGGTTCCCAATTCTCCCTGTACCAATCCACAGCCTTCCTATGGAGGATTGGTATAACATCAATAATTGGCCGTGAGGGCGGGCCTGCACCGATCCGAACACAGGTGCTCTATCAGGTCATGCAGCAGAGCGACGGCCACGGGGTCTCGCTGCTGCAAACCTTCCCTGATGGCAAAGGTAGTCATGACCACCCGGCCTCTGCCGTAACGAAACTGCACCGTGTGCACAGCCGGGTGGCGCACCCAACCCAGCACCATGCCCGACAGGAAGTCTTGGTGATAGCGGGGGTGGTCTACCGGCAGGCCGAGCACGGTCCACATTGGCATGACGTTCATGAAGGGGAGGCCAAGCGGGTTGGCCGTGCTGATCGTGCCGAGACGCCGGTGGGCCTGCGGGCGCAGCCAACTGAAGCTGGATATCCAGCTTCCGCTGTAGGCTCCGGAGCGGCCCTGCGCCCAGAAGAAGGGGCTTGGCCCACTGCATATAAAAAGCAGGTCGCCACCTTGGCGCACCCACTGGAGCAGATGTGCATCCGGATAGTTGCTCACGGCCACCCGGCTGTCCGGGGAGAGCTGGGTCCTCACTTGATAGCCAAGCTCCTCCAGCGCGGGCTGCAAGCTCAATGCTGGATTGGCCTCTTGGCTGGGCCACACAACGACTTCGCCCACTTGCGCAGCTTGACGCATCGAGGCGGGCAGCACCAGCAGGTCGAGCGTATTGCGGGCAAGCTCCACATCCCCGTCTCCTACGAGTGTGAGGCTCAGCCGCGCGGTGCTGGCCTGCTCTACCGGTGCTGAATTCAACGATATGGAGACCACCCCCAAAGCGCCCACCTCACCCGTGCTGAGAGCAGGCACCTGCACGTCGTCAAGCCCGCCATCGTTCACGGCCAGCCGCAGTCGTGCTCCGGTCCAATCCGCCGAACTGTAGTGAGAGGCATACAGGCGCACCGTCAATTGCTCGTCATCCCACATAGCATAGCGATCGGGCTTAGCTATGACCATGTCGGGGGCGTTGATAGACGAGAACCGTTGGTAATAGGCCTTGGGGTTGCGAGCGAAGTCCAGCAGGCCATTGCTCTCCCAGTACGCATCGGTGAATTCGGTGATCACGTAGCCGGCCAGATTGGGCTGGCGGCGTACAACTTCGATCTGGAACTTCATAGCCTCGAACTGGTGCCACTGGGTGGCTTGCGCGAAACGCTCGAAGTCGCCCCATATGGCGTCCAGCCCGAATCGCCGGAAGCGCTCTTCCACAGCACCCGGCCCCGGCCAGCTCGGTTCCCCTTCCCATGGAGACCACCACGCCCCCAGATCGAACCACGGGGGATCCGCCCCATAATGCGCTCTCAGAGCGCTCACAGAGGGCAAGCCCCAGTTGCCGAACTCGGACAGCACCAGCGGCTCTTGCCCAGTGCGCCGGGCGTCGCCAAAGCCGGAGTAGGTCCACAGGGGGCGCAGATTGAGCTGTTCGATTGACTGCTCGAACCACAGCGCGTGTTCGGGTATGTTGGCATATATGTGGAAGTCGTCGAGGTCGCTGAGCACGTGTATGTTAGGCCCCCACGAGTGCAGACAGGGGGAATTGTCTACCACGAGGCGCGTTGGGTCGAGCTGTTTGCACCGCTCGTACATGGAGGCCACCCACGCGCGGTCATCGGCGCTGAAGGGCAGGGAGGTACCCCAGTCCTCGTTGACGATGGTCCATATCACCAGCGACGGGTGGTTGAAATCCCGCCTCACCATCTCCTCCAGCGTGCGCTCCACGCGTTGTTTGACCGTGGGGTCCAGATATATCTGGTCGGGGTGAAGCGTACCCTTGAGGTGGAACGTGCGCCAAGAGGGTATCTCGGCCCAGATGAGCAGGCCGATCTCGTCGGCCAGATCGAGGTAGAGCGGGTCGGGGGGCTTGATGTGACAGCGCAGGCTGTTGAGACCCAATTGTTTGGCCTTGAGGAACTGGTCGCGCAGGAACTGTTCGGAGGGCACCGTGTAAATGGTGTCCGGGTAAAGGTCCTGATCGAGCGCGCACAGCAGGAAGATGGGTTGGCCGTTGAGCAGTATTCGTCCGTCCTGCACGGCGATCTGCCGGAACCCGAAGCGCACGTCCACTTCATCTTCGCCTGAAGGGATTTGCAGTTTGACCACAGCCGTGTATAGGTAGGGGTCGTCGGGGCTCCACAGCCGAGGTTGCGCCACGGTCAGTTCCGCGCTATACACACTCCGCCCGGCTTGCACAGGCACCATACCGCGAGCCACCTCCACCCCTTCAGCCTGTATGCTGATTTCGATCTGGCCGCCACCTTTCTCACCCTCGCCTGCCGGCGCCGGTGCGCCCGCCATCTGCACGGTGAGGCGCGCTCGCCCAGAGCGTATGTCGGGGGTCACGTGCACGTAATCTATGTAGGTGGCTGGCACGGCACTGAGGGTCACATCCTGCCAGATGCCGCCCACGTTGATGTACCATTCTTGCTTGCCATGTGGGATATCTTGGGATTCCGGATTTTGCCGAAGGGTGGGTTGGTAGTGAGGGCGGCTGTGGTGTTGGCCAAATGCCGGCCAGCGAGGTATGGTTATGCCTGACTGTACCGGATCGTATACGCGCACAGCGATCTCGTTTTCGCCGGGCGTGGCATGGGAGCGGATTGGCAGGGTGAAGGGCGTGTAGCCGCCTTCGTGTTGGCCCGCAAGTTGGCCGTTGACGTACACCTCGCACCTATAGTCTACAGCGCCAAACGTGAGCAGAAGCTCGCCCTCAAGCCAGCGCTCGTCCAGCACAACCGAGTGCTTGTACCACGCGTAGCCATCGTATTCACGCAACTCTGGGAAGGCCGCCTGCCACGGCATGGGTACCGGTATCTGCCGGTCGGGTGCCAGCCTGTCCACCGTCAACACACCCTGCGGGTCGAGTTGGAACTGCCAGATGCCTGCGAGCGAACGCTGTGTACGCATTTTGATAACCTCGCTTCGAAATTTCACGCCAACTATTTTAGCGCATTCCGAGAAAATTCGTAGCACTCGAGGTCATCGTGCTCGGTTTCACCTACAAAGGGGTTTTGTGACAGGGCGCTTTCCTGTCCGGGGGAGGCACGGCCCAGTCAACAATGATATGCGGGGGGGCAGCCGCTCCCCGTGTGAGGGGACGCCCGCGCTTCCATGGTGCGCTTGGTGGTTAGGTGGTTAACTCTGACTACTGACCACTGGCGACCCCGATTATTTGTGGAACTTCGGCAGGCTGGCATATTGACAGCGCCGGTAGATTGCAATATAATTTGCGGTAACGATACGGTTTTTCCTGCGTCGAAGCAGCGTCCTATCAGTTCCCGGTAATCGGGAGAGGAACGGTGCGATGTTGCACGGCAAAACGCTGCATCTGGATGCAAATGCGCCCGACGAGGAAATCATCGCCACCCTCAAGGCGCTAGCCTCGTTGCCGCGCTGGCGTATCCTGCAATTCCTGTCCAACGGCGCGCACTCGGTCAGCGAGGTGGCACAGGCGCTCAACATGCCCCCCTCTACTGCCGCAGCCCAGATCAGGATCCTCGAAGAAGCCCGCTTCCTGCACACCGAACTACAGGCCGCCAGCCATGGATTGCAGAAAATCTGCACCCGTACTTACGACAACGTGATAGTGCAGTTGCCCGCATTGCCCGAGGTGCCGGCCAACAGCGTCGAGGTGAGCATGCCCATAGGCGCATACACCTCCTTCGAGGCGACCCCCACGTGCGGGTTGGCGGGCGAGACGGCCCTCATCGGTTATCTGGATGACCCAATCAGCTTCTATGAACCCGATCGAGTGAAGGCCGGCCTCATCTGGTTCCGAAGCGGTTACCTCGAATACCAGTTCCCCAACCGCTTGCCCGGCAGTGCCATCCCACGCAGTCTGCTCGTGAGCATGGAGATATGCTCGGAAGCGCCCCTGCACAACCACAACTGGCCCTCGGATATCACCCTGTGGATCAACGGTTACGAGATAGGCACGTGGACTTGTCCGGGGGACTTCGGCGGGCAACGCGGCAGGATCACCCCTCAGTGGTGGGACAGCAAGGACTCGCAGTACGGGGTGCTCAAGCGCTGGCTGGTAAACGAAGAAGGCGCGTTCATAGACGGCCACCCCCTCTCACCTATCACCATTCAAGACCTCAAGCTGGATAAGAACCGCGTGATTACGGTGCGCATAGGCGTCAAGCCCGACGCTCTGCACGTGGGTGGCCTGAACCTGTTCGGGCGCAACTTCGGCAACTACCCACAAGACTTGGTGCTGCGCATTGAATACACACCGGGCACCCGGCACACCGAGCATTGGGAACGCGACGGCACACGTGACGAGCCACTAAACGAGCAATTCGTCGGCCCGTCCCTTGACCCGCGCACCACGAGCGGCACAACGCAAGCGCAAACCACGGCGAAAGGAGGTGAGACGAAAATCGACCAACAAGGGCCAACAAGGGCCACTGAGGAAATCCCATGATCAGGGTGCAGGTTACCCTGCCCCTGACGTAGCAACCAGCCTTGGACTTGGACCGGGGCGAGATCGAAAGAAGCCACAAAGGAGGAAAAGGCGATGACCCACAAACTCAGACGAGCAGTGAGCGTAGTCTCGGTGTTGAGCATATTGGGCGTGATGCTTGCTGCGTGTGGTCCGCAGGGAGGGGCACCGGCCGGTGGAGCCACGGCAACTCCCGGTGGGGGCGCTGCCGGCGCGGGCGGGCTGCCCGAAGGCTGTGCCAACGTGCAGATGACCTACTGGAACCCGTTCACAGGGCCGGATGGGCCGTTCATGCAGGAAATGGTGAACAACTTCAACTCGGCCAACCCTAACATTCAAGTCACTATGAACACCGTGCCGGGCGGCGAATACATAACGCAGCTCAGCACTGCGGCGGCTTCCGATACCCTGCCCGACGTGGCGGTGATGTGGGCCGATCAAGTAGCTACCATGGCTTACCGCAACATCTTCCGCCCCATCCCGGATGATATACTCGGCTCGCTCCAGCTCAGCGGCGGAGACTTCCCGCCGGACGTGTGGAAGGCAGGCGAGGTGGCAGGCAAGCGATACAGCGTGCCCCTCGATATCCACCCCATGACCATGTTCTACAACGAGGACATGCTCAAGGCCGCGGGTATCAACGAACCGCCGGACACCCGTGAGGAGTTCGAGCAGGCCGCTCAGGCCATGACCAAGGGTGACCAAAAAGGTTTCATGCTGACCACCGGCTTCCCGGTGGCGCAGATCTTCGCCATGCTGCTCTACCAGTTCGGCGGGCGCTGGTTCAACGAAGACGGCACCAAGGCCGAATGGAACAGCGACGCGGGTGTGCAGGCGCTGACGTGGATGCGCGAGGCGCAGACCAAGTATGGCGAGCCCAACCTCGAGGTGGACGCGGAACTGGCTGCCTTCAAAGCAGGCAAGGTGGGCATGATCTGGAACGGCATCTGGCAGACCACCAACGTCACCGGTCAGGCGGTGTCGTTCACCGGCAAAGCCACCAAAGTGCCCCAGATCGGCACTAAGTACGCGGTGTGGGGCGGGTCTCACCAGCTTGCCATGCCTGTGAAGAAAAGCCCCGACCGGTGCAAGGACGCCGCATGGGGCATCTTCGTCAAGTACATCCTCGACAACTCGATAAACTGGGCCAAGGCAGGCCAGATACCGGCCAACAACCGAGTGCGCAACAGCGCTGAGTTCAAGGCAATCGAGCCGCAGGCTTCGATAGCGCCCTCGGTAGAGGCGGTGTTCTTCCCGCCCTCCGTGCCCGGCATTACCGATGCGTTTGCCCCGCTTGACGAAGCCATCGGCGCGGTGATGACCGGCAAAACCACCGACATCAAAGGAGAGCTCGATCGGGCCGCTGAAAAGGCCAACCAGATTCTGGCCGAGAACAAGCAGAAGTACGGCACGGCACCCAAATAACCGTAGCAACTCGAATGCTGGCCCACACAGCATTGGGCACGCAAGCAGCAAGGAGAGGTAAGGGGAGGGCCAAGCCCTCCCCGGCCTCCCAATCGTAAATGGGCGTGGGCGTCCGTCCTTGCAACGGGCAAACGGAAGGGAGAGATCGGCATGGCGATGGTTGCACGCGGTCAGGAAGCACAAGCGGCGGGCCACATAGCGGGCAAAGGGCGGTCCAAGAAGTTCAGCTGGACACCTTACCTGTTCATCTTGCCTCACCTGATATTCTTCGCGGTGTTCGTGGGCTACCCGTTCTTCAATGGCCTGTACATCAGCTTCTTCTCGTACGACTTCCTGCGCCCGGAGGCCACCCGGTTCGTGGGGCTGGGCAACTACATAGAGTTGTTCGACCCAAGTAGCATCAGGTTCAACCCGTTCTGGAACGCGCTGGGCAACACCATTGAGTTTGTGGTGTACAGCGTGCCCCCTCTGGTCATCATTCCACTGCTGTTGGCGGTGCTTCTCAACACTAAAACGCCCGGTCGCAATGTCTTCAGGGCTATCTACTTCGCCCCGTGGGTGCTGTCCGCTGCCGTAGTGGGCCTGCTGTGGTGGTGGATATTCCAGAGTCAGGGGGGGCTGTTCAATTATTACCTCGACGCACTTAACCTGCCCACCCCGCGCTGGCTATCCTCGATGCCGTGGGCATGGATAGCCATAGTGATAGCCACCATCTGGTGGACGGTTGGCTTCAACATGATCATCATACTGGCGGCCTTGCAAGACATACCCAACGACATCTACGAAGCCGCCGCCATTGACGGGGCCACGGGCGCGCAGGCGTTCTTTCGCATCACCCTGCCCATGCTGCGCCCGGTGATGATCTTCATCATCATCATCACCATCATAGCCTCGTTCAACCTGTTCGCCCAGCCATATTTCATGACCAGAGGCGGACCCGCCGAAGCGGGTGGGGGCGGGGCAACCGAGCCGGTGATGCTACGCATATACGTCGAGGGTTTCGCACGCAACAATCTGGGCATCGCCGCGGCCATGTCGTTCGTGGTCGCCATCATCATGATGCTCTTCTCGTACATCAACTTCCGCATCTTCCGGCAGAAGGATTGACGTGAGACGAGACGGGGACAACGCAGCCATAGAGCACAGGTGATTTGATGGCAACCACCAACACGCCAAGAAACGCCATGGGCATTCAGCATTCATATTATAAGTTCAGGAGCTTGATATCTTGGCGGTTGACAGCTGTGATGACTAAAGGAGAGCCGGCATGACTACAGCCACCCCGACCACAGCAGTACCACAAGAGCGCGCCGTACCTCAGGCCAGAGCGAAAGAGATCACGCCCCAGCGTAGGTTGCTGGGCCTGATAGGCACGTATGCGCTCATGATATTCATCGCGCTGCTGTTCATCCTACCGATGCTGTGGATGCTGTCCACTTCGCTCAAGCCAAAGCGCGAATGGTTCACAAGGACCATCGAGTGGGTGCCCAAAACCCTCACGCTTGAGAATTACCAGAGGATTTTCGCCAACCCCGCCACACCCATCGCCAGTTGGTTCATAAACAGCCTGATCATTGCCGCCACCGTGACCATCCTCATCCTCGTGGTCGATTCGCTGGCCGGGTACGCGTATGCACGGCTGGAATTTCCGGGGCGCAGGCTTATATTTGGCATCCTGCTGGCAACGCTGTTTCTGCCGGGCATCATGTTTTTGGTGCCCAACTTCCTGACGGTGGCGAGGCTGGGCCTGCTCAACAACTTCGGCGGTGTGATCATACCGGCACTGGCGGGGGTGTTCGGGGTGTTCTTCATGAGGCAGTTCTTCGAGAGCATACCCAAAGAGCTTGAAGAAGCCGCCGAGATAGATGGGGCAAACCGCTTCCAGATCTTCTACCAGATAGCACTGCCCCTCTCTAAACCGGCGTTGGCAACGCTGGCGGTGATCACTTTTCTGGGCAGTTGGAACGACTTCCTGTGGCCCCTGTTGATCTTGAAAAGCCCCGATCTGCAGACATTGCCAGTGGGTCTGGCTACCTTGCAAGGGGCTTACACCTCAGAATACGGGGTGATGATGGCGGGCGCCGTGATCGTAGCCATACCTGTGCTGGTCATATACGCGGCTCTCCAGCGCTTCATCGTAGAGAGCGTGGCGAGCACGGGCATCAAAGGATAAGGCTCAAACGATGGCATCTTTCATGAGCAGGCACACGGCGCTTACGTGGTGCATTGGCATGGTTGTGCTGGCAGGGGCGGTGGCCTGCAACGCGGGCGCACAGCCCGCCGGCCCCACCGTGGCACCTCCAACGCCCACGCCAATAGCTCCCACCGCTACGGTAGTGCCGGCGGGCCACTTTCAAAACCCGGTGTTCAAGTATAACTTTCCCGACCCGGGCGTGATAAAGGTGGGCGAGGTCTACTTTGCTTACGCCACGAATGGAGCCGGCAGAAACGTGCAGTTGGCCCGCTCAACCGATCTGGTACACTGGACGCTGCTATTGGACGCCATGCCCGCTCTAGCCCCGTGGATCAAGCTAAGCCCCTCCGACGTATGGGCACCCGAAGCGATCCAGATAGGCGAGCGCTATGTGCTGTACTACACGGCCAGAGACAGGCAGTCCGGCAAACAATGCATAGGTGTTGCCACCAGCGGCAAGCCCGAAGGCAAATTCCAAGACACCAGCGACAGACCGCTCATCTGCCAGACCAACGAAGGTGGCTCGATTGACCCCAGCCCCTTCCGGGACGGGGACAAACTCTACCTGTACTGGAAAAACGACGGCAACTGCTGTGGCTATACCACCTACATCTACGTGCAAGAGCTGGCCCCGGACGGCCTGAGTCTGGTGGGGCAACCCGCCCGCCTGCTACAAAACGACCAGCGCTGGGAAGGGGCAATAATCGAAGCACCTACCATGTGGAAGCACGAAGGCCAATATTACCTGTTCTTCTCGGGCAACCTGTATTCGAGTCTCGAGTATGCGGTGGGGTATGCCACTTGCCGGTCGCCAACAGGCCCGTGTCAGGACGCGCCGGAGAACCCCATCCTCAAGACCTCGCTGGAGAAGCCGCCGGTTATCGGCCCCGGCCACCAAACCATCGTAGCAGACGACGACGGGGAGACTTGGATGGTGTACCACGCGTGGGAGGTGTCCTCGGCGGGCCTGAAGACCGACCGGCGCTTCATGTGGATCGATCGTCTTACGTGGGAGAACGGCAAACCGCGCGTGCATGGCCCCACTACCGCGCCCCAGCGCTGCCCGGACGAGTGTTGATGCGGAAGCGTAGGGGGCTTTCGCTGGGGACACAGTATAACGCGGGCGTAGGGACAGATACAGATAGTGTGCTTGCCCCACAAGACCGAACGAAAGCCCGGCGCAGGTCAGGCAGGAGCGTCGCACCGCCCGTGCCCCGTGCGTCAGGGAAAGGAGCGGAGCGATGAAGACAGAAGCGACGAGTATCAAGAGAGTGCGGCCTCTGCATTTCATACAGGTCCTGTTGTTGGCGGCGACGCTGGCCGGCCCACATGGCGCGGCAACCACTCATGCGGGCACGCGCACCTATGCCAACCCACTGACCATACTCATACCCGGCGATGGGTCGGTGGAGAGTTGTGCAGACCCGGCCATCATCCGCGGGCAGACCCCGGGCGATCACTACTGGTACATGTACTGCACCACCGACCCCCTCAACGATCAGGACAGAGACCCCGGCGGCAACTTCCGGTTCCACCTGATCCCCATGCTCAGGTCGTATGATCTGGTGAATTGGACCTATATGGGCGACGCGTTCAGCGCCCGCCCCGGCTGGGTAGCCGATGATGCGGGGCTGTGGGCGCCGGAGGTCAAATATTTCAACGGCCAATATTACCTGTACTACACCGCGTCATGGACCGATCTGCCGGGTGGAGGGAGCGCCATCGGCGTGGCTACCGCGCCCACCCCGCTGGGGCCGTGGACCGACAGCGGCGGGCCGGTGGTCGAGCCGCACCCTGCCCCTTGTTGTCCGGACTCCAGACGGTGGGTTTTCGACCCGTTTGTGCTGGTGGTGGGCGCTCAGAAATATATCTTCTACGGCAGTTACTTCGGGGGCATCTCGGCTCGCACCCTGTCGCCGGACGGCCTGCACTCCGATCCGGCAAGTCAGGTGCAAATCACCATCGCCAACCGTTATGAAGGCGCATACATCGTGCAACATAGCGGCTACTATTACCTGTTCGTGTCGGCCACCGACTGTTGTCGAGGCCCGCTCACCGGCTACAGCGTGTTCGCCGGGCGGTCGGCCGACCCACTCGGCCCCTATGTGGACCGCGAGGGGGTGTCTCTGCTGGCCGGGCGGGTGGGTGGCACGCCTGTCATCAGCATGAACGGCAATCGCTGGGTGGGTCCGGGGCATAACGCGGTGTTCACCGACTTCGACGGTCAGGACTGGTTTGTGTACCACGCCATTGACCGGCACGACCCCTACTTCGAAGGGGCCGTGGGCTTCACCAAGCGCCCGGTGCTCATGGACGCGCTCGACTGGATTGGCGGTTGGCCCACCGTGCGCGGCGGGTTGTGGGCCTCGGACACACCCCAGCAGGCGCCTGCGGCCCAACCGGGACAGCACACAAACTACAATATGCGCACCCCTCAGCCTGACCTGCCCGCAACGCCATACACCGCTCTGTCCGACGAGTTCAACGGCCCTACCCTCAGCCCCCAGTGGAGCTGGGTACGCCCGCCCGACCCGACCAGCTATGGCATGACCGGCACGGCCTTCCGCTTCAACACTCAGGCCGCCGACCTGTATGTGGACAGCAACAACGCCTCAGTGCTCACCGAACCGGCTCCCAACGGGCCATACATCGTGGACGCCAAGGTCAGGTTGAACCTGCCACCCGAGGGCTGTTGCTACAACTACGTGCAGGCCGGGCTGGTGATCTACGGGGACGACAACAACTACATCAAACTGGTGCACGTCTCGATATGGGAGACGCGACAGACCGAGTTCGCCAAAGAGCTGTTGCCGGTGCCAGCCGGCTACCCGCGCTACGGCAACACCGTGGTAGGCCCGCCCGCCGAATGGACTTACCTGCGTATCGTCAAAGACACGCGCCGCGGCGAGGAGCATTACCGCGCCTATACCAGCACCGACGGGGTGAACTGGGTGCGCGGCGGGGTGTGGGCACATAACCTCGGCCCTAACGCCCGCATCGGGCTGGTATCCATGGGCGGCTCTGGCTTCACAGCAGAGTTCGACTACGTGCGAGTGTATGAGCTACAACACTGACTTTCAATGGATGACCGGCTTCGAATGCTCGGCCTTCCCTCAGGTAGGCGCTGACGAGCTGGAGGAGACCCAGCACTACCGCTGGTGGGCCAGCGATCTGGTGCGCGTGCGCGAGGTGGGCATCACCATGATCCGCTACGGCATCCCATGGCACCGCGTGAACCCGCGCCCACACGAATACGACTGGCGCTGGGTGGATCAGGCCCTCGACCTGATGGACACATTGGGCATCACCCCTATAGTGGACATGTTCCACTATGGCACACCGCTGTGGCTCGAAGGCGGCATCATGAACCCCATATTCGCGGAGGCGCAGAGCTGGTACGCGAAGGCGTTCGCGCAGCGATACCCACATATCACCTACTACACGCCCACCAACGAGCCGTACATCGAGGCCACGTTCGGTGCCGAATACGCCATCTGGTACCCGTTCCTGCGCGGCCACCGCAACGCCGCGCGTGCCATCGCCAACGTCACAGCGGGCCTGTCTCGCTCGATGATCGAGATACGCAGGGTGCGCCCCGATGCCCTGCTCATGGTGCCCGACACATGCGAGTATTACCACTCGGTGGATGGGGCGTTTCAGGAAGAGGCCGAGTTCCGCACCAAACGCCGTTTCATCGTGCACGACCTGTATCAGGGCCTCGTCACACGGCACCACGAGATGTGGGATTACCTCACGCGCAACGGCATAGAAGAGTGGGAGCTTGAGTGGTTCGTGGACAACCCCGTCAGGCTGGATATGCTCGGTCTGGACTACTACCGCCATTCAGAGCACCAACTGCGACGCGGCCCGCACGGTGAGCGCATTGACGAGACCGCTCAGAACCCATTCGGCTGGGCAGAGCTGGCCCGCCAGTACTCGGCGCGATATAATGGCATACCGGTCATCCTCGCCGAGACCAACGTGGGTGGGCCTGTAGAAGAGCGCACCAGATGGTTCGAGCATCTGGTCGAGGAGACTCGCCGGGCACGTGGTCGGGGCGTGCCCATAGCCGGGCTGACCTATTACGGGGCCATTGACCATGTGGATTGGGATACGGCCCTGCGCGTGCGCAACCTGAACATCAACCCTTGCGGCATGTGGAGCCTATCGTGGCAGGGGGACAAACTGGTGCGCACGCCCACGGCGCTGGTAGACCTGTTCCGCAAATACATAGCCATGCCCGTGGAAGAGAGCGTAGGGCCGCTGGCGGACCCGAAGGCGGCGGAGCGGGTGCGGGCCGTGCTCAATGCAGGCCCCCGGAGGGGGAACTGAGATGCCCAAGGTAGCGGTGGCGTTCACCGGGCCACGTACTGTGGATATCATAGAGGAGCAAGACCGCCCGCTGCGAGAGGGCGAGGTGCGTCTGCACACCCTGTATTCAGGCATCAGCAGTGGCACCGAACTGACCGCCTACAGGGGCACCAACCCCTACCTGAACAAGAGGTGGGACGGGGCACGGCGGTTGTTCATCGAGGACCCAACCCACGAAACCATAAGCTATCCGGTGGTGGGCTGGGGCTACGAAGAAGTGGGCGAGGTGGTGGAGGTGGGGCCGGCAGTGCAGGACGTGTCGCCGGGAAGCGTGGTTTACGGCACATGGGGCCACCGCAGTGAGCATATCGTGGACGCCGATTACGCCCGCCAACGTACTCTGCCGCCAGATGTGGACTCTCTGTTGGGCATCTTCTCGCAGATCGGGGCGATCGCCCTCAACGGGGTGCTGGACGCGGCTATCCGGCTGGGCGAGACGGTGGCGGTGTTCGGTCTGGGGGTGGTGGGCCAACTCGCCGCACAACTGGCGAAGTTGTCCGGGGCCTACGTGATAGGCGTGGACATGCTGCCGCTGAGGATGGACATTGCCAGACGCGTGGGCATAGACACGGTGCTGGACGCAAGAGATGGCTCGCCAGCCGAGAAGATAAAGGCCATGACCGGCGGGCGCGGCGCGGACGTGTGCATCGAGGCGTCCGGGTCCACGCAAGCGCTCAACGAGGCCCTACGGGCGTGCGCGTACTCGTCCAAGGTGGTGGCGCTGGGCTTCTTTCAGGGCGAAGCCAGAGGCTTGTATCTGGGCGAGGAGTTCCACCACAATCGGATCAACGTGGTGTGCTCGCAGATCAGTGGGGTGGCCCCGGAATTACAGCATCGCTGGGACACCCTGCGCCTCGTGCACACTTTCATGCGCCTTGTGGTCGAGCAACGTGTGCAAGTGCGCCCGCTGATAACCCACGTTATGCCGGTCAACGAAGCGCCCACACTGTTCAGGCTGCTGGACGAACACCCGGCAGAGGTGCTTCAGGCGGTGCTGGATTTCAGGAGCAGGGACCGGCATTGATGCCAGCCGAGCACTGGCGTGGGCGAGGTGTGGGAGTGTGCCCCGGTTCTCCCGGTCGTACCCTCTTGACTCATAGCCTTTCTTTTCTATGGATAATTGGCATAACTACTGACGACTGACGGCTGACGACTGATGGTCGAATTGAGGGAACACAACGGTCTGTTGACCTTCACCGACCCCGATGGGCTGGCGCTGTTGGCAGACTGCTATGCGAGGGTGGCACTGAGCGACGGCACCCACTTTTCCACGCACGACCCCCTGAGCCTGACCGACCGGACGGATCAGGGCACCTGCATCCGTGCCCCCTGTGACCATCTGCGACCACAACTGCGCTGGCACATCGCACCGGACGGAGATGGCGTATCGTTTCGCATGTGGGTGGAAGTAGAGAACACCACCGGCCACCCCCTGCCTGTGGAGCGCATTGACCTGCTGGTAGCCCCCTCCGGTCTGTGTTGTGCGCAGGCCTCGCAACTGGAGGTGATGCAGACCGGCTGGCAGTCGTGGAGCGCGGCCACCCCGCCCATACCGCTGGCAGACCACCCACTGACCGCCCCGCCGCCGGTGATAGGGCCGCGTCTGCCCCCCACCGAAGCCGAGCGGGCTATACTGCCGTGGGTAACCATCGTGCACGCGCCTGCTCCGAGCCGTTCGGAGATTCGGCGCATGCTGGTTGGATTCGTCACCGCCCACCGGCAGGCAGGGGTGGTTACCATCCAGCCGGGGCTGACCGGGCACCGCTGCACCGCGTCATCCTATCTGGAAGGGGTGCTTCTTCAGCCGGGTGCGACCATCCGATCGGAGATGCTGTTGTTGGTCTTCGACCGGCATGATGAAGAGGCCCTCGACCGATACGCGCGCGAGGCGGCGGAGCGCATGGAAGCAAGGCACTGGCCGCACGTGCCCACCGGTTGGTGCTCATGGTATTACTTTTTCACACAGGTGACCGAGGCCGACGTTCTGCCCAATATCGGTCAATTGGCCGTTGAGCGCGCCCGCATACCGGTGGAGTACATCCAGCTCGACGACGGCTACCAGCAGGCCATAGGCGACTGGCTCACACTCAACGAAAAGTTCCCGAGCGGCATGCGCTACCTGACCAATCGGATACGCGACCACGGGTTCAAGCCGGGGATATGGCTGGCCCCCTTCCTCGTGTCCGAGCATTCGGAAGTGTACCGCAACCATCCCCACTGGGTGGTACGCGATGAGTACGGTCAACCACTGAACGCAATCTACAACTGGGAGTCCCACAACTACGCACTGGACACCACCCACCCCGAAGTGCAAGAGTGGCTCAGGCATGTCATACACACTATGGTGGAAGATTGGGGCTACGAATATCTGAAGATAGACTTCATTTACGCAGGGGCACTGCGCGGCAGGCGATACGACCCATCATGCACAGGTGTGCAAGCTTACAGGCGCGGTTTGGAAATCATCCGGCAGGCGGCAGGCGACTGCTTCATACTGGGGTGCGGCGCACCCTTTCTGCCTTCAGTGGGCATGGTGGACGGTATGCGCATAGGATCGGACGTGGCTCCATTCTGGGGCGAGAAGCGAGACCCCTACAGGTCCGCGCCCGCCATGCTCAACGCCGCGCTGTGCACGCTCAACCGCTCGTGGATGCACCGGCGCTGGTGGGTAAACGACCCTGACTGCATACTGGTGCGTGCGAACGAGTCCCGGCTCGGTCTGGCCGAGGTGCGGTCATGGCTGTCGCTGGTGGCTCTCAGTGGGGGCATGGTGTTGCTCAGCGACGACATGAGCCGTCTGGAGCCTGAGCGCTCGGCCCTTATCCCTCTGGTTCTGCCGCCATCGAACAGGTGGGCACAGCCGATGCCCCCCTATTACGGGGCGGCCCCATCGCGCATGAGGTTGCGCGCCGACTTTGCAGGCTCCGGTGTGTTGCGGGTCGTGGCCGCCATGTTCAACTGGAGCGATAAGGAGCTTTCTCAGGAGTTCGACCCGGCGGAGTGGGGCTTGCCTCCTCATGAACCTTACCATCTCTTCGACCACTGGAGCGGCGAGCACCGTGGGCCTGTCAGGGGCGTGGCCGGCCCCCTGCCCACCCCGGCGCATGGCGTGCAACTGCTGTCGGCGTGCGCACACACCGGCAGGCCACAGTTCATCGGCTCGAACCTCCACCTGCTGTCGGGGGTGGTAGAGCTGGCCGCGGAGCGGTGGGACGAGCAAGACAACACCCTCGCGCTGGAACTGACCTGCCCCGGCGAGCATACGGGCGAGGTGTTCGTGTACGTGCCCCCGGAATATGAATACCGGCCTTCGCCTTCGCCAGAGGTCGGGGCCGTCGAGTGGCGCGGCCAACTGCTGGTCATCCCGTTCACCTTGACCGGCACACGCACCATCACACTCTGCTTCGCACATCAGGGAGGGAATAAGGAGGCACAGGCATGAGGGTTGCGGTGATCGGCACGGGCAACATAGGCAGGAAGCATCTGCGCCTGCTCAGCGCCGAGCCGGAAGTCGAACTGGCGGCGGTGCTGTCCACGCGGGAGGAAAATGCCGTGGCTGCCGCCGAGCAGTGGGGCGGGCGACCGTACACCAGCCTGCGAGAACTGCTCGCAAAGGAAGATATAGACGCGGCGTGGGTATGCGTGCCGCCGGCGGCTCATGGGCCTATCGAGCACACCCTGATCGAGCACGGCGTTCCGTTCTTCGTCGAAAAACCCCTGTCCGCCGACCGGCAAACCGCCGAAGGCATAGGGGCGGCTTTGCGGGCCTGCGGCCTGATAGCGGGGGTGGGTTACCACTGGCGGGCCATGGACACCATCCCTGAGGTGCGCCGCGCGCTGGCCGACAACCCCCCGCGCATGGTGCTTGGGGCATGGCACGATAAGGTGCCTCCCCCGCCGTGGTGGATATACCGGGCGCTGAGCGGCGGGCAGATCGTCGAGCAGGCCACGCATCTATTCGATATAGCGCGTGTGTTGGTGGGCGAGGCCCGGGTCGTAGCAGCAGCGGCTACCCGTTTCGGGCGCACAGCTTACCCTGAGGCCGATATAGCCGAGGCCAGCGCCGTGCTCCTCAGATACGCGAGCGGAGCGACCGGCATGTTCACCGCTACTTCCCTGCTTCAGGGGTTGGTGGCCGCGCATGTGCAGTTCTTCTGCGAAGGGGTGATAATAACTCTCAACGAACACGAACTTATCTACGACACGGGGATCGAACGCAGGCGGGTGCCGCGCACCAACGACCCCACCGTGGACGAGAACCGGGCCTTTCTGCGGGCCGTCAGCCTCAAAGACCCTTCTATGCTGTTCTGCACATACGAGGATGCTCTGCTCACGCACAGGTTGTGCTTTGATGCGTCGGAGGCCGAACTCGTAGGGTAATACCAACTACCCGCGCCAGAATCGGGCGTGCTCTCATGAAAGAAGGTGGGACTATGGAGGTTCTAGTCACGGGTGCGGGGGGCAATCTGGGCCGGGTGGTGGTGCCCGCGCTGGTTGAAGCAGGGCACACACCCAAACTGTTCGATTTCCGGCCCCTGCAAACCGAACACCAGTTTGTGCAGGGCGATGTGCGCAGCCCGGACGACGTGCAGAGGGCCGTGCAGGGGGTGCAGGCCATAGTGCACGCCGCGGCCCTGCACGGCATCCACTTACGCAAGTGGCAGCCGCAGGATTACTGGGATATAAACGTAACGGGCACGTTCAACATGTATGAAGCGGCACGCGCCCACGGCATCAGTCGGTTCGTGCTGTGCAGCACCATGGGCGTGTACGGCGAGAGCATGAAACCTCCGGAAGGAGCGTGGGGCATGGTCACCGAGCAGTCGCCCACCCTGCCCGGCGACGTATACGGCATGTCCAAACTGCTGTGCGAGGAGATGGGGCGCTACTACGGCAGACAGTGGGGCATCAACACAGTGGCCCTGCGATTGGGTATGTTCGTGCCTGAAACGTTCGAGCGCTATGGGTTCCGCCTGCTGTTCGGTGGAGTGGACGACCGCGACGTGGCGCAGGCTGTGATGCTGGCCCTCAATCATACCCCACAGGGCGGCTTCGACTGCTTCAACATCTTCGCGGATGTGCCTTTCAGCCTGCAAGACGCCGTGCAGTTGCACGAAGACCCGCTGGCCGTGCTGGACAGGTATTGGCCGGGCACTGCCCAACTGGTGCGCGAGCGAGGGCTGAACGTGGAGGAGCTTATCTGGGGCAGGGTAATATGGCCGCCCGATAAGGCACGGCGGGTATTGGGCTACTCGCCTCGCTACAACTTCGGCCAGTTTCTCGAAGCCTTCAGGCGGGGCGATACATCCTATTATCCGTTCGCCAACTTGCCGCACTGGGGCGTGTGATACCCAATCGTCGCAGGGTGGCTGTAAAATGGGGTGCAGGGGGCTTACACTCGATGGCTGGTGGATTGTCTGCCAGCAGCGAGGCACAAGACCAAAATGCGGGGCGTCCCGCCCGCGCTTCGGAAACTGGCACCATTAGGATAACTACTCAACGCCCGGCACCAAAATAGAGCTATGGGATTCGACCTGAAGCAACATCCACACAGGCGATACAACCCCCTGAGCAGGGAATGGGTGCTGGTATCGCCCCACAGAACCCTGAGGCCATGGCAGGGTCAGGTGGAGCAGTCGCCCGAAGAAGAGCGTCCAACCTACGACCCCACCTGTTACCTGTGCCCCGGCAACCAGCGCGCCGGCGGGGCACGCAACCCCCTGTACCATGGCACCTATGTGTTCACCAACGATTACGCGGCCCTCATGCTGGACACGCCCCCCGGCGACTACACCGAAGACGAACTGCTGCGAGCGCAAAGCGAGCGCGGCACCTGCCGGGTGGTGTGCTTCTCTCCGCGCCACGACCTCACCCTCCCGGAGATGGACCTGACGTCTGTGCGCGCAGTGGTGGACACGTGGGTCGAGCAGTACGCCGAGCTAGGCGACCACCCTTTGATCAGCTACGTGCAAATCTTCGAGAACCGCGGGGCAATGATGGGCGCAAGCAACCCCCACCCGCACGGCCAGATATGGGCCACCGAGCACCTGCCCCAACAGGTGGAGCGCGAGCACGCGGCCCAGATCGAGTACTACGAGCGGCATGGCCGCCCCATGCTGAGCGATTATCTGGAGCGGGAGCTGAGGTCTCAAGAGAGACTGGTGTGCGAGAACCAAGACTTTGTGGCGCTGGTGCCGTTCTGGGCGGTGTGGCCGTTCGAGACCTTGATCCTCGGCAGGCGGCATGCGCAAGCGCTGACCGACCTCACCGAACAAGAGCGCACCAACCTTGCGGACGTGCTCAAGCGGCTCACCACGCGCTACGACAACCTGTTCAGAGTGTCCTTTCCCTACTCGATGGGCTTCCACCAGCGGCCCACCGACGGGCACCCTCACCCATGGTGGCAACTGCATGTTCACTTTTACCCACCTTTGCTGCGCTCGGCCACCATACGCAAATTTATGGTGGGTTTCGAGCTTCTGGCCGAGGCCCAGCGCGATATCACACCCGAAACCGCCGCTGAACGCCTGCGAGCGCAGTCGGAAGAGCACTATCGCAAGCGGTGAAACAGCATCATGCATTACCCTCCTTATTCAGCGGCGTAGCGAGCACACCCATGAGTGATCAGACCGGCGGTAACGACCACATCATCGACTATGCATCCGAGCACGAACGGGGCGAAGCGCTGAAAGCCCGATTCACACAGGCCTTCGGCGGCGACCCCGACTTCATCGCCCGCGCGCCGGGGCGCATCAACCTCATTGGGGAGCACACCGACTACAATGGTGGGTTCGTGCTGCCGGTAGCCATTGACCGCACAGTGCTCATCGCCACTAGAGCACTGCCTACATCCAGACAGGTGCATCTGGTTTCGATAAACTTCGGCAACCGAACGCAGTTCGATCTGGATGCCATCGCCCCGACCACCGAACCGCAGTTGGGTTGGAGCAACTACGTGCGGGCAGTGGCGTGGGCGCTGGCGGAGCAAGGGATGGTGGACCTGAAGAGTATGCCCGGCGCACACATGGCGGTCGAGGGCAACGTGCCGGTAGGGTCCGGACTGAGCAGTTCGGCGGCCATAGAGGTGGCATCTGCGCTGTGCTTCGTGCGCCTTGCTGGCGCGAGCATGGAGAGCGTGGACAGGGTGCGGTTGGCCCTCGCCTGTCAAAAGGCCGAAAACGAGTTCATTGGCGTGAAGAGCGGCATCATGGACCAGTTTATCTCAGCGCTCGCGCAGCCCAACTCCGCGCTGTTGATTGATACGCGCTCGCTGGATTACGAGGTGGTACCCCTCGATCTGGAAGCTTGCGGATACAAGCTAGTGGCAGTGGACAGCGCCGTGCCGCGCAGTCTGATCACCAGCGCCTATAACCAACGCCGCGCCGAATGCGAGCAGGCCGTGCGTGTGCTGGCCCCACTGCTCGGCCTCGGCCCCGGAGCGCAGTTGAGGGACGTCACTCCTGAGCAGTTGGAAGCTTACCGGGACGTTCTACCCCCGACCCTTTACAGGCGTGCCCGCCACGTGGTCACCGAGAACGCGCGCGTTTTGCAGGCAGTAACCCTCATGAGGGAGGGGCTTGGCATGGACCATAACATGGACCGGCTGGGGCAACTGCTGCACGCCTCGCATGTGAGCCTGCACGATGATTACGAGGTCAGTTCAAGGGAACTGGACCTGCTCGTGGAACTGGCCGAGCAGGTACCGGGGGTCGCGGGTGCTCGCATGACCGGCGCGGGCTTTGGCGGTTGTACGGTGAACATCGTGCAGGAAAGCCACCTGCACGAGTTCGAGGAGCAGGTGGTGAAGCGCTACAGAGCGCACACCGGCCTGCCCGCCCGTATATATGTGTGCCGCGCGGTGGGTGGTGGCTCCTATCTCGACGGGTAGGTAAGCTGAGGACCCCATAATACCTCAATACCTCTATCCGCGCACAGGCGAGAAAGGAGGGGCTTGGGGAGAGCTATGCCCTCCTCAAATTACACAACGTGCCATGTAGTAGCACTTGCCTTTCTATGGATAATGGGTATAAGGCCATCGGCCACACCGGATGAGGAGGGCAGGGATATGTGGAACAAGGAATCGGGCGGGGACGTGAACACGAGTGCAGACGAAGCACCGCAGGCTATAGGCCCCGTGCGACCACAGGTGCGGGGTCGAGGTGGAGACAAAGGCAGGCCAACGGACCTGCGCATGACCTTGCTACAGGTCGGGTGGCTGTCCATATTGCTCGGCATTACATTGGAACTGTTGTTGGTAGCCGCCCGGCTGGGGGGTATAAGCGATATTCAGCCTATCATCGCCGAATTCGCTCAGAAGATCTCATGGTCGTTCGTGGTGTGCATGGGGTTGGCGGTGGGCATGTCGGTGTCCCAGCTCAGGCCACCTGTGATGGGGCTGGCCGGGCTGGTAGCCGCGCCGTTGGCTTTCTACATAGCGAAGGGAGTACACGCCGGCGTGTCCGAACTGCTCGGCACCCAAGCGCCCGGCTGGGGCCAATTTGATCTGTTTTTGTCACCGGCGCTCAGAGGGATCGAATACTTGGTGCTGGGGGCAGTGCTGGGCTGGGTGATGCGCCAGACTTGGGGCGGGTTGATGCCGCATATAGGGGCGGGGCTGGCAGTGGGTGCGCTGTTCGGCGGCCTGCTGTTGCTGATGACCCGGCAGAGCGGCCAGCCTATGTTCAGCATGTTCTCATGGGTGGTGAACGAACTGCTCTTCCCGACCGGCTGTGCGCTTGTGCTGTTCGCGTCTAATACGCTGGCACAGCGACTGCCACAGGGGGCTACGTCTTAAGCTAGCGCCCGGCACTCCACCTCACCTTACATCACCCTATCTTGTCGCTGGCATGTTATTTGCACCGGCATGTGCCGGACGACCGCGAGCACGCATTACTCGACAGGGGATCGCTCATGCCCACATTTGACCTTGCCGATTCCGACCCTGAGGGCAAAAACCCGCGCCCTTTGAACGCACCTGCAGACGAAACGGCCACGAACCCCCAATCGGCATATGTCGAACCGGAAGATGTGGCGCATATCCACGACACGCATTCACAGGCCGTGGGCGTGCTAGACGTGCATTCAGTACACGTAGACAGACCCGCGGTTGCGGTTGCGAAGGCCCCTGCCGAGGCGGCCCCGGCAGGTCCGGTGGTCAAAGCCACCAAGCAAGCCACTCAGGCGGCAGTGAACACCGCAAAGCAGGCCACCCAGCAGGTGGAAGCGGCCATGCAACAGCAGGCGCAGCGCATCACCGTGGCCCCACGCAAGGCGGTATACCGAGGGAAGCGCTTTCTGCTGGTGTACGCGGTGCTAACTGCGGTGTTCGGGGTGCTGGCGGTGCTGGCCCGCCGCCATAAATATTTTCCGGTGGATGTGCAGATAGCCAGACTCATCCAAAAGCCAAAGGCCGAGTTCTACGATGCGCTGATGCACACTGTAAGCCAGCTGGGCTGGAGGTGGCCCAGCGTCACCACGCGGGCCGTGCTGAGCCTGATTATGTGGCTGGCGGGCTTCCGGATGGAGAGCGCGTTCACGCTGGGCACTTGGAGCGGGGACATTGTAAGCGCGTTGATCAAGATAAGCGTGCTGCGCCCGCGCCCCACCCGCGAGCTGGTGCAGGTGGTCAGTGAGCTGAAGGAATTCAGCTTCCCATCGGGGCACGTGGTGCATTATGTGACCTTCTACGGGTTCCTGTTCTATTTGGTGTACATCCATCTCAAGCAGCGCTGGTTCCGAACGGCACTGCTCACACTGCTGGCGGGCGTCATCCTGTTGGTTGGGCCATCCCGCGTATACATGGGCCACCACTGGCCTTCGGACGTGGCCGGGGCATATCTGGTGGGCACGCTGTGGCTGGGGGTAATCATCATCGCCTATCTGGAGACCAAGGCCAACTACACCCTACACACGCACCCACCCTTCCTCATCAGGCGACCGGCCCGGCTTGGGTGATGCCCGGGCGGTCGCCAGAACCATGCCAGTTGGCCAGAGAGGGATATGGGGGTACCCTGCACCCAGCGGGTACCCCCTAGCACTCCTGCACCTCTATACCTCTACCTCTACATCCCAGTCATTTATCACAATCTTTGCTCGTGTATTGGATAATCGAGATAGCCCCAATATGCTATACTGGAAGGGCCGAATTCAGCGTCGTCAGTTGGCACGCCCGCTATTTCTGCTGCATTTGTTGCAGGCGGGACGCCCGCGCTCTCAACACAAAT
Source organism: Chloroflexia bacterium (assembly GCA_034437815.1). Lineage (GTDB taxonomy): Bacteria > Chloroflexota > Chloroflexia > QHBQ01 > JADMIH01 > JADMIH01. The sequence continues at coordinate 15,428 of DAOTTC010000101.1, read as the reverse complement.
CTAAACATCCTGTACAGGAAGTGCACGCCGATGGATTATACAGGCGAGACCAACCGGCCAGAACAGGCACAGCAGACCGCTCCCGCTCCAATCCAGCAGGCCCCAACATCTCCAAGACGCTACGTCCTGCCCGTGGGCATAGCCGTAATAGGGTTGTTTGTGGCGACCGTGGCGTGGGCGATGGGCGGCCAGCCGCAGAGGTTCATCGCGGCGGGACTGCAATTCGCGCCGGTGGTTATACTGGCGGTGCTGGCCTACGCCGGCCTGCGAAATGAGGTAGCCAGAGTGTTCACCTACATCTGGCTGGCGATACTGGCGGTGGGCGTCATAGTGGGCATATTAGGGCTGGTCCTCATATCGGTCATGAGGCTGGAGGTGCTGGGAGCAACGCGGGCCGGCCCGCCGATCACCCCTCAGGAGCTGTTCAAGCCGGGGGCAGAGCAAGCCCTCCTATGGAGCGTGGTGCTGCTTGCGCTGGCCACGCTCGTGTCGGCGATTACGTTGCTCAGACCAGTGCGCGTGGCCCTGTCGCGTATCATGCCCATTGACCCCGACAACTTCGTACACAAAGTGGCCCTTGCCTTCCTAACGCTGTTCACCCTGAGCGCGTTCGTGCCCCTGATCGCGCTTGGGGGCCGGCCACCCTTGCTGGAAATGGCCGAGGCTATCCAGAGCGGGGCCTTGCAACAGCAGGCCGGGCAGGAGATGGAATTGAGCATCAGCCCCCTCGACCAGATTTACCAGTTCGTATGGACCATACCTGCCACGTTCATCGCCGCAGGTTGGCCCATGGTGCGCGGGTTCCGGGCGGGGTTGGTGCGGCTGGGAATGGTTGTGCCCACGTGGGTGCAGGCGGGCATAGGTGTGGCGCTGGGCGTGGTGCTGGCGGCAGTGGTGAGCTTCGCGCTCGACCCGGCGATCCAATGGCTGTGGCAGACCATGGGCTGGCCTACCACCGATGTGGAGGTGTTTGAGCGGTTGATGAGCCAACTGCTCACCCCGGTGGGTGCGGTGATCATCGGCGTAACGGCAGGCATAGGTGAGGAGATGATGGTGCGGGGCCTGCTGCAACCGAGGCTCGGCATAGTGGCCTCCAATCTGGTGTTCACCGCCGCGCATGCTCCTCAGTACGGCACTGATGCGCTGTTCAGCGTGTTCGTGCTCGGCCTGCTGCTCGGCCTTATACGCGCCCGCACCAACACTACCACCTCGGCCATCGTGCACGGGGTGTACGATTTCGTGGTGGTGATGGCCATGGTTATGGCTCCCTCACAGGGCTAGAGAGAGTACTAGCCAGTTGCCATTCATTAGTCGTCCGCCAGTTCCAGTTGGGGAATAGCCCGGCAGGTGTATGGATGTTCCCACTTGTCTTTCCCCTCACAATTTATAGCCTTCCTATGGTGAATGGGCATAATGAAGCCTGAAGAGCTATCATAATTGGCTAATTACGCAATTTCCCACATCATAGAACTTATAACCTCAGCTAGCAAAGCTCTATTGACGGGGTGCCCCTACTTTTCCCTCTAATCCACGGTCTTTGTTTGGCTAACAGGTATTATCACTACAGCTACAGCCTCATAAGGGGAATTGCTCCTTCCCCTGCAACCCGCACTGTGCAAAACTGCCAGCACATCCCCCGGGATTCGTGTCCCGAAATAACCCGCCTGCGGAATTAAAACAATAGAACATATTTCCTACATGAAGGAGGTGAGGCAAGTTGGCAATAAAGCCCACACGGGCGGCACCCACCGGCACGCAGCCTGCGCTGACAGAGGCAGGGCCATTCTTGCCGTCGGCCACCGACAGCCTGCGCATAGCGCGATACCGGGAATATCTCGACTTCTACAACGGCCACCAGTGGGAAGGACTGCCCGCGCCCAACGAAAAGCGACTGACCTTCAACTACGCTCGCGTATTCGTCAACAAGGCCGCTTCGTACCTGATGGGCAGGGGGGTGAGCTTCGCTGTGGACCCGCCCAAAGGTTCCGGCGAGGTGGGGGAGCGTACAGCCCGCCACGCCGAGGGCTTGCTGAGGGCCTGCTACGAGCGCAACTCACTGGCGTTGTTGGACCTCGACACGGCAATTGACAGCGCCGTGCTGGGCGATGGAGCCTTCAAGGTGACGTGGGACCCGGGTGCGAACGCGCCAGTGGTATCGGCAGTAGACCCCGCAAGCATCACCTGTGTGCGCCGGGCCGACGACTACCGCCAGCTATTCGCGGTCACCCAGACCTATTACGTGGGCGCGGGTGGGCTTGGCATGGATGGGATTGCAGGCGTCTCGCCCACGACAAACGCGACAAAAATAGTGGAGGTATGGACCGAGACCACGCTTGAAGTGTGGCGCGACGATGTGGTAGTAAGGCGCGGCTACAACCCCTACGGTTTCATCCCCTACGTGGTGTTCCCCAACCTGCGCGTGCCCAAAGAGCCGTGGGGTCAGAGCGATCTGGTGGACCTAATGGCCGTGAACCGCGACCTCAACACCCGCCTGTCGGTGCTGTCGCATATTCTGGAAGTGTCGGGCAACCCCATCGCTGTGCTGGAGAACGTCACGGACAGCACGGGCATCAAGGTGGGACCGGGGCGGCTGTGGGAACTGCCCAAAGACGCGCGCGCCTATCTGTTAGACCTGCTGTCGGGCGGCGGGGTAGGCCTGCACATCGAATACATCAACCTGCTTTACAGGGTGATGCACGACCTTGCCGAAATGCCGCGCACAGCCTTCGGAGACGGTAGCGGCACGGCACGGTCGGGCGTGGCTCTCGAGATCGAGCTTCAGCCTATGCTCCAAAAGGTGGCGCGGAAGCGAGCCATCTGGACCGTAGCCTTAGAGGAGCGCAGTCGCATGATACTGCGCCTGTACGCCCTGCACGGCGACGAGCGCGCGGGCGAGGTGCTGGACCGCGCCAACGGCTACCAACTGCGCGTAGTGTGGCCGCCGATTCTGCCCTCGGACCGCACCGAACTGGTCCGGCAAGAGACGGCGCTGGTGCGGGCGGGCGTGCACTCTCGCAGAAGGGCCATGGACGCATTAGGGGAAGGCGACAGCGATGCGGAGTGGAGCAGGGTGCTACAGGAGATTACCCAAATGGCCGGGACTGAGGGTGCGGGCATCTCGCCCGAAGAGGGGTGACAGAAAACGTGGACGATTACGACATCTACCTTCGACATGGCGCTGTGCGGAACGGGGAGTGGGTAGGCTTTCCGCTGGCATGGAAGGGGAGGGCGGGCATTTCGGGCTTTCCGACCCGGCCCCACAAGCGGTGGCGACCGTGGATATTAGACCCCACCAACCCGAACGACCCCACTTCAGGCAGTTGGGGTGTGTGGCAGTGGCAGTTCGACGTAGCCGCCGTTAGCGGGTTGGTGGGCTTGCTGGGCGTGCCGCCGGGTGACGCACGCGGCCCGGCAGAAATCCGGCAGGACTTGCTGGACTACCTGCCCCTGCCTGCCATTGAGCTGGAGGACCTGAACGGGGATGTGTACGTTGTGAAGATGATCGGCTACGAGGAGCAGAACGTTGAGCAGTTCGACCCGGCGCACCCCGAGGGCGGCTGGCTTGTACGGGTGCGGTTCGCGCAAACCCAACCTGTGTGACGCGAATAAACATCGTCAAGACACGCAATCCTTCGGACCACAGAGACGCAGAGTGACCCAGAGGTCAACCGGGTAAAGGCCATCTAATACCCATTCGTGTACCCGCGTCCCTCTCCCCTTATACCTCTGTGCTCTCTATGCTCTTTGCGTCTCCGTAGTTCAAGCGGATTTGTCGAGAAAGGAGGTGAGAGCATGACAGAAGAGCAGGGCAACGCTCAGCCCGCGCCGAACCCCGAGGACACTGTGCTACAGCGTTACCTCCAGCTTGCGGCCTCGCAGCCGGGGCTGGTGCCCGAACTGGTGCGGGGCGACACCGTTGAGGAAATCGACGCTTCGGTGGAACAGGCACGCGCTGCATACGAGCGAATCCGCAAGCAGATGTTGGAGCAGTATGAGCGACAGGTGCCGGTGGGCAACCCCGCCCGCTCTGCTACCGACCCTGTGGTGGAAAGTATGCAGCCCGAAGCAAAAATAGCGTGGGCTTTGAAACACCAGAACGCCTAGTGCAAGATGCCGGGAAAGGAGAAGGGTAGGGTCAGGCAGGGCACAGCCCCTTCCCAAACCCCCTTTTACTACGCACAAAGCGCCGTGAAGCAACACTGGGAGCATCTGATTTGAGAGGAGGAACCTAGAATGCCTTTGACATTGCAGGATGCCGCTCGGCTCACCCAAGACATGCTGGTGCGCGGGGTGGTGGAGACCATAATCGAGGAGAGCGCTGTGCTTCGCTATCTGCCCTTCGTGCAGGTCACGGGCAACATGTTGCGCTATAACCAAGAGCAAACGCTTGGCACGGTGGACTTCTACGCTGTGGGCGACACGTGGCAAGAAGATGCTATGACCGTGGTGGAGAAGACCGCCAAGCTGGCTATTCTGGGTGGAGACGCGGACGTAGACGCGTTCCTTCAACAGACCTATTCGAACCCTAACGACCTGCGAGCACTGGTGATCGCGGCCAAAGCCAAAGCATTGGCTAACACGTTCAACAACACCTTCTTCAACGGCGATTCGAGCGCCAACCCCAACGAGTTCGACGGGCTGAGGGTGCTGTCGGCGGGTTCGCGCACCATCTCCAAAGGAGCCAACGGAGCGGTGCTGGCGCTGGACCACGTGGACGAACTGATTGACATGATAAAGCCGGGCAAGCCCCATGTGCTCTTCATGAGCAAGCGGTCGAGGCGCAAGCTGTCTTCGCTGAGGCGTGCGTCTGGCAACCTGCTGGAGACCTCGGTAGATGCATTCGGACGGCGGGTGACCATGTACGATGGCATCCCGATCGAGGTGGACGACCACATCCCGGACAACGAAGTGGAAGGCACCAGCAACGACTGCTCCTCGATCTACGCTGTGCAGTTCGGCTTCCAGACCGGTCTGTGCGGCTTGGACAACGGCGGCATTCAGGTGCAGAACCTCGGTGCGCTGGAGACCAAGGATGCATGGCGCACCCGCATCAAATGGTACTGCGGGTTGGCGCTGTTCCGCGATCTAGCCGTGGCGCGGTTGAAAGGCGTGCGCGTGTAGAGTGAGCAAATGAGCAACAGAAGGGTGGGGAGCGCGGGCGCCTCGCCTACAGGGGACTGATATGAGTAACAGAACCCAACTTAGAGCCAGACTGAGGGAAGAACTGGGCGACACGGGCAGCGTGCATGTGTGGAGCGACGATTTGCTGGACGACCTGCTGGTGGAAGCGGTGGGCTGGTACAGCCGGTTGTGGCCCATGCAGAGTGCGGCTTACAGGGACGTGGCGGCCAACCAGCGCACATTCCAAGTACCCGCCGGAACTATAGGCGTGGTGCAGGTGGAGTGCCCACCCGGCAGGGTTCTGCCGCAGGAAGCGCAGGGAGAGGAAGGCGACCCCGGCCGCGTGGGCCGCAGGCAGAGTTGGAGCCTGTGGGCCGGCACCGTCTACCTGAGCAACCCGGCCACGGGTGACGAGGTGGGCACGAACAAACTGGTCATGCGGCTCCTTCTGCACTGGGACCGGCTCGACCCCAACATAGACTGGAATGGGCCGGAGGAAGACGAAAGGCTCTTAGTGCTGTGGGCGGCCACTGAAGCATGGGCATGGCTAGAGGGGCAGGAGCAGAAGCGCGGCAGGGCCGGCAATACCGCACGCAGTCAGGCCACGCGCTGTGCCCGGCAACTGGAGCACGAGGTGACGGCACGGAGGCGGTCGGCTACCAGCAGACGCTTGCAGACAGGATAGGGAGAATTGGTATCAGGCAGAGGATGTGCGAGCGAGCAGCCCGCACATCCCCGCAAAGGAGGTGACGATGGAGAACTTTGTGAACGGGATTACCCTGTTAGGCATACCTGCCATCGTGTTGGTGCCACTGCTGGTTGAGTGGGCCAAGATACTGGGCCTGCCCACGCGGTGGGCCGGCGTGGCCGCGCTGGTGGCAGGCTTTGCAGTGGCTGGACTGGCCGAGGCTGTGCAGGCGTGGCCCGCGGTCACCCCGCTTGTGCGCTTTTTGGTGGCAGGTGTACTGCTGGGTCTGGCCTCTGCCGGCGCGTACAGCCAGTACCGCCTGTTGAGGGATGGGGGAAGGCAATGAGCAAGGGCGCTAACACACCGGACATCATAGACATCGTGGGCCAGTTGCCCGCCCGACTCGACCACCCATACAGGCGCACCCGCCGCCTGAAGGACATCAAGCGCATCGTGGTACACTATGATGCGGTAAGGGTGCCGTCTCCAAAGGGGTGTGAGATCGGGTATGACCCACTGGCCCGCTATATCCAGCAGGCCGATTACCACATCAATAAGAACTGGAACGAGTCAGGCGGGCCGACGATCCGAGGCTTTGGGTTGATGTATCACTACCGCGTGTCGAGCGACGGGCGGCTGTGGCGCACCCAGCCCGAACAGTTGGTCACGTGGCACGCCCGCGATGCTAACTTCAGCGGCCTCGCTGTATGCTGTGACCTCGGCGAGGGCCAGAAGCCCACCGAGGCCCAGTTGGCGGGCTTGCGCGCTCTACTCGACTGGCTGTGCTACCATCGCCCGGACATTCCGGCGGGCAGGGGCGACGTATGGGGCCACAGCGAGCTTACCACGGCGGGCAACCACACCGCCTGCCCGGGCGGCCTGCTCGAGTGGGTGCAGGCGTACAGGCAAGGCAAATCCGTGTGATATGAACTGACCACTGTGCGCTGGAACCACAAGAGCTTCGTGGTATAATATCCCCTAGTGTTACCCCACCCCGGAGTTTATACTAATTCTCTATGGATGGAAGGCAGTAAGATGAGCTTGCTTGGGGTGCAGGGCACTCTTTTATAAGCTTCCCAGAAGTGGAGAGATCTGGTATACAGGTGAACGAGAGAGGTTTGGCACGCATGAAGAAACGCATCCTTACGGGCGACCGTCCCACTGGCCCGCTGCATCTGGGGCACTACGTTGGCTCGTTGGCCGAGCGGGTGCGCCTGCAATACGAATACGAAAGCTACATCGAGATAGCCGACGTGCAGGCCCTGACCGACAACTTCGACAACCCCCAAAAGGTGCGCGAGAACGTGTTCGAGGTGGCCCTCGACTATCTGGCGGTGGGCCTCGACCCCAATGTTGTGACCATCTTCGTCCAATCGCTCGTGCCCCAGATAGCCGAACTGACCGTGTTCTTCTCCAATCTGGTGACCGTGTCGCGCCTCGAGCGCAACCCCACCGTCAAAGAGGAGATACGCGAGAAGGGCATGGAGGACAACGTCACCTTTGGCTTCCTCGGCTACCCTGTGTCGCAGGCCGCCGACATCATGGTGGTCAATGCCCATCTGGTGCCGGTGGGTGAGGATCAGGCCCCCATGATCGAACTGACCCGCGACATCGTGGCCCGCTTCAACAACATCTACGGCGAGACCTTCAACATGCCGGAGATACTGCTGGGCGAGGTGCCGCGCCTGCCCGGCACGGACGGCAAGGCCAAGATGAGCAAGAGTCTGGGCAACGCTATCTTCCTCAAAGACGACCCTCAAACCGTAGAGCGCAAGGTGATGGGCATGTACACCGACCCCACCCGCATCCGTGCCACCGACCCCGGCCATGTCGAGGGCAACCCCGTGTTCGTGTACCACGACGTGTTCAATCCCAACAAAGAAGAGGTCGAAGAGATGAAGCGGCTGTACCGCATCGGGGGCATCGGCGACGTGGCCGTGAAGCGCGCACTGGTCAAGGCCCTCAACGAGTTCTTGGATCCCATCCGCGAGCGCAGGGCCAAGTACGAGGCCCAGCCCCAATACGTGCGCGAGGTGTTGATGGAGGGCACGCGCCGCACCCGGCAGGTGGCACAGGAGACCATGCGCAAAGTGCGCGCAGCCATGAAAATAGATTACTTCCCCGGCACCGATCTGGAGATCTGAGGTTGCAAACACGCCCTTTATCTGGTATAAATAACATGGTTGGGGAGTAGCCACCCATTTGCGGGCAGGCCGGCCGTCAGTACGGAGTAAACCCTCCCGGCTGGCCTAAGTGCGAAACACAAGCACGATTGGCGAGACCACCACGGCAGTGGATGTCGCGGTGGTCTCGCTTTTTTACGTCAAGGACAACACGAGGAGGCATTTGCACTTATGTTTGTAGACGCCAGCTGGCTGTGGGTTGGATTCACCGTCTTCGTGCTCGCAATGCTCGCGCTCGATCTGGGCGTGTTCCACCGCCATGCCCACGAAGTACGCTTCAAAGAGGCTCTCATATGGAGCGGCATATGGGTCAGTCTGGCGCTGATGTTTGCTGCGGGTGTGTTTATCTACGGCGGCAACCAGAAGGGTCTGGAATTCCTCACTGGCTATCTCATCGAGTGGTCCCTCAGCGTAGACAACATATTCGTGTTCCTCGTGATATTCACCTATTTTGCAGTGCCGGCCAAATATCAGCACAGGGTGTTGTTCTGGGGCATCCTGAGCGCGCTTGTGTTGCGGGCTATAATGATTATGCTGGGCACCGCGCTCATCAAGCAGTTTCACTGGGCCATCTATTTATTCGGCGCTATCCTCGTGCTGTCGGGGATCAGGATGGCTCTTCAGAAGGAAACCGACATAGACCCGGAGGCCAACCCGCTCGTCAAGCTATTCGAGCGCTTCATGCCTGTGACCCCTAGATATCACGACGGCAAGTTTTTTATAACGCAGAACGCTAAAAGATACGCCACACCGCTGTTCATCACACTGTTGATGGTCGAGTCGGCGGACATAATGTTCGCGCTGGATTCCATCCCTGCTATCTTCGCCATCACCACCGACCCATTCATCGTGTACACGTCCAACATCTTCGCCATCATGGGGTTGCGTTCTATGTATTTCGCCTTGTCGGGCTTCGTGCAGCGCTTCCACTACCTGAAGGTGGGCCTGTCGGTGATACTGGTGTTTGTGGGCATCAAGATGCTCCTAAGCGACATCTTCAAAATACCCACTGCGGTGTCTCTGGGTGTGGTGCTGTCCATCCTCGCCATATCGGTGTTGATCTCCATCGTCAGGCCGCCGCATGCTGAACTGCCCACACTGGTGATCGAAGTAGAAGAGCAAGACCTCACCTCCGTAAAGTAAGGGCTTGTGGGTCAGAGATCGGGCATAGAAGGGCAGTAAATCACAGGATAGTGGGCATCCCTTGTGGGGCCTTTTATTCTGAGGGATCGTTATAGTCGCCCCTGCACCGGCAGGTCTCGTAAATATGGTAAACTTCGGATATGGGCACCCACCAACAAGCGGACGTGCCGGGAGTGCTTCGTGACTTCCTCTCGCTCGTACCCCGATTTCTGCGCAAACGGCGCTCTGGTCTGCCACAGGTGCAACAGAGCCTGAACGAATCGATGGACGAACTGGGTATAGACAGGACAACCTTGTTCGCCATGATGACGCTGAGGAACATACAGGGCAGCTACGGGGGCCAACCGGTCAACCTCGCTCGCATAAGGGCATATGACCCCTATACCACCGTGGACAAGTTCGCCGAGCCTCTGTCCACCCTCAAAGCCCGAGGGCTGGTCGTGGAGGATGAAGAGGGCAACATTGCCCTGACCGCCGGCGCATGGCAGGCCGTGGAGCAACTGCACGCGCGGGCGCGGGCCGCGCTGGCCCGGCTACAACCGCTACCCAAGGGCGAACTGGAAGCACTCACCAACAAGCTGGAAGGCGTGGTACGCGCCATGCTGGCCGACCCAGTGCTCATGCCCCGCCCCGGCAGCCATCTGGCCGGAAGCCGCTCGCTGGCTACATTCGGCCCGGACGCGCCCGTCATGGTCAGGCTGGAGCAGGCCGTGTATGACCTGTGGATGGCGCGTGACGATGCGCACATGAAAGCGTGGCGCGACGCCGAGATGGAAGGCCCGCCTATGGCCGCCTTTACTCTCATCTGGTCGGGCAAGGGTCATACAATGCCTGAACTAAAAGCGGCCCTGCGCGGCCAGCAGAACCCCAAGGATGTCGAGGGCAGCGTGGCTTACCTGCTTGGCAAGGAATACATTGTGCGGGAAGGCGACAGGCTGGAGTTGACCCCGCAGGGCGTGCTGGTGCGCGATGACATCGAGCGTGAGACCGACCGCATCTACTTTACTCCTTGGCCCCCCTTCACCTTCGATGAAGCCCGACAACTGCGCGATAAGTTACGCGAACTGGTAGACAACCTGCCCCCACCCGATAATATTGAGCAGCGATAGCAATCGGATTTGACCCAAGAGGCGCAGGGTCTTGCGCCCAAATATTTATGGCTGGATGTTAGATTTGATAGAGCATCACGAGAGAAGATACACCAATGCCCACCATAGACACCACACAGCGCGAGAAGTGGCCTCCGCCCGGCCCTGTGGTATGACTATCTTAGCTTGAACTATTGCCCGATACCTTACTTTTCTTACGAGTCGTTGCATAACCACGGTTCGTGGTATAATTTTTACGCCTCGCAAATGGTAGATGTATAATATACTGCCTTCAGCAGGAGATGAAACTGTGGACCTGCGGAACGTAATGAAAACACATTATCTGGAAACAGGGCAGGAGCAGAGTGAAGAGAACAGGGAGGATCGAGCACGACTCATCAGGCGTATTGAAGACGCTGAGGCTGTGCTCTCGTCGATTGTCCGGAAAGGACTCAGGCGCTGGATTGTTACGTTTTCGGGTGGAAAGGATTCCACTACCACTCTGGTGATTGCTCTGGAGTCAGCGCTGGCTTTGATGGAGCGGGGTGGGGCGATGGGGGCGATGGGGGCGAGGGGGGCGAGGGGGGCGAGGGATGGGCCGGAGAGAATAGACGTCATATATGCGGATACCGGGATGGAAATCCCGACCATTCATCAGTATGCGATTAATTTTCTGAATCATCTGGAGCGCATGCCAAGGCTTGCGCCCCTGCCTGTTCACTGTCACGTTGTGTACCCGGATATGGAGGACAGGTTCTGGGTCTGCGTGCTTGGAAAGGGATATCCACCTCCCCACCAGAGATTTCGATGGTGCACCGAACGCCTGAAAATCTATCCGGCTGAGAAGGCACTGCGGGATATTATTATGCCCGGTGCAACAGCTGTTCTGACGGGTGTGCGGTTTGGCGAGTCACACAGCAGGGACGTTCGACTTCAACATACATGTAGTCGGGGCGGTGAATGTGGGCAGGGCGTGTGGTATCAACACAGCTCTCGCCTTATGGTGGATTATGTGGCACCGATAGCTTACTGGCCGGAATGTGATGTATGGGATTTCCTGAATTTTTATGCGCCTGTGCTTGGATATCCTACAGCTCACCTTGAAACAGGGGTCTATAACGGGCGGGAAACGCGTTTCGGCTGCTGGATGTGCACGGTTGTGGAGCGCGACAGGACCATGGAACGACTTATATCCACTCAGGAGTGGGCGCACCTCAGGCCACTGCATGAGTTTCGACAGCGTGTCAGGGCACTTACCCGGCAGCCAGAGGCCCGCCGCCTCCGCCCTGATGGCAGGCCCGGCGGCCTGACTTTAGAAGTGCGTCAGCAATTACTGACCGAACTGCTGGAGCTACAGGAGCGGCTCAATATGACATTGATATCTGAGGAGGAGCGCCGGAAAGTTGAGGAATTGTGGCAGGATGACAGACGCCGGTAGGGGGAGTGATTGATTATGCTGGCTTTCAAAGACCCAGAGGATACTTTATCTAAAGCTGACTTGGAAGAACTCCTTGATGAGAACAAGGAATTCGATAGTTGGCTAAAACGCGAGAAAAAAATAAGCAACTATGCAAATGCAAGGGGAGATCGCAAAAAGCGCCGTGAAGTATTAAGGAGGCTGGTTGATAAGGTTGGCTCGCCCCGTACCCTAAAGCGAATTGCTGAGCAGATCGAGTATGCCCTGAATACTGATAGCCACTTTACTACCGATGTTCTCCAAGATATAGCAGAATTCTTCCAGAATCTAGGAGTGCGAGTGGGAGCAATAGAGCCGGCATTGCCGGATCAAGAGGTTGGGATGCCTTCCCCTAGCGAGCCTGCTGTAATACCTGAGGTAACAAGTGAGACCCAGCCTAAGATAATAGGTAGGGTGGCCCCTACGCTTCATACCCCAACCACTCCGACAGAGTTCAGCTTTTGGGTCGAAGACAAGGAAGACATTCATATTGAAACCGGTAGTCTGGTAACGGCTCGCAATCTGGCAGGTATACGAGTCACGGGGTTAGTTAGTGAAGTTCAAGCTATGAGTGATTTAGAAGGCATGCTGGATAGTTTCTACTCCCACGCATTCGGGCGTCCCGATAAAGAGATGCCAACGAAACTACCGATAATAATGAGCGCGAAGGTAGAGGTTATCCGCCGCTCGGATGGGCGTACAGAACCAATACGCGGCGCTTGGCCGGTTACCTTTGCTACCGCTTCTGAAATTAGAGAAGCTTATGGATCCGATATTTCATCCGAATATGAGATCCTTGCAGGTTTTACTTATGACGATCAACATAACCCAGTTCCAATTGGAATAGATGCAAGGTATACGGTGGGTTATGAGGCCGCTCACATAAACATTTCCGGTGCGTCAGGAATAGCTACCAAGACAAGCTATGCTTTGTTTTTGCTTTACAGTCTTCTTGCTCACAATTATCAAAACCAAGGTGAAGGAGGGGGCTCAATTGCCGCCATCGCTTTCAATGTAAAAGAAGCGGATTTGATGTTCATTGATGAATTGCCTCGGGACTGGTCTGAGCTTAAAAAATGGGAGAGCCATGCACGGTTAGGTGATTCTATTAAATTATGGCAGCAGGCAAAAGATGATTATTGTATAGACCCAATCAAATGGGCCGCTGAAAAGAAATTCAAGTTTTTCGCGCCGATGCGCTTTGACTTTAAGGGTGGTGTACTTAGTCAACGTCGCGAGAACATTACTTCCTTCACATACTCACTTAAGACGTTAGCAAACTCAGGTGTAGGTTCTTTGTATGCTCTTTTTGACCCCGCAGATCTTGATGAGAAGGCTCAAGCGCTTATCGCTTCTATGGCCGAAGTTGCAAGAAATGGGGATTATACATTTGATTCGCTAATGAGCGAGGTTAGGAAGAGGATAAATGTTAGTAAAAATGGAGATTGGTTTACTTTTGGAGAGTCGTTACATCATAGAGCGACAGCGAATAAGATTCTGGGTAGGATGAAGCATGCCATTGACAATCAACTTAGGGGTGTCATACTGTCATCAGAAAATACTGATCAGCCAATGCTCGTTGAGCAGATTAAGCCGGGTGAACTATGGGTGATAGATATCACACAACTGAGTGATAAGGGGCAACGTTTGGTATTTCAGACTATTGTTCGTACCATATTCAAAACGTTGGAAGAGAGAAAAAGCCAAGAACTAACGGGTAGCTTGCAAGGTGATTTAGCACAGTTTCCGAAGCACATTATAATCTTTGTAGATGAGCTGAATAAATTTGTACCCGCAGGTAGAGAGTTTTCAGCTCTGAAGGATGAAATTGTTGAGATGGCAGCGCGAGGTAGAAGTGTAGGGTTAGCTCTTTGCGGTGCAGAGCAGTTAGCATCTAAAGTCGACGAAGAAGTTTTGGCAAACACTTCTACATTTGCTGTTGGTCGTAGTCACGCTGTTGAGATCCGCAAACCGCCTTATGCTTGGCTGGCCGAGGGGCTGAAACAAAAAGCGATGGTATTAGATAAGGGCTGGATATTACTCTGGCATAGCTTGCATAAGCGGCCCGTGCTTGTACATTTCCCACTTCCCTTGCATAAAATTTATGAGGAGTTAAAAAAAGGAAGGTAAGGATCTTATGGTGCCTCCTCCTGACCAGATTCAATATTTAATCAAGCAATTAGATAGTCAATCGCTTCCCGTGCACAGTTCGCTTAGTGAAGAAGAATTATCTATCCAGCACTTCTTCGCTGAAGAAGTAGACCTCAAAATGATTGAGCGACAGGATGGGTCGTTTGCGCCTATACCTGTACAGCAGCCATCAGAGGAGATAAGATTTGAGGCCTTTCTTGATGGTGTGCAAAGGACTGTATTGCGCTGGCGCTTCCCCTTGCCCGGTGGGGCTTTAGTACCCATCCATATAGCACATATTGCCGCTGGAGTCCTTCTCAGGACAGTTGATGGCAGATTATTTACTGAACCCGATCTTATCGCCTCTCGACTCCTCTTATTAGCTCCCTTTCAAGGCCTGAAAGAGGCAGGGGCGAAGTTGGACATTCCAGTCAATGATCCAATCTGGGATGTGGGCCCTCAGACATTTAGTTTCCCCCAAGACCTGAACGAATGGATATTATGCGATACAACATTTCGAAGCACCCAAAAAGATCGAGAAACAAGATTTAGGGATAATAACGCTATTACTGGCAACATGCTTTTCGATGAAGGGTTGATTCGTTCACGCGCTCAAGGACGTGCGGCAACGCTCAGACAAAGATTAGAGTTCGCCATTTTAGCTCGCTTTCGAGGCATACATCCTGACAAATGGATTTTGGTTGATGGCCCTCTATTTTTCATCGATAAGTGGAGCGCGCAAGCCGCCGAGGCTCTCAGGGGAGAGTTGAATAGGGAGGACGGAATATTTGAGGATAGTCTGCTGGCCAAAGCTGTGGGGTTGATTAAGAGTCAGCGTTTGCGGCCCAAACATCCAGAGCATGTGATGCAGATTGGAGTATCTGAACGCTCTCCAGTTGCATTACTCTCGAAAGAAGTGGATATAAAAGGTAGTCGTGAAACGCCAGATGAGGTGGGTAACTATAGCGGGCTTCATCTTACATGGTATACACGCCTGCGTGGTAGAAATGAACCCCCTTATGGTTTTATGGGACTTATCAGGCTTGATATACACCGTTCAACTCTCCCTAGCGTTAGGCGTGCAGATGCGCTAAACCAAGATAACTTCAGGGAGTTTACGCCTTTGGTAGATGCAATCACACATGCAGTATGGAGAGAACGTTGGCCGAGTTTTAAGAGGATTGACGACTATAAAACTGCCGCGGAACCTTATCCCATCCAGCAAATAGAACGCTTACTAAAATCCGTTACTTTGCCAAGACGTTTATTGGCCCATATTACTGACTTTCAACATCTCTATTAAATCTCTATTAACCCATGTATGCTACAAGGCTACAATGCCTACCATAGACACCACACAGCGCGAGAAGTGGCCTCCGCCCGGCCCCCCGCCCGACCCTGCTGAGGTGCAGGCCGAGTTGGACCGGGCGCGGCAGGAGCTTGCCTCCGGTGCCGACCCCCTCAGGGCCAAAGCAAGGGCGGTGCTGGCCCTGCTCAGGCAGGAGTACGGCGAACCCAACTGGCCCATACTCGACCCGGTGGGCACCCTCGTGGAGATTCTGCTGGGCCACCGCACCACCGACCCCGTGTCGTGGCAGGCCTTCAACCAACTGCGCCGC
>DAOTTC010000100.1:0-45295 GCA_034437815.1 Chloroflexia bacterium | reverse complement strand
GCTCCTCGTGGTGACGAGTGAGACGAGTGGTCTAAGCCTATACCCTATAGAAGCAGAACCGGGTGCCGTGGGCACTCGGTTCTGCCTTTGCCTCTGCCTCAATTTCATCACGAGGTCCACCCCCTTCCCCCAGATAGGAGGGGCTTGGGAAGGGTTATGCCTTGCCCAAGCCCCTCCTCTTTTCCCCAAACGTCGTGCATGAACATGCATCAGCTATGGCCGGATGTCAGGCGCATGGGCATTGACACGTGTGCGTAAATCGAGTATCATAGGCTAGTTGCACCCGCACTTCAGGGCCGGGCAAGTATCGTAACGGGCGCAAAGGAGAGTTGCCACTCGATGTCTTCATCGCCATCGTCGCTACCATCACCATTGTCATCGCCGCGCCGCCACCATGCTCACCGGTCATCACCATCAGACAGCGCTCGCGGCACCGTGCACCGCGGCGTATACCCTGCGCTGGGTGCCTTTGCCCTGTTGCTGGCCGCCGCCGCCAGCCTCATAATCATAGGCAGGGTAGAGGCCAGCCAGCCTGCCCAAGCCCAACAGCCCACCACCAGCCCAAACGGCCTCGTCATCAACGAGGTATATGAAAGCCAGAACCCCGGCAACGAGTACTTCGAGCTGTACAACACCAGCGCTGTCGCCATCAACCTTTCTACGTACTACATCTACAACCGTGACGGCTCCACACCCCTGTCGAGGCTGGACGACCCAGTAATCGGACCGGGCCAGTTTCGCGTAATAGGACCAACCCAACTGCACACCAACACCATAGGCGGCCCCACCGGCCTCGACCGCACAGATTTCCTCGGCCTCGTCAACACTTCGCCCACCGATACAGTCATAGACGTGGTCAACTGGGGCAGTTCGCCCAACCCCAACTGGCCCAACTATGAGCGGTTCCGCACCTATTTCTTCACCGCCAACATACCACAGTTGCCCGCGCAGGACGGGCCAAAGTCTTTGCAGCGCTGGCCAGACGGCCAAGACACCGATCAGGGTACTGACTGGGACGATATCGCAAGTTCTCCCGGCGCGCCCTCATGCGACGACCCCTACGAACCGGACAATACCTTCGCCACGGCCAGCAACCAGAGCGTGGACACCACTACCGTGCACAGGCTGTGCCCCGCCGCCGATCAGGACTGGACGGCGGTGTCCATGTCCACCAGCTTCACCTATACCTTGCAGGCCGAAGCCGTAGGCTCGCGCATAGACACCGTCATGCGGTTGTACGACGCCAACAACAACCTGCTGGCGATGGACGACAACCCTAACTCGCGCAACAGCACCATCGTGTTCCGCCCTACCAGCAGTCAGAGTTTTCGCATCCAGATCATTGACAAAAACAGCGGCGGCACCAGCGGACCGGATTACCTGTACAATCTCCGTATCAGCGGGCAGGTCGTGAGCACCCCCACTCCCACCCCACCCGTGCCGACGGGGTGCGAAGACATGTATGAACCCGACGACAACATGTCCTCGGCCCGTTACATAGAGCTCAACACCGAACAGGTCCACATACTGTGCAAGGCCGCAGGTGGTACCGACCACGACTGGGTCACCTTCATCGCCACCACCGGCAAGGTGTACAGCATGTACACCAAAGACCTTGCCGCCGTGGTTGACACGGTCATCACCCTGTACGATGCGAGGGGTAACGTACTGGCGGAGAACGATGACTACCAGCCCGGTCAGGGGCTTGCCTCGAGGATTGACTACTCGTTCAGCGCCGATGGGCAATATTTCCTGCGCATCCGAGACAAGCGCAATCGGAGCGGCCCCGGCTATCAGTACACGGTGGGCCTCTCGTCCACGGGGCAACTGCCGCCCACAACCACGCCCACCCGCACGCAGACCCCCAGCCCCTTCACCCCAACCCCCACTCAAGGGCCGTGCACCGACGCCTATGAACCCGACGGCGTACCGGAGACGGCGAGGGTCATCCTGATAGGCAGCACCCAGCGCCATACCATCTGCCCGGCCACCGACGCGGACTGGGTGCGCTTCTACGCAAGGGCGGGCAAGGTGTACACCATCCGCACATCTAATCTGGGCGTCGGTCTGGATACCTACATGTACATATTCGACAGCGACGCACGGCGCATACTGGCCCAGAACGACGACGGCGGCGAGGGCGTGGCATCGCGCATTGACTTCTATCCGGTGCGCGACGATTGGTATTTCGCACAGGTGAAAAATGCCGGGGACATAGGCGGGCCGGAGCAGACCTACGATTTAAGCCTTGCGGTGGTGCCGGGCGCACCACAACCCCCCAACACCGCAACGGCCATCATCGCCCCACCCGTCACGGGCACGCCTGTGCGCGAACCTATCCCCACGGCCGTGGTGCAGCCCACCCAGCCGCCCACCAGACCGCCTGTGCCCACACCCACCCTCGCCGGCACGCCGCCACCCACTCCACCGGCGGCGCAACAGCCCACGGCTACCGTGGAACCTATCATCGAGCCGACAGAGGAGCCGACGCCTATCATCCCTAATGTGCCGATCACCGGCGCAAGAGAAGATCCTAAGCCCAAGTCACCTCAGCCACCCGTCCCCCCTGTCATAGAGGCAAAGGCCAACCCAGTCGCGAGCTATGCGCCTGTGTTATTCAGAATATTCTACGACCGCAACCGCAATGACGGCTTCGATGCGGGCGAAGGCATCAGGGGCATAGACGTATACTTCCTGAATGGAGACGGTGGCATGGTCGTGTCGGGCCGTATCACCACGTCGGCCAACGGCACCGGCTGGCTCAGGATCCCCGCCGTCGGCCACCGCATCTACATCCCTTATCTGGGCATCAACATGAACCTCAACAATTTCCCGGCACGCGAAACGCACTCTATATGGTTGCCCCCGGTGCAACTGCCGGACCGCGTGCCATAGCAAAACTTGGGTTAAGAGGCCTGTTGGAATGACATCGAACCATCACAACCGTTATCAGCACAAGGATCACGGCGAGCCGGAAGGCCCGCCCGATATAGCCGCTGCCGGTGATGTAACTACCACCGGCCACTCCACACAGGAAGCGCCGGGGCATGCGTATACGGGAGCGACCGCCGCCCACCCTCACGACCATGACCTGCACGACGCCCACGTCACCCATGCCGCACATGGTGGGCACACCGATGACGCAACCGACGTGTCCACCCTCGTGCCTACGACGTGGAAACAACTTATCATCCCTGCGCTGATATTGCTGGTGGTAGGCATTCTGGTGGCCGGTCCGGTTATGAACGCCTTCGCACCCCGACCACCAGCACCACCCGCCGAACAGCGCACCGAGGGTGGCGAAGGGGAACATGGCACCACACCCGGCCAGATCGGCACACCTGTGCCCGGAGCCGCAGAAGAAGCTCACCCTACCCCCACCGTCGCAGCCAGCCCGACCGCGCCCGCCACAACACCCACTGCCGGAGGACAGCGAGCGCTCGACCCAAACGCCGCAGTAACAGCCACTGTGGTTGCCATACTAGGGGAAAGCGGGGTAGTGTCACGGGCGCCCGTGCGCCTTGAGTTCGCGGGTACTGCCTTCGATGTGCAGCCGGGAAATAACCTGCTGCCTGACTGGCAGCCGCCGCAGGACACCCAAACCGCCACGTGGATAGAGGGCACCTACGCCAACCACCTGCTTTACATCCCATACAGCAGCGAGAATGAGAAGCTTTTCCAGAGCGCCAAGCAGGGGGATCAGATAAAGTTGGTGATGAACACAGGCCAGACGTTTGTGTTTGCCGTCAGCCGCTCACTGCGTGCTTACAACGGCCCGCCTAACGAGGAAGGACAGTTCACCGTGACCAGCGCTATGGCACAGGACCACGCGGGTGTCACCCTCTTCCTCATCGGCGACCCGGCCCCGGACCGGGCAGTGATACAGGCCGAATTCACAGGCACTATTCAATAGCGTATGTGAGAGGGGAGGGTCAATCAGGCTTGGCCCTCCTATGCCCCACCACCTGTTGCACACTATGGCTGTTCGCCATCCACCCACTCCCACGTTGCAGGATGCAGTATTTCCACCCAGAACATAAGCCCCTCGTGCGCGAAGGGGACACCATAGTATTCACCGGTGACCACATCACCCCACAAGAGCCGGGTTATGTGGGCGTGGCGGCACGCGTGATCGAACGGTTCCATTCCCGGCTCCGGCTCAGCCTCGTGAGCATCGGGGCACACCACCAAACCCCTGCGGCACTGCGCTCGTCCGGCCTGCTCGACGCGATACGCGCTACCCGTGCAGCGTGGCTGGTCTTGGCGGTCGGGTTGGCCGACGCCTTCGCCGAACCTGCCACCGCCGAAATCATGGAGCAGTATAAGCGCTGGCTGGCCTCGTTTGACGAACCGGGGTCACTCGCCATCGGTGCCGAACACCGCTGGCCCAATGAACCTGAGACCGACGGCGAACAACACGAGGTCGGAGCCGAGCGGGATGCCGACCTGCACCACCCGCCACAACCCACGAACATCAGGCTGGAGCGACTGAGCGGCTTCTCGGAGGATTTAAGGGCGCTGGTCGAAGAAGCATCACAGGCAGGCACACGCTGTGTGTTGCTTACCACGGTGGTGGTGGGCAACGACGTGCAGCACCCGGTCAACGCAGTGCTGAGAGCCTACAATCAAGAACTACGCGCCATTGCCGCCGGCCGCGGCTTGCCGGTGGTGGACGTAGAGCAAGCGTTCACCGCAGTGTACGAACGGGCCGCCACTTACAAGCAGAGGGTGGCCCTGACCATCCCACCTGCCACGCTCAACCCGCAGGGCGAAGCCCTTGTGGCCCGCACCTTCCTCGACACCATGGGCCTTCTGCCCCGGAGGGGGTAGCGCCTTATACCACTTATCCGATTATCCGAGCAAAGACGATGAACGGCTGAGGTGCAAGGGTGCTCCCCTGCCGGCGGGCACCCTCTGGGTGTGGGGGTGTCCCCCAGTCCCTGCTTGTCTTCTCCCCATAAAAGGGGGTGCAGGGGCGCTCCCCTGACGGGGGTGTGGGGGTGTCCCCCAGTCCCTGCTTGTCTTCCCCCACAATTTATAGCTTTCCTATGGATAATTGGTATTACCAGCAGAGTATTGATAATTTGGTTGTTCGAATCTACGAGTGGGGCTCAACTCACGGGAAGATGTAGCGGTAGACCAAATAGAGCACCACCAGCAAAACAAACACAGGCACCCACGGGAATGCAAGAAGCGCCCTTCTGCGGCGTGCCGCACGCCTTGCTTCCTCGGCAGTGCCCAGATGGTATGGGATGTCGGCCACCACGGTGTTGGGTCGGAACAGTAGGGCCGCCTTCAGGCGCAGAGCGCTCTGGTTGTGCAGTAGATACTCCCACGGTCTGGCCGGCAGGAACTCGGGCAGTACCACCGTTATTGTATCATCAGGGGCCTGCTGGTCAAGGGCGTCAATATAGGCCAGCAGGGGACCGATAAGCGAGCGATAGGGCGATTCGATGATCACCAGATTGATGTCGGTGTTGGGCAGAAGTTCGTGCCACCGGTTGTTGAAGGCCTCGGCTTCTTCGGGGTCTTCCCCCTCTGCAATGTGTACCGCGGTGACATTTGAAGACAGGGAGCGCGCGTAGGCAAGCGCGTTCAAAGCCACCGGGTTGAGCTTGGCAACCGGCACAATAAAGGTGTGTTTGAAAGTTTCGGGGCGGGCCCGAGGGAGTGATGCCACCTCTCTCTCCACCATAGTATAGTGCCTGTGGATGCCGAGGAACATGCCCACCAACACGGGCACGAGCACGAGGAATATCCACGTGCCCTGCTCCAGCTTGGTGAGTGTGGCTACGAAGAACACCATAGCGGTGGTCAGGGCACCCACCAGATTCATGGCGAAGTTGCGCCACCAGCCCGGCGGGCGCAGTCGCCACCAGCGCACCACCATGCCGCTCTGCGAGAACGTGAACGCGCTCATCACCCCTATGGCATACAGCGGGATGAGCGCCGAAGTGTAACCGTTATATACGGCGATCAGCACACAGGCCAGCACCGCCAGCGTGACAATGCCCCATGAGTAGGCCAACTTGTCGCCCCGGAATGAATACTGATGGGGCATGAACTTATCCCGAGCCAGAAAGTACGACAGGCGTGGGAAGTCCGAAAAAGCGGTGTTGGCCGCCAGCACCAGTATCAGCGCCGTGGCGAACTGAATGAAGTACCACAGCACGTTTTCCCCAAAGATGGTGCGCGCCAACTGCGACACCACCGTCTCGTGCTCGCTGGGGAGTATGCGCAGTTCGGAGGCGAGGAAGGTAATGCCCGCGAACATGGTGATGGAGATAGCGGCCATCATCGCCAGCGTCTTGCGGGCGTTTTCGGCCTCCGGCGGCTTGAAGGCGGGCACGCCATCGGCTATGGCCTCCACGCCTGTGAGGGCGGCGGAACCCTGCGTGAACGCCTGCAGTATCAGCAACAGAGACAGCGCCTGCACGGTCTCCGGTTGGATCACGTCTCTGGGCGGCTCGTAAACCGGATAGCCGTTGACGTTCAGAAGCACACGGAGCAGGCCATAACCTATCAAACCCAGTATGCCTGCTATGAACATGTAGGTGGGCACGGCGAATATGTTGCCGGCCTCGCGCACACCCCGTAGATTAGCTATGGTGATAAAGGCAATGATAGCTATGGCGATCTGCACGCGCCATGGTTGCAGCTCCGGAAACAGCGAATAGATGGCCGCCACGCCCGCCGCCACACTCACAGACACCGTCAAGATATAGCCAATCAAGATCGAGGCGGCGGCGGTCAAGCCCGGCAAGGTGCCCAGATTGTCCTTGGCCACGATGTATGTGCCCCCGCCTCTGGGGTAGGCCGCAATGGTCTGCCGATACGAGGCCACCACGATTATCATCAGCACGATAACCGCGATGGCTATAGGCATGGACAGGCTGAGGGCCGCAGTGCCGGCCAGTATCAGGATGCGCAGGATTTCCTCGGTCGCGTAGGCCACCGAAGACAGTGCGTCGGACGACAGCACGGCCAGCGCCTTGAGGTTGGTCAGGCGCTCGTGGATGGCGTGCTCACTGCTTATAGGCTCGCCGATCAGGATGCGCTTGAGCACATTTAGCGCG
Organism: Chloroflexia bacterium; assembly: GCA_034437815.1. Classification (GTDB taxonomy): domain Bacteria; phylum Chloroflexota; class Chloroflexia; order QHBQ01; family JADMIH01; genus JADMIH01. The sequence continues at coordinate 38,219 of DAOTTC010000100.1, read as the reverse complement.
CGGCCCACCGCCGTACGGGGGCGCTCGGTTTCGATAGAGGCGGCCAGAATGGCCTCTCGCTCCCCTCCCCGTCCAAGCAAGCGGAAGGGACCCCGGCGGCGCGGGTAGCGGATGATGCGGTCGCCGGGATGGCTACCCTTGATGACCTCTTCATGTCGCAGGTCGGGGCGAATCTTGTGCTCTTTGTGTCCTGCCGACCGTTGGGGCGTAGACTCTGCCTGCCGGGGTTGTGCCGGGGTTCCGGTTTCGGCCTGCTGGCTCCGGTCGGTGTGGCCTTTGTCTGAGACAATACGGGTAGGATATCGCCTGCCCGGTTGGGGCTGTGCTTCGGCAGGGGTTGTGCTGTCGGTTCGGGGGTTTTGTGGTCTCGCAGGCGGCATCTCTGCCGACGCCGGCTGCCCGGTCAACTCCAATCGCGGCGGCTTCTGCTGTTCGTGATCTTCCATAAGCCTTCTACATCGGGGGCCGGTAACTATCGCTTGAACAGACTGCTCACTACAAATACCACATTGGCCGGGCGCTCGGCAAGCCTGCGCATGAAATACGGGTACCACTCCGTGCCGTAGGGCACGTACACGCGCATGTTATAGCCCTGCCGCACCAATTCCAACTGCAATTCCCTGCGTATGCCGTACAGCATCTGAAACTCGAAGCGCGAGGCGGCTATGCCTTTGGCGGCGGCGAACCGTTTTGTGTAGTTGATGAGGCGCTCATCGTGCGTGGCTATGGCCGGGTAATTGCCCTCGGTAAGCAGCAGGCGGGTCAGGCGAGCGAAGTTGGCGTCCACGTCGGCTTTGCGCGGAAAGGCCACGGTGGGCGGCTCGTTGTACGCGCCTTTGCACAACCGCACGCGCGCCCCAATGCGGTTCATCTCCCTCACATCGTTCTCTGTGCGATACAGGTAAGCCTGCAATACTACACCTACATTCCTATAGCCAGCTTCGTGCCACAACCTTCGGAAGATGTTCAGGGTGCGCTCGGTGTACGCCGAGCTTTCCATGTCTATGCGCACAAAATTGTTCAACTCTTTGGCGTGCTCGCATATGCGGGCCACGTTGCGGTAGCACAGCTCCTCGTCAATATCGAGGCCCATCTGCGTGAGCTTGAGCGACACGTTGGAGTTGAGGCGCTCGGCATGTATCCTATCGAGTATCTCCAGATAGACGTCAGCTGCGGCCACGGCGGCCCGCGAGTCGGTCACATTCTCACCGAGGTGGTCAACCGTAGCCATGATACCCTGCTGGTTGAGCGCCCTGATAGCGCGGACCGCATGGTCCAAGGTTTCACCTGCCACGAACCTGAGCGCGAATTTGCGAGCGGCCCGGTTGTGCAGGGCCACATCTTGCAGTTCCCGGCTGTTAGATAATGTGAGGAATGCCTGTCTGAGCACCATTGCTCTCCTCCTATTCAATCATCATACCAATTCGCCATAGAATTGTAGGGAAGGGAGAAGTGGGGACTGGGGGACACCCCCACACCCCCGTCAGGGGAGTGCCCCTGCACCCCCATTTGTGGGGAGAAGACAAGTGGGGGATTGGGGGACGCCTCCACAATCCCCGGCAGGGGAGTACCCCTATCACACGACACGTCTCTTGCATATGCATTGAGCTATAGCAGAGGATTATAGACAGGTGTTGGCCGGGGCTTGGTACTCCGCACACCACCGCCGAACCAAAATAAGGCAAAAGAACGCCCGGCCAGTCTGGCTAGGCCGGGCACACGCAACACCTAAGTTGCGGGAGGTGCAGGAACGGCGGACGGTCGAATAGGCCGGCCTGCACTCCACGGCATGAATGGGCTGTCACTCTCCGGCGTTCTGGGTGGGTCTTGGTCGGTCCACACCACGCCGGGGCGCACCTCGTAATCTACGAAATCGCCCTGAAGGCCGGTAGCCACGACCTCTATCACCTTGCTCTGGCCGTAGGGCAGATTGACCACATTGCCGTTGCCCCCACCCACGATTTTACCCTCAGCATCGTAAAAGAACACGTTAACGGTGGCGTAGGTGACATTGGCCGGCACGGGTTCGGGCGTGGGCGTGCCGGCGGGAGGGTTGGCCTGAGCGAACGGCACGACCCTCACCTGATTGGTGACCTTCACCGGCACGATCCACTGGTCGCCTTCCTTCCTCGGCTGGCCGGCCTTTTCGACGATCAGGCCGCGCACGGCGGGGGGAGGGGTGGGCGTGGGTGGAGGTGGGTGCACCTCGGCGGCAAGAGGCCAAGCGTTGAACAACACTGCAAGCACCGAGCCGATAGACAGCGCAGCCACCAGAGCCGCGATGGCTATGGTGATAGGTCTTGGACGGCGACGTGCCCGACGGCGGGGTGGAGTGGGGGTTGCAGATCGTGCAGGTCGCGTCTCGTCTCGCATGCCGCGCCGGGCCGATCTGCTGACAGGTGGTCCGGTGTCTGTTCGCAAACTGGTCCTCCTGAAACGTGAGTGCGTCGCCTCACGCATTATACCAACCCATCCGAGCAAAGGCGATAAACGGCGAGGGTGCGGGGCGCAGGGGTGTCCCCTAGTCCCCAGTTCCCAGTTCCCGGTCCTCAGTTCCCTACCTCGAAGAATTGGTATTACTCGGTGGTATTCGAGAGTATTATAGCACCGGCTTTGGGCACGGACAAGCTTTAAGCCGGTGCTGTCACGCATTAATATTTCATGAAACGATGGGGTTGTATCCGCGGCACAGGCTACCTCAAAGCACATGTTGTGCGAACAAGGGTGAGGCCTTGGGGTCAGGCCCTCCCCTCCCCTAATAGCTTGCGTGAGGTAGCACTAGGACGCCTGCTGCAATCTGTTCACACGCTCACGCAGGCGGGCGATCACCCGCTCGGCCCGTGCATGCGTAAGCTCACCCAGATCGCCAACGCGCAAACTGGCGGCCAGATCGTATGGGGCGATGCGCGCTTTAGCGGCCAGTCTGGCGATCTCGCGTAGCTGGTCTGGAGTGCAGGCGTTCTGCCTGCCTGCATCCACTGGCTCAAAGCCTGACCGAGCATTACCCGAAAGCATATTCGGGCGTGCCTTCGCCTTCGCCCTCGCCTTCGCATTTTCGACCACGACCCCACCACCATCAACATCACCATCGCCACCACCATCGCTATCCCTGTCATCACTGTCGCCGTCATAAGGACGGTCGCGCCCGTACAGGTCAAGGCCGATTCCCAATAGCGACGCGCACTTCTTAAGGGCATCGCTCGCGGCGGCTTTATAGTCGTCGGCGATGGACAGGGGCCGCCCCCGCTTCTCGCCCGACGCGTGACGCTTGATCTCCGCGCCGCCAAACTGCGTCTTGACGATGGTCTGGCCGCTCGGAGTACGCACGGTGAGGCGCGCCTGCACTATCACTTCGTCTTCGAGGATCTGCTTATCTACTATTTCGAAATCCCAGTTGAAACCAAACACCAGATTGAGCCGCTCGGTCACATAGCCATGTTCCACATAGGCAAATTGCAGGCCGCCTCGACCCTGACGATATTTTATTTCGTGTTTGGGCGTGCGCTGGAGCAAGAAGTCCACCTGCGCCGAGGTGAGGGTCTGCATAAAGAGGTTGTGCCTGTCCTGAGCGCATGCTTCGTCCGAGAGCGTGTGCAGCCCGGAATCTGCACGCTGAGGCAGAGACAGGGCGTTGCCTGAGGCCAATTGATTGTTCTCGCTCATATGTGCCTCCTTATCGTGCGATGACAGGGATATATTAGCACATATGTTCGATTTCATCAAGTGATATATGCTGGCATCCGGCCATAGCTGATGCATGTTCATGCAAGATGTTGGTGGGAAAAGGGGAAGGGCCGGGGAGGGCACAGCCCTCCCCAAGCCCCTCCTTGCAATGTTGTGGAAAGGGGAAGGGCCGGGGAGAGTTGTGCTAGCGCAGGCCCACGATGTGCCCGTGCTCGTCAATATCAACCTGTGCGCCGGCAGGGTCTGATGGCAGGCCCGGCATGGTGAGCATGGTGCCGCACAGTGGATAGATGAAACCCGCCCCCGCCGACAGACGCACATCCCGGATGGGCAGGGTGAAGCCAGTGGGCCTGCCTTTCAATTTGGGGTTGTGGGACAGCGACAGTTGGGTTTTGGCCATACACACCGGCAGGTCACCATAACCCAGACGCGTGAAGGTGGCTATGCGCTCCTCGGCCTCTTCGCTGTACTCTACGCTGCCGGCCCCGTAAATCTGAGTGGCAATGGTTTCGATCTTTTGCCTGATGCTCATATCCAGCGGGTATAAGAACCGAAAGTCTGATGGTCGAGAGCACGCCTCGACCACAGCGCCGGCAAGGTCGGCGGCCCCCGCCCCGCCGTCTGCGAAGTGGGTGGAGGGCACGGCGGCCACCGCCCCTGCCTCCAACGCTGCCCGCTCGACCAGCGACCACTCGGCAGGGGTATCGGTGGGGAAGGCGTTGATAGCCACCACCACCGGCAGACCGAACCGCCTGCATATCTCTATATGGGCGATCAGGTTGGGCATGCCCTCTTCCAGCGCCTTCAGGTTCTCTTGGGTCAGCTCCGGGTCCAGCGGCCTGCCTGCCACCACCCGATATCGCCCCGAATGCGCCTTGAGCGCCCGGATGGTAGCCACCACCACCGCTACATCGGGCTTGAGGCCGCTTACCCGGCATTTGATGTCGCAGAACTTCTCAAACCCCATGTCCGACCCGAAGCCCGCCTCGGTGATCAAATACTGGCCGCACTTAATGCCTATGTAGTCGGCCAGAATAGATGAGTTGCCATGGGCGATGTTGGCGAATGGGCCGCAATGCACCAGCGCAGGGGTGCCCTCTATAGTCTGCATCAGGTTGGGCTTGATGGCGTCGTGCAGGATGGCGGTCATGGCCCCCGCCGCTCGAAGCCGTTCGGCGGTCACGGGGTTGCCATCCATATCATAGGCCACTACCATCTTGCCCAGCCTCTCCCTCAGGTCAAATATGGACTTGCACAGCGCAAGTATGGCCATGATTTCGGAAGCGGCGGTGATGTCGAACCCGCTCTCGCGGGGCACGCCGTTGTTCTTGCCCCCAAGCCCCTGCACGATGTGCCTGAGCGAGCGGTCCAGCACATCGAACACGTGGCGCAACTCGATCTGGTTGATGTCTATCTTGAGAGGGTTGCCGTGGAATATAGATGCATCTAGGAAGGCCGACAGCAGGTTGTGCGCCGCACCCACCGCGTGGATATCGCCCGTGAGGTGCAGGTTCATCTCCTCCATGGGCACTACCTGACTGCGCCCGCCGCCCGAACCGCCCCCCTTGATGCCGAACACCGGTCCGAGAGATGGCTGCCTGAGCGCTACCACCGCACTCTTGCCGATATGATGGAAGCCTTGAGCAAGCCCTATAGAGGTGGTGGTCTTACCTTCTCCCAGCGGCGTAGGCGTGATGGCCGTGACCACTATATATTTGGCGGCGGGCTTATCTCTCAGCCGCTCCAGCACTTCCAGCCTGATTTTGGCCTTGGTCGTGCCGTACATCTCTATATCGTCTTGGCCTAGGCCCATCATCTCGGCTATCTCTACGATGGGCTTGAGTGCTGGCTGTGCAGAAGGCGTTTCGGGCATTCTCCTCGGTTCCTCGCGATTCTGGATATGGGGTTTACTGAGCATTGACGACTGACGACTAACTACTGGCGACTGATCGCTGACAGGTGTTTGCGGATGGCTTTTATGGTGTTGCTCAGCAGCATGGCGTTAGTCATCGGTCCTGTGCCTCCGGGCACAGGCGTGATAGCGCCCGCCCGCTCCACTGCGCCGGCAAAGTCCACGTCGCCGGTGATGCGCCCATTGACCACCGCGGTGCCGAAGTCCAGCACAACCGCCCCGTGTTTGATCATGGCGCCCTTTATCAGCCCGGGCTTACCCGTGGCCGAAGCCACAATATCGGCCTGCGCCAGTAGTTCGTCGAGGTTGGGTGTGCGAGAATGGGCAATGGTGACCGTGGCATCACGGGCAAGCAGGAGTTGTGCCAGAGGCTTGCCCACCACACTGCTGCGGCCCACCACTACGGCTTGCCTGCCTTCGACTGGGATCTTGTAGTAGTCCAGCAAGGCCATGCCTCCCGCCGGCGTGGCTGGCACGAAGCAGTCTAATCCAAGGGACAGGCGACCGATGTTCACAGGGTGGATGCCATCCACATCTTTGGCGGGGTCCAATACCTCGATGACCGCATCCAATCCGATGTGTGGTGGCAGGGGCATCTGCACCAGTATGCCCGCTATCTCCGGCAACACGTTCAGGCGGCTCAACTCTGCCTGTAACATAGTCCTGCTGGCGTTCGCGGGCAGGGTGATGATACTCACCGGCACACCTACAGAGGCGAACGACTCCTGAATACGTCGGGCATAGCTGACCGAGGCCGGGTCCTCGCCCACACGCACCACGCCGAGGCCGGGGAGGATTCTGAAGCGGGCGATGAGGGGGGTGATTTCTTCCGCCGCCCGCCTGCGGATCTCTCTCGCGACCAGCCGACCGTCAAGTATCAAGGCGTTTGACGCATAGCGGTCGGGTGGGATGCTGTCATGAGTGGCTACGGTATTCACGAACCGGCTGGAACCTCCGCTGTGGGCACGTGGTTCACGCACATGCCCCGCATATTATAAACCAACGGGGTTCCACCAACAATCAGGGTGGATGGGAGCTGATCTAAGCCCCCTGTCCGGGGGTTCCAATGCTCGATCGGCATCACAACCTCTTCCAGTAGTGGTCGGTCCGGTAAACCGGTTTCCACCCCAGTTTGGCGTACAGGCTACGTGCAGGGATGTTGCCCTCTTCGACGAAGAGGGTAGCGCTGTGTATGCCCAGCCCTGCCAGATAATTGACGGTATGCTGTACCAGAGCAGTGGCGATGCCCCGACCCCGGTATTCGGGCAAAACGCCCACCGTGCCGATATAGCCCGTTGGTGTGCCGTTGTATAGGTCAATGCGTGCCCTGCTAGTGCCTATCTCCTTGCCAGTGGCGGCGTCCACCGCAAAGAAGTAGCCTTGGGGGTCGTTGCCCGGCTCGCTTATCTGTCTGACTATGCTTTCGGCGGTGGTGTCTTCGCGGAACGATTCGCGCACCAGCCGTGCCCATATCTGGGCATCGCGCTCGGCGTGCTCGAATCGACGCCACGTGATGCCGCTCGGCCACTGTGCCTTCGCCTGCCTGCCGATATCGTCCAACCGCATCTGCCAGTACCTGTGCTCGCTCTTGAACCCGCGCCGCTCAAGGAAGAGCGCGCCTTCGGGGGGGCCTTCCTCCGGAAGCCGGTGCACGGGCGTGGTCATGTAGCTGAGCGCACTTTGCTGGCAACGACGGTGCGCTATCTCCAGCAGAGCTGACCCTATACCCCTTCGCCTGAAGTTTGGAAGCACTCCCAGCTCGAACCCCAGACGGGGCACGCCTTCGGTCCATTCCGTGGTCAGCAAATAGGCGATCAGCTCGCCATGCGGTCCGGGGAGCACCGCTACGTCCGTTTCAGGTGTTACGTGCCTGCGCCGCCACCGCATCAGAATGTCATCAGGGGCTGGCTTGCCCACCGGTGGCCAAGTGCGAGCCTCGTGCATTAGGGTAGCAAGTTGCTCGATGTCATCGTCTCTGTAGGGGCGCAGGTCCTCGAGTATCGCGTCCGTGTCCACAGCACCCATGGTAACTCCCTGTGATGTTTACAATCTATTTGGCTCTTTCGGCTCTATTGTATCAGAAATGCTGGGGTGCGCAGTGTTTACCAAAAATGGGGGGTTGCGTGCTTATACCAACTATTCGAGCAAAGGCGATAAACAGCAGGGAGGGCGCAGTCCTCCCCGGCCCTTCCCCTTTCCACAACGTCTTGCATGAACATGCATTCGCGCTGAGCGATGCGGTGCCTAGGCTATATGAAAAAACCATTAAAAAGCCCCACTCGCGGCTGATTTGCCTTGACCCATCGGGCGCCGAACTATATAGTAGTATATGGAGTTGGACGCCAACCTTCAGCTGGCTTAGCCTGCACAGCGCAGTGCAGTGCGCCGCTCGTCTGCCGCTTTAGCTTATTTGTGCGATGCGTATATGCGGATAGTTGTCACAGGTGTCAGCCACGATACAGCGCCGCTCGAGGTGCGCGAGCGGATTCACTTGCACAGTGAGCAACTGGCTTCCGTATTGACCGGCATGGCCGGCGCGCCTCACATCTCCGAATGCGTGGTGCTTTCCACCTGCAATCGACTGGAAGTGTATGCCGTATGCTCCGGAGCGCGGGGTGTGTCGGCGATGCTGGCGGGGGCATTCGGCGAAAGGGTGTCTGAGCTCAAACCTTACACCTATTATCATGAAGGTGTCAGTGCGGTCAGGCACCTATTCCGGGTGGCCTCCGGGGTGGATTCGCTGGTGCTGGGCGAGGTGCAGATCTTGGGGCAGGTCCGGCGGGCATGGCAGAGCGCGCACAAAGCGGGCACCACCGGGCCAGTGCTGTCCCAGTTGTTCCACAAGGCGGTGGCGCTCGGCAAGCGCGTGCACAGCGAAACCACCATCAGCAGGCGACCGGCCTCTGTAAGCTATGCGGCTGTGGCCCTTGCAAAGCAAATATTTGGCGAAGGCCTACGTGACCGGCGTGTCTTAGTCATCGGCACGGGGGAAGTGGGCGAGGGCGTGGCCCGCTGTCTATACGAGCACGGCCTGCATACTACGGTGGTCGCACACAGGCAGGTGGAGCGGGCGCGCACCGTGGCCCGTCGCTACCATGCCGATGTCATACTGTGGGAGCATCTGCCCCAATATCTCGTGTTGAGTGACATCGTCATCTCGTCTACCGCGGCGCCCCATACCATCTTGCAACGCAGACAGATCGCCGAAGCCATGCAGGCCAGAGCCAACCGCCCCCTTTACCTGATAGATCTGGCCGTGCCCCGCGACATAGACCCCACCGCCGCTGAAGTGCCGGGCGTGCATCTGCACAACATTGATGACTTGCAGAACGTCGTGCACACCGGCCTGCAAGAGCGCCAGCAGGCCCTGCCTGAAATCGAGGCCATGATCGAGCAGGAAACCGCGCGTTTCAGCGAGTGGCTGATGGCCCGCTCGGTGGCCCCCACCATTCAGGCGGTGCGCGCTCAGGCGGACGAAGTGGTGCGCCGGGAGACCGAGTGGGCACTTTCCAAACTGCCCGACCTCACCGACAGAGAGCGCCAGATCGTCGAAGCTCTTGCCGCTCGCGTGGCGGGCAAGCTTCTGCATGGGCCGATACAGTGGCTGAAGGCGCAGGCACCCCACCGCCCTGAACCCTCCTATGATTTGAGCGAGCTGACGTCCGAGCAACTGGCCGAGATGTTCTACGGCACAGATGAGCAGGCCCCCGCACCCGGGGGGTATCTACCGCAGGAGTCGCAACACACACATGGCTAACCGACCTGAGGAACGCGAACGTGAAGAGGTAGAGGGGGCGCCTGCCGAGCGCCCGCGCTTTGTGCATTACCTTTTCTTCAGGGTTGACCCGCAGTGGCAGCGCCTGTCTGAAGAAGAGCGGGCGCGCGGCAGACGGGAGTTCGCCCGCCTCGTCGAACAGCAGGCATCTCGGGTCAGCACCTTCTCTTACAGCGCCACCGGCCTCAAGCCCTCTGCCGATCTGGTGCTGTGGCGCATAGCCGACTCCTTGGATGCTCTGCAAGATGCCTACGCCGACCTGCGTAAGACGACGCTGGGCACTTATCTGCAAACTACTTATATCTTGTTTGGGATGACTAGGCCCTCCATATACACCAAACGCCGCACCACGCAGGAGCAGGCCATTGACCTGCAAGACCGATTGAGATATTTGATAGTCTATCCGTTCAGCAAGACCACTGAGTGGTATCTGATGAGCAGAGAGGCCCGGCAGGGCATGATGAACGAGCATATGCGTGTCGGCCATGAGCACCCGGAGGTGCGGCAGGTCCTGCTCTATTCTACGGGGCTGGACGACCACGAGTTTGTGGTCGCTTATGAGACCGACGACCTCTATTCCTACCAGAGCCTGCTTATTGCACTGCGCTCCACCGAGGCCCGGCGCTATACCCTGAAGGACCAACCCATATTCACCGCCATCCATCGCCCACTGGCCGAGGCGCTTGAGCTTGTCGCGTAAGCGGTCGGGGAATTTCCCCCGGCCCTTGTGCCGCTCATGCACCGGGTTTGCGTTGCACTAATCACACGAATCACCACCGTACAGTATGGGAGGTATGATGAGCATAGGAGACAGCAGATTCCTGAGGGCCTGCCGCCGTGAGCGCGTAGACACCACGCCGGTGTGGTTCATGCGTCAGGCGGGCAGGGTGTTGCCCGAATACCGCAAGATTCGCGAGCGCTACACCTTGCTGGAGGTGTGCAAACAGCCCGAGCTTTGCGCCGAGGTCACCATGCAGCCCGTGCGCAGGCTGGGCGTGGACGCGGCGGTGATGTTCGCCGATATCATGCTTCCCCTCATGGGCATTGGCGTGGACATCGAGCTTGTGGAGAACGTCGGCCCGGTCATCGCTCACCCCATCCGGAGCATGGCCGACGTGCAGGCGCTCCGCCCCATCGAACCTGAGCGCGATGTGCCCTTTGTCATGCAGGCAGTGCGCATCGTCAAGCGCGAGCTGGGCGACCGCACCCCGCTCATAGGCTTCTGCGGTGCGCCTTTTACGCTGGCGTCCTATCTCGTGGAAGGCAGACCTTCACGCGACTTCACCACAACCAAAGCCATGATGTACGCCCAGCCGCAAGTCTGGCATGCGCTCATGGACCGCCTCACAGACATCATGGTCACCTATCTGCACGCTAAGGTAGACGCCGGGGTGGACGCACTGCAATTGTTCGACAGTTGGGTGGGCTGTCTCAGCCCTCAGGATTATGAGCAATACGTGCAGGCCTATTCGCGTCGTATCCTGTCGGCCCTGCGGGAGCGGGGGTTGCCCTTCATCCACTTCGGCACGAACACAGCCGCCCTGCTGGAGCATATGAAGGGCGATGGCGGCACCATCATTGGGGTTGACTGGCGCGTCCCGCTGGATGTGGCTTGGGCACGAATAGGCTATGGCCTAGGCATACAGGGCAACCTCGATCCGGCGGCCCTGCTGGCCCCGGTCGAGGTGATGGAGGCCAAGGCCCTCGATGTGCTCAGGCGGGCGGGCGGCAGGCCCGGCCATATCTTCAATCTGGGCCATGGCATCCTCCCACAAACCCCTCTGGACAACCTCATGCGGCTGGTGGATTTCGTGCATGAGCAGGGAGCTGCTTTTCAGACCGAGCCGGAGGTAGCCGTCGCCAAATGAGCCACGCGAACCCAAATATGCACATGAGCAAAGGAACAGATGTAGGCGGGGGAGAGGACACCGCGCCGGTAGGAGTGCTCTTGATGGCCTACGGTACCCCCCAAAGCCCCGATCAGGTGGAGGACTACTTCACCCACATCCGGGGCGGACGCAGGCCCTCTCTCGAAGCCGTCGAGCACCTGCGTGAGCGTTACATCAGGGTGGGTGGTAAGACGCCCCTGCTCGAGGTCACCCGCGAAGTGGCCCAAAAGCTCCAAGCTCGATTGGGGCCGCACTACAAAGTTTACTTTGGCATGAAGCACTGGCACCCGTTCATCGCAGATGTGGTGGCCCGCATGGCATCCGAAGGTATCAGGCGTATGATTGCCATACCGCTCGCACCCCATTACTCGCGCATCAGCATAGGGGGCTATCGCAAGGCCGTGGAAGAAGCTCAGGAGCGGCTTGGCGGGCAGCCCGAGGTTGTTTTTGTGGAGAGTTGGCATCGAAACGAGCTGTTCCGCAACATGATGGCGCGGTTGGTACACGAAGGGTTGGCCCAGTTCCCTGCCGAGGTGCGCGATGAGGTAACGGTAGTGTTCAGTGCTCATAGCCTGCCGGAGCGAATCCGCATGTGGGACGACCCCTATGAGCGCGAACTGCTCGATAGCTGTGCAGGTGTGGCAGGGCGGGTGGGCCTGCGCGACTGGCGGTTCTCCTTCCAGAGCGCGGGCAGCACCGGCGAGCCGTGGCTCGGCCCCGACATAGTTGATTATCTGGAGCAACTGCACGCAGAGGGCAGGCGGTACGTTTTGCAGGTGCCCATCGGCTTCGTTAGCGACCACCTCGAAATCCTGTGGGACATAGACATAGAGGCCCGACAGAAGGCCGCCGAGCTTGGCCTTGTTTTCCACCGCACGCGCCTGCCCAATGCCGACGACCAGTTCATAGATGTGCTGGCTTCCATAGCGTTGAACCCTGAAGGGTGGGCGCCCGACACCGGCGCTCAACCCGCTACGTTCGCTGCCCGAACATGAGCGCCTTGCAGGCCCGCAAAACCCTCACAATCGGCACGCGGGGCAGCAAACTCGCCCTCGCTCAGGCGGAACTTGTGCGCGCCGCGCTGCTCGCTTCTCACCCCGGCCTCGACGTGCGGTTCCAACCCATCACCACCAGAGGTGACACATTGCAGGACCACCCCCTGAGCAAGATCGGGGGCAATGGCTTGTTCGTGCGACAGATCGAGGAAGCTCTGCGGTCGGGGCTGGTGGACTTGGCGGTGCACAGCGCTAAAGACCTGCCATCTACTCTGCCCACCGATATGGTTATTGCCGCTTACCTGCCAAGGGCGGATGTGCGTGATGTGCTCGTGTCTCGTACCGGATCGGCCCTTCGAGACCTGCCCCCCGGTGCGAGAGTGGGCACGAGTAGCCCGCGCCGCGCCTGCCTGCTGGCCTCGGTGCGGCCCGACCTCAAGCTTGAAAACATCCGGGGGAACGTGGATACCCGCCTGCGTAAGCTGTTCGATGGGCAGTATGATGCCATCGTGCTGGCCGCCGCGGGGTTGGCGCGGCTGGGTGCCGCCGATTACGTCAGTGAATGGCTGGACCCGGCGGTGTTCATACCTGCGGTCGGTCAGGGAGCGCTCGCGGTGGAGGTGCGAGCCGACGACCATGCCGTGTATTCTCTGGTGGAGGGTCTGGACGATAGGGACACTTCCACCGCAGTCCGGGCCGAGCGGGCGTTTCTGGCGCGGATAGGTGGCGGGTGTGCCCTGCCGGTAGGTGCCTATGCGCATGTATCGGGCGCGCGGCTCAGTATATCAGGCATGGTTGGTACGCTCCAAGGCCGCGTTATCCGCGGCACGCGCACGGGCGAGCCTTCCGAGCCGGAGCAAGTCGGGGTCGCGCTGGCCGAAGATATACTGGCCGCCGGTGGCGACGCCTTGGTCCGGGCCGGCGAGGACGTTGAAGAGACTACCTCGATGCACACAGTGGATCACGGGGAGGAGAGGAGAGGGGGTGAGCGATGAACGCTTCTCAGACAACGGCGAGGACCCACGACGCACCTCTGCAAGGCCGCCGCATCGTGATCACACGTGCACGTGCACAGGCCGCCGGGCTGGTGGAGCGCCTGCGTGTTCTGGGGGCGGTCCCTGTGCAGTGCCCGGCCATCGCAATCGCCCCGCCGGAGGATTTCGCCCCGCTCGACCGAGCTATCGCCGACCTTCCCGGCTACGATTGGGTGATTTTCACCAGCGCTAACGCGGTGGAAGCCGTGGCGCAGCGCATACTGGCCACCGGCAGGGGGCTGGACGACCTGCGCACCCGCAACATCGGGGCAATCGGGCCTGCCACTGCCTCTGCCCTCCAGCGCATCGGGTGCGAGGTCCGCTTCATGCCCGATACTTATGTAGCCGAGGCAGTGGTCGAGCAATTGGGGGACGTGCTGGGGCAGAGGATTCTGTTGCCCAGAGCCGATCTGGCCCGCAAAACTCTGGCCGAGGGGTTGCGCGCTAAAGGGGCGCTGGTTGATGAGGTTACGGCGTACAGGACAGTGCGCGATCGCTCGGCGCCATCGCTCTATGCGCTGCTTGAGGGCGGGACAGTGGATGCGGTGACCTTCACCAGCTCTTCAACCGTTCGATACACGGTCGAGAGCATGCTGGATGCCGGATTAAGCGCCGAACAGGTGGCAGGGCTGCTGAACCGCACCAAAATAGTGTGCATCGGCCCGGTCACCGCCGGCACCGCCAGAGAGTATGGCCTAGTGGTGGCCGCCATCGCCGAGGAGTACACTACCGAAGGGTTGCTCGATTCTCTGGTGAAGCTGTTTGCTCAAGACGGCTGAGATTACTGCCTTTCGAATTGACGGTGTCGGCCTCGCCCGCGTGCTATGGGTGGATGTGGTGCCCGCGCTCCGTAACCGCTTTATGGCCTTTGCGGGGGTGCAGGGGCACTCCCCTGATGGGTGTCCCCACTTCTCTCCCCACAATGGGGGTGCAGGGGAGCGCCCCTGCTGGCGGGTACCCTCTGGGTGCCGGGGTACAAGTGTCCCCCACTTCTTCCCCTCCCCACAATGGGGGTGCAGGGGCGCACCCCTGCCGGGGGTGTGGGGGTGTCCCCCACTCATCTCCCCCCCTCCCGATTCATAGCATTTCCGGGGATAATTGGTATTAGCGGTCAGAGCGGAAGGATATACCATGAGAGAAACTAGAGAAGCTGCAACAGAACGTATACACCGACCCCGCCGCCTGCGGCGCAGTGCCCCACTGCGCCGCATGGTGAGTGAGACCTCCCTCAACCCTGACGACTTCGTCTACCCGCTGTTCGTGGTGGAGGGCACAGGGGTGCTGAGGCCCATCTCGTCCATGCCCGGCCACGCTCAACGCTCGGTGGACATGCTGGCTCCTGAGATCGAGGAGGTGGCTTCATCCGGCATACCGGCTGTGCTGCTCTTCGGCATACCGGCGGCCAAAGACGCCACGGGCAGTGGCGCATGGAACCCGGACGGTCCGGTGCCCCGCGCCATTGCGGCCATCAAACAGCGTGTGCCCGACATGGTGGTCATCGCCGATGTGTGCATGTGCGAGTACACCGATCACGGGCACTGCGGCCTGCTGTCACCCACTGGTGAGGTGCTCAACGAAGAGACGCTGGACCTGCTGGCGCGCGCTGCGGTAGCCTATGCCGATGCGGGGGCCGATATCGTGGCCCCAAGCGCTATGATGGACGGTCAGGTAGGGGCTATTCGGCATGCCCTCGATTCCGCCGGGCACAGCTCGGTGTCCATTATGAGCTATTCGGCCAAGTACGCATCCGCCCTGTACGGGCCATTCCGCGAAGCCGCCGAGTCGGCGCCGCGCTTCGGCGACCGCAAAGCTTACCAGATGGACCCGCCCAACGCTCGTGAGGCTATGCGTGAGATTGCGCTGGATATCCAAGAGGGTGCAGACATAATCATGGTCAAGCCTGCGGGCTTTTACCTCGACATCATCCACCGGGCGCGCTACCGCTTTGATGTGCCGCTGGCGGCCTATCAGGTAAGCGGCGAGTATGCCATGCTCAAGGCGGCCAGCCAGAACGGCTGGCTGGACGAGCGTCGCGTGGTGCTGGAGAGCCTGACGGCGATCAGGCGAGCCGGAGCCGATATAGTTATCACCTATTATGCAAAGCAGGCCGCGCTCTGGCTCGCCGAAGGCGGCTGATGCCAAATCCAGTTGTCAGTGTGCGGGAGTGTCCCCAATACATAGCCTTTCCGAGGGTGCAGGGGAGCGCCCCTGCCGGCGGGTACCCTCGGGGTGCCGGGGTATGCGTGTGCCCGATGGTATTTCTTCTCATGTGCAGTCGTTTCAACAAGGTATGAAGCCGAAGCCCGTCGGCTCGGCTGGTATGGAGGGATGCAACCCATGGAAGAGCAACCGGCGTCTACTCGCACCCAACGCTCGGCACAGTTGTTCGGGGAAGCGCAGGAGGTTATCCCCGGTGGGGTAAACAGCCCGGTTCGCGCCTTTCGCGCGGTGGGGGGCGTGCCGCGTTTCATCGAGCGGGGTGAAGGGCCTTATCTGTTCGACGTGGACGGCAACCGCTATATTGACTATGTGCTATCGTGGGGGCCGCTCATCCTCGGCCACGCTCATCCGGTGGTGGTAGAGGCCATCACCCGGCAGGCTCGGCTGGGCACGTCTTACGGCGCCCCCACCGAACTGGAGACCACCCTCGCAAGGCTGATTATCGCAGCCATGCCCACTGTGGAGATGGTGCGCTTCGTGTCCTCAGGCACCGAGGCCACCATGAGCGCTTTGCGGTTGGCGCGGGCTTACACAGGTCGCCCCCGCATCATCAAGTTCGAGGGGTGCTACCACGGCCACGTGGACGCGCTGCTGGTGAAGGCAGGCTCCGGGGTTGCCACGCTGGGCCTGCCCGACAGCCCCGGCGTGACCCACGGCTCCGTCAGCGACACCCTGACCGCCCCTTACAACGACCTGAGCGCAGTAGAATCGCTCTTCTCGCAGTACCCGGACAGCATAGCAGCGATCATAGTGGAGCCGGTGGCGGGCAACATGGGGCTTGTGCTTCCACAGGAGGGCTTTTTGGCGGGCTTGCGCCACCTCGCCGACCGGTACGGCGCACTGCTCATAGCCGATGAAGTGATGACGGGCTTCAGGGTGCACCCCGGCGGTGCTCAGGCGCTGTACAACTTCACTGCCGACCTGACCTGTCTGGGCAAGGTGATAGGCGGGGGCCTGCCGGTGGGCGCGTATGCGGGTCGCGCCGATATCATGCGGCTGGTTGCTCCAGCGGGCAGTGTATATCAGGCGGGCACACTCTCCGGCAACCCCCTCGCCATGGCCGCAGGCATCGCCACTCTGCGCTACCTCCAGAGCGCCGACGTGTGGGAGCGGTTGCGGCGCACCGCGCAGGCCCTCAGCGATGGGCTGAGAGCGGCGGCGCATAGAGCTGGAATGGCCCTGCAAACGGCGGCGGTGGGCAGCATGTGGGGCCTGTTTTTCACCGACCGGCCTGTCATAGACTACGAATCGGCCAGAGGTGCCGATACCCACCTATACGCACAGTTCTTCCACGCCATGCTGGACCGAGGTGTTTATCTGGCCCCTTCTCAGTTCGAGGCGGCTTTTGTCTCCACAGAGCATGGTGAGGCGCAGGTGGAGCAAACGCTGGGCGCCGCCGAACAGGTCTTCAGGGCGATAGCCCGGCAGGCGTGAGCAAGGAGTTTGCCACTAGAAGGTGCGCTGCACTACAAAATCTGCCAAGTCGTTGAGCGAGCGGCGGGCGGGCACGTCGGGCAGAGCTTGCAGCGTGGCTTTTGCCTCGTCGGCGAACCTCTTGGCTACGGCGTGCGCGCGTTCCACGGCGTCCGATGCCCTGATCAGTTCTACTGCCTGCGTTATCAGCCTGTCGCTGCGGTCAGTGCCCTCGATGGCTCTGCGGATTACTTCCTGACCGCGCGCATCTGCCGTCTCCAGATACAGCATGGTGGGCAGGGTGACCGTGCCCTGCCGCAGGTCTCCACCGACAGGTTTGCCCAGCTCTTCGGTGGTGGCCTGTATATCGAGGATATCATCAATGATCTGGAAGGCCATGCCTATCTGCTGGCCGTAGTGCCGCAGCCTCTGCACATCGGCCTCCGGAGCGCGTGACAGCACCCCGCCTATCTCCCCTGCTGCCGCGAAGAGCACGGCCGTCTTGGAGTAGATGCGCCTGAAATAGCGCTCGATTGAGGCAGAAACGTGGTGAGTGGAGAACTTCTGCTCCAGTTCGCCCTGACATATGGTGACCAGAGACTCGGCGAAGATGCGCGTGGCGCGTGGCACCCCGGGCTGTGTGCTCAACACCGCCGAGCGGGCGAACAGGTAGTCACCCACCAGCACGGTGGTGCCTTCGTCAATGAGTGAATTGAGCGTGGGCAGACCCCGCCTGAGGAGCGCATGGTCAATGGTGTCGTCGTGCACCAGAGTGGCAGTGTGCAGCAGCTCGATGGCCGCGGCCATCGGCAGGAGGCTGTCGAGCGCGTAGTCGTGGAACTTGGCCGACAGAAGAAGAACCGCCGGTCTCAACCTCTTGCCGCCGGCGGCAATGATAGCCTCTACTCCTCGTTGCAAGATGGGGTACTCTAAGTCGGCGACCGAACGCAGGATATCGTCAATCTTGCCGATGTCTTCCCAGATGGGAGACAGGATCTGCTTCAATGTAAGATTGAGTTGTGATGCGGTGTGAGTAGTCATGTTTGCGCTCGGAAACCGGTAGCCGCTGACGCCACCCTCCAAGAGGAGTATATCAGCCGGCTAAAAGATTGTCAAGTTAATCACAATCTCTGGTTCCACGAATAATCGGGGGTCGCCAACGGTCACGAGGATGTGACCCTCTTGCCATAGCCTAGTGCTAATAGAGGAGGGGCTTGGGGAGGGCGGAAACCCTCCCCGGCTCTCCCCTTTCCCTCCAACAGCTTGCATGAGTATGCACTGACCACCCGATCAATAACCCCCAATTGCTGGTGGAAGCGCGATCTCTGGTTCCGGCAGGCATCGGTGGCTGATAAGGACCACAACCCTGTGCTGTGGGCGGGGCCAACCGCATTTAGTTTATTGGTATAATGCTCATAGCATGAGCCATACCCTCGTACAACCCAGAGCAAGCATGGGGGCGGGTTCGTCCCACTATGACTGGCGGCAGGAGCCTATCGGCCTGTATCTGCACATACCGTTCTGCGAAGCGAAGTGCATTTACTGCGACTTCAACTCTTATGCCCGGATGCAGGACAAGTATGCCCCCTTTGTAGAGGCGATGTGCAAAGACATACGGCGTGGGGCGAGCTGGCAACTACAAGGCACGCCAGACTGTGCGGGCGCGCGTATCAGCACAATATTTGTGGGCGGTGGTACGCCCAGCGTGCTCACCCCCGAACAACTGGGGCAACTGTTGGCCGCCGCTCGCGATCGTTACGAGATAACCTCTGGCGCCGAGATCACCATGGAGGCCAATCCCGGCACCATATCGGCGCAGCGCTTCGAGGGGTATCTGCGCGCGGGCATCAACCGCCTCAGCATGGGCGTGCAGGTGCTCGACGACCTGATGTTGAAGAAGTTGGGCCGCATACACACCTCGGAGGGCGCTCTCGAATCGTACAAACTGGCGCGTCAGGCAGGGTTCACCAACATCAACCTCGATATCATCTTTGGCCTGCCCGGGCAAGACCTCGCCCATCTGCAACGCACGCTGGATCGTCTGCTGGCTGTGGACCCTCTGCCTGAGCATCTGTCTTGCTACTCGCTTATCGTGGAAGAGCATACGCCTCTGTATATAGGGGTGATGCGGGGCCTTATCAAGGTGCCCGGTGAGGATGAGGTGGCCGAGATGTACGAGCTGATATGCCGCCGCCTCGCCGAGGCTGGCTACGAGCAGTATGAGATTTCCAACTGGACCAGAGGCAAGCCGTGCGCCCACAACCTCATATACTGGCATGACCAGCGGTATCTGGCCTTCGGGCCGGGCGCTCATGGTTACTGGGAGCATCGCCGCTATTCGGTGGTGCTTGGACCGCAGGACTATATTGACCGCGTGAACCGCGGCGAGGTGGTGGTTGCCGAGCAGGAGGAGATAGCCCCGCGGGTGGAGATGGGCGAGTTCATGATGCTCGGCCTGCGTCTGAACGAAGGCATCAGTCGGGAGCAGTTTCGCCGGAGGTTCGGCCTGCCGGTGGAGGCGGTGTACGGGCGCGAGATCGAAGCATTGGTGGGACTTGGCCTGCTGGAGGTGCACGGCGATCGCATTAGGCTGACGCCGCGGGGCCGATTGGTGGGCAACGAAGCTTTCGCGCGGTTCGTCTAGGTGCTGGGGGTGGGGGTGGGGGCCGCGCCTTCTCGTCCTGTACCTGTAAACTGCACGCCGTTCGGGCACAGCGGGCAGAACCCGCCGGATGGATAGGGCAGTACTTTGATGTTGTGCTTCAGCAAGTCGAGGCGCACGCAGCATACAGGCAGTCCCACCACATTGGTATAACAGCCCACCACCCTTTCCACCAGTGCGCCCCCCAACCCCTGCACAGCGTAGGCCCCGGCTTTGTCCATCGGCTCGCCTGTGGCTACATAGGCCTCAAGCTCTGCCTGCGTGAAGTCGCGCATGACCACGCGCGTGCAAACGGCGCGGATGGTGGCAGATTCGGGGCGCGGCCCCGTTTCCGCCACGGGCAGAAGCACATAACCTGTGACCACATAGTGATGAGTACCCCGCAGGTCTTGCAGGGTGCGTACCGCCTCATCTGGGTGGCTTGGTTTGCCGAAGAGCTTGCCCGCCCCTACCACCACCGTGTCCGCCGCCAGCACCACCGAGTCGGGGCTTGCCTGACGGTCCATGCGGCCGGCTACGTCCATCGCCTTATTCCACGCCCACAGCCGCGGGTCGGACTGGCGCGGGATGGAGAAGCCTTCGGGCAGAGAGATCGGTTCGAGAGGCTCGCTCGGATATTGGGTGATGCCCGACCCCGATTCCTCTACAGGGCTGGCTATGACCTCGAATTGGCCGACGATGCGGCTCAGCAGTGCGCTGCGCCGGGGAGATTGAGAGGCTAAGACGAGACGTGCCATGTTCTGCCATGCCATGCCATGCCGTGTTGTCGTGTTTGTGGGTTGTTTTGGTTGGGTCCGGCCCTACCCGCGCAATTATCGCCCCAGTCGTTTGAGGGCGAACATGACCATTTCCTCGGTGGTAAGCTGGTGGTCTTTGGGCAGGGCGGTGAGGGCGGCCTGAATCTCAGCGGGCGTATACCCCAGTCCGCTGAGGGCTTCCACCACTTCACTGGCGGCGGCTGGGGTTGCCGCTATGCCCGCGGCGGTCACTAGATCGAGCTTGCCTTTCAGTTCGAGCACCAGTCGGGACGCAGTCTTGCGGCCTATGCCCGGCACCCGCGTCAACAGGTCCACGTTGCCTGCGGCGATGGCGTTTTCCAATGCTTCTACCGGCAGAGCGCTCAGGATGGACAGTGCGGCCTTCGGTCCAATGCCCGTCACGGTGAGCAACGACTCGAACATCTTGAGCTGGCGCTCGTCAGTGCTGCCGTACAGGGCCAACTGGTCTTCGCGCACGTACATATGGGTGTGCACACGTACCTTCTCGCCGAGCCGGGCATTGGCGGCCACCTCCGAGGCGGGCATGAACACCCTGTAATACACGCCCCCGACATTCAGCACCAAGTGGTCCACACCAAAACTTACCACCATTCCTTCCAGTCCGGCAATCATCCTTTGGTCCTTTTCCCACCTGATACCTGATAGGGAAGAAGCGTACGGCGAGATGCACGTGCCCCCAGAACGTGCCCCGCCCTTGCTAGCTGGTGCCGGTCTTATTGGGCATGGATACGCTGTTGGTGGCGCGTCGCCTGCTTGATTGAGCTTTTCCACCCGTGCCGGTTGTGATCGGCAGCACCGAGGGGCGCTCTTCGGACGATACCGGTGTTTCGCCTTCGTGCGGGTCCTCGTGCGCGACCCCCTCCGCACTGAGGCGGGGCAGATAGCCTGCGGAACGCAGTTCTTTGGCGAGCCTCTGCCACGGGTCGTCCCGGGCCGAGTCGCCGACCTGCGGCAGGTTGGCCAATGCTACGGTTGGAGACAGGCGGCGGGCGATGAACCGGCGGGTCTTTCGAGAGGCCATCAACTCGTCGAGCACTTGTGGGTCGTCTACCTCCACCAAGGTGGCGCGCTGTATGCCCACATGTTTGACCTGCCGTCCCCAGTCGCGTATGGACTGGGCCACGTTCTGCGGCAGTTTCTTGCCCGTGTTAGCATCGAGGAAGCCCACTATCTCTTCCACGCTCAGGCCGCACTCCAGACCGCGCTGTACGCTCTCTTTGCTGATCACGTAAACGCTTACCCGGTCGTGGCGTACCAGATCGGCGGTGCGGAGCAGGTCCCACAGCACTTCGCTCTCAGGGTGCAGCACCAACACCTCGAAGTTGGGCTGGACGAGCAGGGTCTTGGCGGGGCGGGGGGCCTGCTCGGCGATCTGGTTGCTGAACAGGCTTCGGCCCTGCTCGGTGACCCGGAACGACACCAATCTGCGGTGCCTGTCGCGCCCCAACTCCACGGCCCCGAGCCAGAAGAGCATCGTCTTAAGCATATCGGCTATGATGCGTCCCTCGATATCGAACCACTGGCTGCGGAAGCCCTGCAAGGCGCGCAGGCCGAACCGCCGGACCAACTCTTCCTGACTCCAGATGAGGAACGGCTCGGTCAGGTGGATTTTACGCAGGAAGCCCTCCACACCGATCCACTGCATGGTGGGCAGGTCGAGCAGGTGCTTGATGAGCCGCTTTCTGGCGCCGGTGAGGTCGCTGTTCCACCAGTAGATGGTACCGTAGGCCGCCGGTTCGGTCCACTTGCGGTCTTCCTGCCACAGCCCGTAGAGCCGCCGACATGCGGCGTCGAACGACAGTTGTGCCCATTCGTTGGCTTTGCCAGTGAGCACCAGCGCGGGCTGTTCACCCTGCACCTCCACCAGCAAACCTAGCGTCTGTGCCAGATGCACCAGCAGGTCAATGTAATCGGTGCCGGCTTTGATGTCGGTGGGGTGGATGAAGGCATCGTTGAGCTTTTTGGCGAGCCGTCTGGTGATGCGAGTATCTTGTAGGGTGAGCGGCAGGTCCTGCCGGGCGGCCACGGCCAGCAGGGTGAGCAGGTCCCAAGGCATTTCGTAGGGCTCCCTGCGCTCTGTGATGGCGGGGGCGGGGGCCTCCAGTCTGGGCTGGATGGCGGGCACAACACCGGCGGACGGCGGCGCGCCTTTCACTAGGTCATGCGGTATGAACAGGTAGCGCCGGTCGTCGGACAGCACGTCCCACACCAGCGCTCGTTGGCTCAAGGGCCACAGGGCAGCCCGCAACTCTCGCTCGTCCCATTTGAAATGGCTCTTTACATGGGCTGTAGTGGCCCTGCCGCCCTCGCCCTCCAGAAAAGTGAACAGGCTTTGCGCAGCCTGCGGCAGGTGCGACAGTATCAGCGCTCGCCCCTGTCCAGTCGCAAGGAATTCGCTCATCACATTGATGAGTTCGGACTTGTAGTACTTCGAAGCTTCGGGCAGTTTCCAGACGGCGGCCACCCGACGCACCTCGTCTTCCTGAAGCTGTTCCATCAACTCTGAAAAGGAGTCGTCGAAGGGGGCGGGCCGCCTGTTCTCCTCGATTATTTCCCTGAGCACTCTGGCGGCTTCGGCGGGCAGCGATACGACCTTGCGTTTGGCGGGTTGGGGCTGGTTTTTGGTGGCCCATGCGTACAGATTGTCGCCGGATGATACCACCCGGCTGCCGCGCACCAGCACCTCGTCCACATCTACGAAGCCGGTGCGGCGCACGCCCTCCACCAGAGCGAGCACTTCTTCGGGGGGCCGGTCGAGTTGCGCAGGCAGATCATCCAGCAACGCCAGCATGTTGCGCTGGTTGAGCAGCCACGTGAGGAAGGAACGAGCCTGCGGGTCGAGGCTCTCCCACATGCCGCGCATGGCCGACCGGTCCACCATGGTATGATAGACTGCGATGGCGAGGTCGTTGTGCGTGGGGTTGGGGTCTCTGGTGAATGTGCCCCAGAGGCTGCCGATCAGTCTTAGTTCGTCGAACGGCCTGCTCATGAGGCGGCCAAGCAGGTTCTTCAACTGGTCCTCCCTCGCACGAGACTACAGGGCACTGCGAATCACTATACCTAATGGCATGGCGATTGTCAAATTGATCCCAGCAGAACGTCCACCTTGCAGGGTGTGAGTGCGTGTTGTAAACTAGATTGTCGGGCGGTTGTGGTTCGACCAACCCCCGATGAGCACGACGCCGCTTACCAGACCCTGTATGATCCTGTGTGATATAGTGTGATGTATATGGTGTAGGTGAGGTAGCTGCATGCCCCAGTTTCCTGTGTTGACCATATTGCCCTTAAGCGCCACGATCATTGCGGCGGCCTTTGCCATAGTGATCCTGAACCACTATCTGACGACCAGAAGAAGACCCCACGAACTGATATGGGGTATAGCTTTCATCCTGTTCGCGCTTGGCGCGGCCTGTCAGGTGTTCGCCGATATCAATGGCTCGTGGTCGCCGCTGACGGCGCGCGTGTATTATCTGACCGGACCCATATTAAACGTAGGCTTCCTTGGTCTGGGCACGGTGTACCTGTTGTTCCCGCGCCGCATAGCGCATATAAGTCTGGCCGTTATGCTGGCGGTGACGGCAGTCAGCGTATATGTGCTGTTCACCGTGCCGGTGAGCGCGGATATGCTGCGTGACGAGGCGGGTTGGAAGGCGGTGACCGCATATTCGGTGGCCCCCCGGTGGTTGGCCGCCATCGTCAGCACCATCGGAACGGTGCTGCTGGTAGGCGGCGCGTTATGGTCGGCTTATGTGTTCTGGCGCAAGCGCATCATGAAGCACCGCATGATCGGGGTGCTGCTGCTGGCTGTGGGCACTATTGTGGTGGCCCTTGGCGGAACCATCACCGGCCTCACGGGTCTTCGTAACCACGATTATCTGTACATCACCATGGCGATAGGGGTGGCGATCATGTTCATGGGCTACTTGCAAACCATACGTCCCGAACCTGTGCCCAAGCCCAAGGTGGCCGCGGAGCCTGTGCGCGGCCACACCCCTACGGCCAACTGAGACCCACCGGCAGCCGGTCCGTGATCGTTGATTTCCACTCACATATTTTCCCGGACGAAGTGCGTGCCCATCGCGCCTCTTACATGGAGCGCGATGCGTGGTTTGCCACCCTGTACGAGAACCCAAAGCGCAAGTTGGCCTCTGCCGAAGAGGTGGTGGCCTCCATGGATGCGGCGGGCGTGGATCGTACGGTGGTCATGGGGTTCGCGTGGCGTGATGGCGGCCTGTGCAGGGCGCACAACGACTACATCATCGAGTCGGTGCATCGCTTCCCCGACAGACTAATCGGGTTTGCATGCGTGCAGCCTCTGGACAGGGGTGATGCAAAGGAGTTGGAGCGCTGTCTGGATGCGGGGCTTATGGGTCTGGGTGAGCTTAGCCCGGACGGACAGCGCTTCGACATCGAGGACCGCGGGGTGCTCCAAGCTTGCGCGCAGGTGTTGATGCACTATGACCGACCTCTCCTGACCCATAGCAGCGAGCCGATCGGCCACCAATATCCGGGCAAAGGCCAGACCTTCCCGTGGAAGCTCTTGCGGCTGGCGCAGAATTTCCCAGACCTCAAGATCGTGCTTGCACACTGGGGCGGGGGCCTGCCTTTCTACGAACTGATGCCTGAAGTGCGCGAGGCCCTGCATAATGTGTATTATGACACGGCCGCCTCGGTGTTTCTGTACAGCATGGACATCTTCGAGGTGGCGGTGCGGCTGGTGGGGGCCGGTCGCATCCTGTGGGGCACCGATTACCCGATCCTGTCGCAGGCCAAGTTCCTCGCCCGAGTGCGCGCCTGTGACCTCGACCACGAGCAGTTGAGCGCGGTGCTGGGTGGCAATGCCGCTCGCTTGTTGAGACTGGGTGGTTGAGCTATAAGAG
Source organism: Chloroflexia bacterium (assembly GCA_034437815.1). Classification (GTDB taxonomy): domain Bacteria; phylum Chloroflexota; class Chloroflexia; order QHBQ01; family JADMIH01; genus JADMIH01. Next base: position 12,976 of record DAOTTC010000100.1, on the reverse strand, counting down.
CTGGTGCCCACTCCTTTTGAAAAAGGCCGCAAGAAGAACTTGCACCCATTTTGCAGCCACCTCATGACGATTTGGTACGAGAGGTGATGTGACCCTTGCTTCACCTTGCGCGTGGTCCAACGCCGATACTTCCGCGCCTGCTCGGCCCGGTGCTGGCTGTGGGCGCGGCCCTGCTGTACTCGCGCACGCTCGCCCCATCTCTCGGCGGCACAATCGACAGTGCCGAATTCCAGCAGGCGGCATACTCGCTGGCTATCGCCCACCCCACCGGCTACCCTCTGTACCTGCTGGTAGCTCGTGTATGGATCAGCATAATCCCGTTCGGAGATGCCGCTTTCAGGGTAAATCTATTGTCGTTGGTGTTCGCCGCGCTGGCCGTGTGGGTGCTGTACGAAATCACGTACTGGATCACGCGGAACGTGGTCGCTTCGGCGGGAGCAGCGGGCTTGTTTGCGGTGCAGGCCGTGCCGTGGGCACAGGCCAGCGTGGCCGAGATCAACAGCCTCAATACCCTGCTCACGGGGCTATGCTTTTTGAGCGTTCTACTGTGGGCCGCAGGTCGCTTGCCTGTTCAGGTGCCCGCACTGACGTGCGGTCTGGCGGTAAGCCACCACCGCACAGCCCTGCTCTACGTGCCCCTGCTGTTGGCGTTCGCCGTAGCCGCCGTGCGGTGGGGAGGGGTGGCCCGTCCCTCGTGGAGAGGGTTGTTGGCGGCTGTGGCGCTGTTTTTGTCGCCGTTCGCCCTGTATATCTATCTGCCTCTGCGTGCTCATACCAATCCCTCATACCCCAACAACTGGCAGGGCTTTGTGTTCTGGTTCTCCGGAGAGTCCGCCGTGGATGTGATTCAAGGGGCGCTGGACAGGCCGCTGTTGCCTCGGCTCAGGTCGCTGTTGGAAGAGCAGGTCTTCTGGGGGTGGCCGGGCAGGGTGCTGTTCCTTTTGGGCATTGTGGGCGCGGCTGTGGGGGTGGCGCAGACCATCAGGCACGCCCGCAGCACGCATGACCCGTCGCGCCCCGAGCCAATGAGGCGCTCGGCTTTGCTTCGAACTAGTGGCACCACCCTCTGTTTTGTTTCCGCGATCCTCGGGCTGGTTTTCGCCACACTGTACGATATCCTCGATGTGAGCGACTATCTGGGGGTGCCGCTGTTCATGTGGTGCGTGACGGTAGGAGCGGGACTGGCATGGGCAATGGATTTTGCCGGTCGGGCCGCAGAGCGGTTGCTTGCCGGGCGTGCCACCGGGCAGATGGGCTTGCCGATTAGCGTTGTGGGGTTGCTGGCGCTGGTAATCCTCTGCTGGGCCACGGCGCGAGCCAGCCTTGCCCGGCCCGACATCCGCGTGGATTTCAGCGGTCTGGACCGGCGGGCGCACTGGCAACAGCTCAAAGCCGACATCGAGCGCCTCCCCGACACAGCAGTGCTCATCGCTGATTGGCCGGAGTACAACGAGGCCCTGTACTTTCAACGTGTGGAAGGCTGGCGGGCGAACCAACCCTTCGTCGTGACCGATGCGGTGCTGGCCGCAGGAGACGCCCTGATAGAGGCGTGGCACGCCGAGGGCAGGCAGGTCTATCTGCTCGGCCCCTATCAGGCTTTCCTGTCGCGTTACGGCATCGAACAGCAGGGCGCTCTCCTGCGCATTACCGGGCGGCAACAGGCTGCTCCTCAGCTACCTATGGAGCACGCGCTCAACTGGCGCTTCGGCACCAGCATCATCTTGCTCGGTTATACGATTCGCCCTGACCCGCCGGTGCTGGACGGTGGTGGTCTGCTCCACCTGACGCTGTACTGGACGACGACCAAACCCGTGTCCGAACGCTACGTGGTCTTCAACCATGTGGTTGACGGGTCCAATCGCAAGGTTGGGCAGAAAGACGACGAGCCGGGGCAGGGCCTCAAGCCCACCGTGTACTGGGAACCCGGCCAAGTCATCTCCGACACTTTCCCCCTCGCCATCCTGCCAGACACCCGGCCCGGAACCTACCGGCTCATGTCCGGCCTGTACACCCGCATCGGAGGTCGCCGACTCCCTGCGTTCACAGAGCGCGGCGAGGCGCTGGGTGACTACCCACAGCTCGCTACGGTCACGATTCGATAAGCGACCCTCGATGAGGGTTACGCTGCGGGGGCATGCGGGCGGGACACCCGCGCTCTGTGCTCTGGGTGGAACCGCCAGCCCGGGACTGTGCGTTGGCGGGGCCGCCGCACATCTGGTACAATACGCTTGTATGGGCAAGTTTTACTACGGCGGACAGGCTGTCATCGAAGGCGTCATGATGCGCGGCCAGAGGCACATGGCCGTAGCCGTGCGCACGCCGCAGGGCGATATCGTGGTTCACCACCAGCCTCTCAACGCTGGGCTGTATCGCCACCCATTGATGAAGTTGCCTTTTCTGCGTGGGCTGCTCTCTCTTTCAGATGCCCTCGGTCTGGGCGTCAGGGCATTGATGTTCTCGGCGAACGTAGCCGCTCAAGAAGAGATGCGGCCTGTTGGGCGGGTGGCCCAACCCTCTCAGGACCTTGCTGTGCCGTTTGCCCTGCTCGGTGACGCAGGCGGCCCCTCGAACCACCTGCCCAAGGGGCAGGTACGGCAAAGTTACGTGTTGCTCCATGGGCAGCAGACGCCTGATACGCGCACCATGTGGCTGAGCCTCGGCATAGCCTTGGTGTTTATGGTTAGCTTCTTCTTCCTGCTGCCGGCATATGCGGCCAACCTGCTTACCGGCCTCGGACTCGGGACAGGAGCCGGACACTCAGCTGTGGTTCACAACCTTATAGAAGGCGCGATCAGGCTTGCTCTGTTCATTGGGTACATATGGCTTGTAGGCCATATGCCAGATATGAAGCGCGTCTTTGGGTATCACGGAGCTGAGCACAAGACTATCAACGCATACGAAGCGGGTGCCCCACTCACCCCGGAGTCAGTTCAGCGCTTCACTGTGCTGAACCCGCGCTGTGGTACTACATTCCTACTCGTCGTGCTGGTGCTTGCCACGATCGTATTTGCGCTTCTGGGAGGTCAGCCGGTGGTGCTCGGACTGCTGTGGCGCGTGGTGGTCATCCTGCTGGTTGCCGCAGTGGCATACGAGTTCATTCGATTCATGGCTAACATCTACCATGTGCCTGTGGTGCGCTTTTTGCTGACCCCGGCCCTCGCCTTGCAGAAGATGACCACCCGCCGACCTGACCTCTCGATGATCGAAGTTGCCATAATCGCCCTTCAAGTGGTGCTTGTTGCCGACGGCGTACTCCAACCTGACGGAGCCGGCTTGCAGGTCGGCGGGTCGTCCGCTGCCGTGCTTGCTTCTGAAGGTTGAGCGATCTACACAATGGTTCATCGCGCGTCAACCAGCCCGTTGCGTGTAGCCATCCTTCATTATGCCTGCCCACCCGTGCTGGGCGGCGTGGAGAGCATCATGGCTACCCACGCGCGCCTTCTCTCCGCCAACGGGCATAAACCCTATCTGCTGGCCGGGCGGGGCGACCCGCGCACCATCGGCTTGCAGGGTACCATCATACCGGAACTGGACTCGCGCCACCCTGACATACTCGGTGTGCAGAAGGCCCTGCTCGGAGACGAAATCGGCTCCGCCCGGCGTTTCGAGGAATGGGTGGAATGCATCTACGGACTGCTGGTCGGTGCGCTGGACGGGGCCGATGCCTGCATAGTGCACAACGTCTTTACCATGCACAAAAACCTGCCGCTCACCGCCGCGCTGGCAAGGCTGGCGGAACGCGGTGAAGGCGCCCGGCGGTGGATTGCGTGGTGCCACGACCTCGCGTGGACCAACCCCCTGTACAGGGAGGAACTACAGCCGCGCTGGCCATGGACCCTCATCAGCGCCCGCCTCCCCGGGGTCACATATGTGGCCATCTCCCAGCAGCGCCGTGAAGAGATGGCCGCATTGTTCGGTATGCCGGCCTCCGATATCGAGGTAGTGCCCAATGGCATCGACCCTGCGGCTTTTCTGCCCGCTTCACGCCAAATGCTCGCGCTTCAGAAAGAGGTGCGATGGGGCAAGCGGGAGTGGGTGTTCCTCGCGCCGGTTCGCATCACCCGCCGCAAGAACTTAGAGCTTGCCATCGACATAATCGCGGCCATGAAGGAGTTGGGCCAGCGCCCGCTGTTGCTAGTCACCGGCCCGCCGGGGCCGCACAACGTGCGCTCCACCGAATATCTAAACGAGCTGATGGCGCGTCGAGCTGCGCTGGGCTTGACCGACGAGGTGGTGTTTCTTGCCGTGGAAGGCAACATGGGGCGGGGCATGGAAGTCAGCGACGTTCTGCTGGACGAGTTGTACTGGTGGTCGGACGCCCTGCTGCTCACCAGCACGCAGGAGGGCTTCGGCCTGCCCATCCTCGAGGCAGGCCTCGTGCGTTTGCCCATATTTTGCACCCACATACCGGTGTTGCACGAGGTGGCCGGGGACAACGCCGTGTACTTCCACCCAGACGACCCGCCCGCTGAAATCGCGAGCATGATGCTACGTGTTCTGACCGAACCCGGCCCGGCTGCCATGCGCCACCATGTGCTCAAAACCTACTCATGGGATGTGATCTTCCATAGCGGTTTGATGAGAGTGTTGCAGCCCGGGGTGTAACACAGGTTCCGTTTATGGTCCTAATACATATGCATAGTCATAGTCATATTCATGCAAGATGTTAGGGAAAGGCAGGCCGGGGGGGTTGTGCCCTCCCCAAGCCCCTCCTCCTTTGTTGCACACAAAGCGCCATGAAGCAGCATTAAGAGAGACATGAACGATCAAGCGACGCTTGCAAGAAACCTACCCGCCGGCACAGGCCGCGCTATCGTGTTGTTGGTGGATTGTCTGCGCCCGGTGCGATCCGGGGTCTTCGGGCCCGGGTCGGAGGGGCTGTTCCTGTTGCGGCTGGCCAGTCTGCTGGCCAGCGGTTCGGGTGGACGGGTGCTGTTGCTCAGCGTGCTGCCCGTGCCCCCGGGGGGATCGGTTAGCGCCTTTTCCATGCAGGCGCAGGCTGCTCGCCAGAAGTTGGAGGGTCAGGCGCTGGCGGCCTTAGGCTCGGCGTATCCACCGGGGCAACCGGCGGCGGCACGCCAACATCCCCCCGACACCGCGAGTGCCCATGGCAAATACGACCTCATCGCTCCTGTGGTGAGGGTGGCTCCTGAGAACGACATCGCGGGCGAGGTGCGGCGCTTCCTCGAAGGCGAGGCGGGTGCTCTGGTGCTGCTCCCCTTGCGGCAGTTCAAGGCCGGTGAGTGTGACTGGTTGCAGGCCGCCCTGCGCGGCAAACTGCCCTGCGACATCGGGTGGGCGCGTCCACCCCTCGCAGGCTATCAGGGAGATACGCCCACTGCTCCCTTCCAGATGGGCATGCGCGTGCTCATACCTGCGCGCGGGGGTCCTCAAGCCGAGTTGGCGCTGGACCTGTCGCGCGATCTCACGATGGCACTGAGAGCGCAGGTAACCCTGCTGCACGTTCTGAAAGATATGCCTGAACAGGCGCGCGCCGAGGAAGAAGCCCCCTTCACCGAACTGCTGGACCAGATGTCGGAAGAGCGCATACACGATGGCATGCCCCGTCGCGTGTTCGCCACCGGCGAACCGGTCAGGGCTATATCCGAGGCCGCGGTGGGCTACGATCTGGTGATCATGGGCGCGGGCGAAGCTACCTCGGCTCAAGTAGGGGGGTTCACCGGGCGCGTGGCCCAAAGCACGCCCACCGCGTTGCTCGCCCTGCGCACCCGCCTGCCCGTTGGGCCAGCCATCCGCGCGGCCCGCAAGCGTGCCCGCCCCCACGCTCTGGCTCCTGAGGCGCTCTCCCTGTTGGTGGATAAATGGTTTGCCGAGAACACTTTTCACGCCAAAGAGTTCGCCGACCTTGACCGCCTGCTCAGCCTGAAGAGACAACGAGGCGTCACCATCTCGGTGGGCCTGCCGGCGCTCAACGAAGAAGCTACCATAGGGGGTGTGATAACCGTGCTGAAGCGCGCGCTCATGGATGAGGTGCCGCTGGTGGACGAACTTGTGGTCATAGACTCGAACTCCACCGACCGCACGCGTGATATCGCCCGTGAGCTTGGGGTGCCCGTGTACATCCATCAGCAGGTACTGCCTGAGGCCGGCCCGCCCCTCCAAGGCAAGGGCGAAGCCCTGTGGAAATCGTTGCACGTGTTGAAAGGGGACATAATCGCGTGGGTGGACACTGACGTAGCCAACATGCACCCCCAATTCGTGTACGGGTTGATCGGCCCCTTACTGCGCGAGCCACGCATCGCATACGTGAAAGGTTACTACCATCGCCCGATCCGCGTGGGCAGTCGCCTTCAACACGAGGGTGGGGGGCGCGTCACCGAATTGACCGTCAGGCCGCTGTTCAACCTGCTCTACCCCACGCTGTCCGGGTTGGTGCAGCCGCTGGCGGGTGAATACGCAGGGCGGCGCGAGGTGCTGGAGCAACTGCCTTTCTTCTCCGGCTATGGGGTGGAGACCGGCCTTCTGATCGACCTGCTGGAGCGCTATGGCCTGTACTCGATCGGTCAGGTGAACTTGGAGAAGCGCATCCACCGCAACCGCTCGTTGGCCGACCTGTCGCTCACAGCCTTCGCCATATTGCAGGTGATTTTCGCTCGGCTGGAGGCCCGCACTCGCCGCAAGCTGCTGGAAGATGTGAACCGCAGCATGAAGCTCATCCGCTTTGAGAAGGACCACCTGTCGCTCGACGTGCGTTATGTGCGCGAGGTCGAGCGCCCGCCTATCGTCACCATCCCCGCATACCGGGCCGCCCACCCGGGAAAAAGGACCGAAGGCTGATACCGATCGTCCAAGTGCATATTCATGCAAGATGTTGGGGCTTGGGGAGGGCACAACTCTCTCCAAGCCCCTCCTGCTGTTGAACACAAAGTGCCATGAAGTAGCATTAGGGGTGAGGGTGGTTAGGGCCTGTGCAGGGTTTCTTTGGAAAGACAAAAGGGGCAGCCGGCAAATACCCATACATGCCAGACCATAGCCCTCACCCCCTTATGGTATACGTCACGGCATGGTAGCCGGTAGCGCCGTTGGGATAGGGATCGGTGCGGGTGGCGATTTGTAGTTTACCCTGCCCATCGGTGGCGCGCACCATCACAGTATATTTGCCGGGCTTGGGCGGCGTCCAATCATAGCCCCACAGCACCCATGCCGTCCGGCTCAGAGGCGGTTTGAGGTACGCCTCATGCCAAGTCTTGCCCCCGTCAGTGCTCACCTCTACTTTGCTGATACTACGGTCGCCGGCGAAGGCTATGCCTGATATACTGTGTTTCTGAAGGGGCAACGTGCGCTCGGTGGGAAAGTCTATGCGACTCATGGTGTGCACGGGGGCGGGATCGCTCCAACCCTGTGACGGTTGTTGCCAGTAGCCCTTGAAGTCGTAATCCACCAGCTCAATAGTGGTGAGCCACTTGACGTGCTTCATCCCGTATATGCCGGGCACCAACAGGCGGGCGGGGAAGCCATGGGTGGCGTTAAGGCGCTGGCCCCCCATCTCCCATGCGAGCACCACGTTGGGATCCATGGCCTTCTGGTAGCTTATCGAGTCCGAATAGTCGTCGAGCGCGTACAGGGCCACATCTACCACGCCCTGTCGGGGTCTGGCCCGCTTCAAAAGGTCAGCGAGGCGCACGCCCTTCCATGTAGTGCTGCCGATCAGCCCACCGCCGATAGGGTTACTGATGCACATCATGCCCACCACCACGTTCACGGCAGGCAACGCCGTAAGTTGTTGGTAGGTTAGCTCGTAAGGGTTGTCTACCAACCCCTTGATCCGCAGCTTCCAGCCATCCGCCGAGGGGTTGGGGTCGAAGAAGTTCTTGGAGACGTGGTAGAAGCTTTCGGTGGGCGTGATCTCCTGCACCTTTATCACAGGCACCGGTATGGGGGTGTTGGTGGGTGGGGGTGTATTGGTGGGAGCCTGAGCGGCCGCTTGGGGTGTGGGGCTGGCAGATGATGCCCCAACCCCCGTTGGTTCGGCGGTGGGCTGTGCGGTCTGCGTGGGGATGGGTTCTGGCGTGCGTGTGGATGCAGGTGGCTCTGGCGTGGATGTCGCCTGCGCGGTGCCCGAGGTAGCAGGCCCCTGCGGGCCAGCGGTGTCTTGGGGCGGCGAGCTGCCTGCCGCCGTGCGGTCAACCGGGCTAGTCAAACCCCCCTGATTGAGCACCGTGCCCCCAGCCCAGAACACTAAACCCCCCAGCACAGCCAGCACGGTGCCGCCGATTATGCGCAGGGCCTGCCTGCGGTCCACCCCTTGTGTGGCGGGTGTGCCCTCGTCGCCCGCCCCGGCACCCATCGTGGCAGGTTTGGGCAGTAAAGCATACAGCGTCACCCCGTATACCAGCGCGAGCAACATGATGCCCACCCACAGCGGCACCGGCGACTCGGTGTATACACCCACCGGTCTATCAGCGAATGGGGGTTGGCCCAGCAGGGGCAGAAAGGCCACGTTCAGCAATACGCCAATTATCAGGCCGTAGACCACCCCGCCCCACGCGCTATTGGAAAGGCCCCTGCCGCTTCCGTGGGGCCGCGCCAGCCATGCGTACAGCAGCCCAAGCAAAGCCCCCACGAGCAACATCCCTTCGAGGATGATGGTAAACAGCAGGGGACGGCCCGCATAGTACAGCCTGTCAAGGGCCGCAGAGAACGCTTCCCCGCCCATCAAACTCAAAATGGGGCTGAGCATGAGCTCCGGCAGCGTGGGCAACTGCACGCTGAAGCGCAGCAGCGCCATGACCGCCATCATCGCCAGCGCGGCACCCGCTCCGGCTCCCACGCCCGCAACCACCCTATATCCTGTGTCTCGCTCTGGCATCCCGACGCCTTCTTTCGATGCTGGTTGCTCATGACCTCATGCCCAACTCAGGGCGTGAGGCCTTCTCGCCGCGCTGTCGCCGATCACGATACCCTTATTGTAAGTATACACGGTTCCACCAAGAATCGGGGCCAAGCCCCACCAAATAGGCAGGAAAAGGTAAAGAGCCGGGGTACAATTGTACCCCACGCCCCCGGCCAGAGAGCTTAGATCAGCCCCTGTCAACCCCATCCCCATTATTGGCGGAACCGACACCGTGTTCCCACTGGCAAAGACGCCGGCATGCTGGTACAATAGGGCATTGTGCAAAACACCGCACCGAAACTTATATACCATGACCGATCACAAACTTAACCTTACGACCATTCTGCTCATACGACACACCGAGGTACTCAATCCTGAGGGCATCTTGTATGGGCGTCTGCCGCGCTACGGGTTGAGCGAACTGGGGCGCAGGCAGGCCGAAGTCACAGCACAGGCGCTGGCCGAAGAGCCTATTGCCACGATATACACATCGCCCCAACTGCGGGCACGGCAGACCGCCGCCATCATCGCGCAGGCACACCCCGGCGTGCCTGTCAAAACCACCCGCCTTCTGGCCGAGGTGCTCACCTCATGGCAGGGTAGACCGTGGAGGGATCTCGAAGCAATCGGCTTCGATTTCTATGGCAACCCGCTGAGCGAGCAGGACGAGACCCTCGAACGCCTTTGGGGGCGAGTGGAGAGGTTCGTGCGCCGCACGCGCAGGCGGCACGCCGGGCAAACCGTGGTGGGGGTGACCCACGGCGATTTGATCATTCTGGCACGCGCTGTATACACAGGCCTGCCCAAGTCGGTGGCGTCCATGCGCGCCCCGCACGTATACCCCGGACACGGCTCGATCACGCGGTTGGTATTTGGCCCGGACCTGAGAGAGACATATCCTATAAGTGTAGAGTATTACGACCCCAACAGCCCAGATCCGCAGTGGCCGAGGCGATAACTACCGGGGGTGCGGGGGTGCTCCCCTGCATGCGCTTACCCTCTGGGTATGAGGTGCCCCCGCTTCCCCCCTCCCCCATACCAATGCATGACCTTTCTATGGAGAATTGGCGAAAGAGGTCTGATATAAGTGGGCCGTCAACCGGTCCTCGGCAGGGTGAACTGCATATCTCCGAAGTTGCCCTCGATGACCCTAGAGGGGTCGGCGCCCAGCCAGTAGCGTATGACCGAGGCGTACACCGACCGGAAATCGGTCTGCATGCGCAGGTCGCCGCTGTCCAGATTGGCGAGGTCTGGGTTGTTGCCGTATATGCCCCCCTTGATGCCACCCCCGATGAGGAACATAGGCAGGGCCGTGCCGTGGTCGGTGCCCTGCCCGGCGTTTTCGGCCACACGCCGCCCGAACTCAGAGAAAGTCATCACCGCCACCTGATCGGCTTTGCCCATCCTGTCGAGGTCCTGATAGAAGGCCGCGATGCCTTCGTCCAGTATTTGGAGCAAGCTGGCATGGGTCTTAGCTTGGTTGGCATGTGTATCGAAACCGCCGAGGCTGATGTAGAAGATGCGCGTGCCCAGATCGGCGGCAATGATCTGGGCTATCAACCGCATCCCTTCGGCGAACGGGTTGTTGCCATACTTCACACTGGTCTGGTAGCGGCCAACCACCGACTTTAGCGTGTGAGAGCTTTGCAGTGCGTCAATGGCCGCCTGACCGATGAAATCCTCCAGCGGGCCGTGCATCGAATGCTCGCATAAGTGTTGGATGGCATCTAGCTGGGCGGCGGGGTCGCCGAGGAAGCGCCCGTCTGTGCGGAACTGGTAGCTTTCGAGGTTGGTGATGGAAGGCACCAGCGTGGTCTCGGTCCACAGAGTGCGAGGCACCATCAAACCTATGTTGATGGCACGCAGGGTGTTGGCCTCGTCATCGTCTTCGGCTTCCAGATAGCGGCCCAGCCAGCCGGTGGGTTCGTTCACGTCGGGGCGCGCGGTCTGCCATATCTGCATGGCGCGGAAGTGCGAGCGGCTGGGGTTGGGGTAGCCCACCCCCTGAAGCACGGCCACATGTCCCCCATCGTACAGGCTCTTGAGGTTCGAAAGCGAGGGGTGCAGGCCCACGCTATCTGTCAGGCGCAGCACCTGATCGGGTTGGGGGGCAATGCGGGGGCGCACCGCGAAAAAGCGGCTGTCCTTATACGGGATGACCGTGCCCAGCCCATCGTTGCCCCCCGATAACTGCACCACCACGAGGATGTTTCGATGGAGCGACCGGTTGCGTGCCGGGCCGACGGGCATGTCCTCAACCGGCAGGGTGCCTCCCACCCTGCCCCGCCCGCCCCCTGATTGCAGAGCATACGCGCTCTTGACCAGAAACGATGGCGCCACCAGACCGAGCGCCGCTATCGCCAGCCCGTTCTTCATCAGGTCACGTCGTGTGATAGCCATCTGCCCCTCCTGTGGACAAAGAAAAGATAGAGGTCCTTGCGCGCTCAGTTCATCTGGTAGGCCGGGCTAGACATGATCAGGCGCACGAGACCCCTGAGCTTTGCGTCGGCATCCCGGCGGCTGGTGAAGCGCGGGCCTGCAAACCTGTTCAGTATATTGCGATATTCGACAGGCACATCGGACTGCACGAGTAGTTCGAGGAAGTAGTCCACCGCGGCCTGTGGGGTGGTGATGCCCGCCGAAGCTGCTATCTCGGTGGGGTCTATGGTGGCGTTGTTCTCGATGCTGACCAACTGTCTCGCCATGTTGGCACGCGTCAGGTAGGTTGAGCTGTTGATCCAGTTGCGCCCACCGGGCCAGCCCCCCACGTTGGGCGGGTTGTACAGTTGCTGACCCATCAGGCTGATGGTCGCCGCTATAGCCTTCCACAGGGTCACGTCTTCTATTCGTGCCGAGAGCGCCCGCAGTGCGCCTATGGTGAACTCCACAGGGCTTTTGACCAGCGCGAACATTGCGCGGTCCGAGCGAAACTCCGGCGACAGCAGTATCTGGCGCATGAGCGCTTTGACGTTGAACCCGCTCTTCACATATACATCGGCGAGGCGGGTGATAGTGGCGCTGTCGGGGTCGTCGTACACGAAGAATCGGAAGAGCCTGCGGGCGATGAAGGGGCCGTGTGCGGGCTGGTTGAAGATGATGTCAATTATGTCATCGCCGTTCAGGTTGCCTGTGATCCCCAGAAAGGTTTTGGTGCCATAGTCGTGCCATTCGGTGCGGAAGTAGAACCGGCGGTTGCGGTCCAGCGTCCAGCCGGTGAATGCTCTGGCCGCTTCTTTGACGTCGGTCTCGGTGTAGTTGCCGATGCCCAGCGTGAACAGCTCCATCAACTCGCGCGCCCAGTTCTCATTGGGCTTGCCGCGTATGTTGGACCTGTTGTCGAGATAGATGAGCATGGCCGGGTCGCGGGCCACTGCCTTGGTCATTTGCTTGAAGTCGGTGGTCAGGGCGTTGGCGCGAAACAACTCGTTCTGCCGGTACAGCAGGTCGGCGTAGTGCACTGCCTGACTGCTTGAGGTGAAGTGACCGTGCCAGAACAGGGTCATCTTCTCCTGAAGCGGGCGCTTGGTCAGCAGCATTCTGGTGAGCCAGATGGCTATCTCGAGGCCGAGATTGCCCAGTTCGGGTTTTTCGGGGTTGACATAAGGGGGGTTGTTCGCCCGCATGCGCTGGACGACAGCTTCCAACTCGCCGTTGTCCACCGATTCGTAGTTGACCAGCCGGTCCACGGCCCCCTCGAAGCCGAGGGCTGTGTATTCTTCCAGTTCGGCGGGACCTGCGCCGAAGCCCGCCCGGCGCAGAAGATGGGCGATTAAATGCCGTGTAGAGCGGGCCATATGCTGCTCCTCCTGTTCGATGCCCCTGCTCTCGTATGTGGTTGGTATTTGTCTGGGTCTGGGCTGTAAGCCTCAGATGGCCTCTATTTTAGGATATGGGGTGCTTTGCCTGCAATCACCCGAATTGATTATTTTTCCGAGACCCGAAGGCCTATATCACCTGAGGAAAGCAGGAGGGCTGGGGAGGCCTCGCCTTATAAGCGAGATAAGCTACTCTTTCGCAACGAGGGGAGCTGTTTGCTAATGTTCTACGCGGTGATCAGAGGTGTGAAGTTCCAGCGGCTGACCATGCCCCTACGAGCGGATAGCCCAACCCCGATTTTACACA
>DAOTTC010000099.1:0-5814 GCA_034437815.1 Chloroflexia bacterium | reverse complement strand
ATGTTGGGGAAGGGAAGGCAAGGGAAAGCCGGGGAGAGCACAGCCCTCCCTCTGCCATGAAGTAGCACTAATCCATGTGATTACCCCGTGTCCTTTGTGTCTGTGTGGTTAATATGCTGACCACTTCCCACCACTAACCCCGATTGTTATCCACACCTGTGGTGTGCTATTATGTAGCCGTAGAGCGCCTGTTCTACATTATGGTTCATGGTTCGCGCAAGATAGGGGGTTCAGGTTTGGAACGCAGACCACCGCGCTGGCAGCTTCACCCGCCGCCGTCCCCAGAGGATGTTAGCCGCGTACAGGAGGAGCTTGCGGGCCTTGAGCTTTCACCGCTGCTGGTGCAACTGCTCTTCAACCGGGGCGTTCGGGAGCCTGCTGAGATCCTGAGCTTTGTGGAGCCGCCGGACCTCTCTGCCTACCCCGACCCGATGCTCATGGTGGGCATGCCCGCGGCTGTGGAGCGCATTTGCCGGGCTATTGATGGCGGCGAGAAGATCACGGTGTACGGTGACTTCGATGCGGACGGGGTCACCTCCACAGCGCTGCTCACACTGGCCCTGCGCCATCTGGGCGCGAACGTCGAGCCTTATATACCGCACCGTGTGCACGAAGGGTACGGTCTGAACGCCGGCGCCGTGCAGGAGATAGCGTCCGCAGGCAGCGGGCTGCTGATCACGGTGGACTGCGGCATATCAGGCCACAAGGAGGTGGCCGAAGCGCGGCGGGTGGGGCTTGACGTGATAGTAACCGATCACCACCACATCCCCGACGACCTGCCCGACGCTGTGGCATGTATCAACCCCAAGCAGTATGTGCCGGGCTGCGAGTGCTACCGCGACCTGTGCGGAGCAGGCGTGGCTTACCAGTTGGTGAGGGCGCTGGTCAAGCGGTGCGGCAAGCCCCGCGGGCTGCGCAACAGGGACCTGCTGGGTCTGGCGGCTATCGGCACGGTCGCCGATATAGTGCCCCTGACGGGGGCCAACCGCTCGCTCGTCAGGCAGGGTCTAGAGGCCCTGCGCCAGCACAGCCTGCCGGGGCTGCATGCTATGTTGCAGTTCGCGGGCATAAACCTGAACAACGGCATGGATGCCGAGCGCATAGGTTTCATCATAGGCCCGCGCTTGAACGCCGCAGGCAGGCTAGACGATGCCCGTGTCGCCTACGACCTGCTCATGGCCGAGAACCCGGCGCAGGCCCAGCAACTGGCCCAGAAACTGGAGGCCCTCAACCGCAGGCGTCAGGCCAAGATGAACCAGATAGTAGACGCCGCCAGAGAGCGCGCTCGCCGGTTGGACGATGCGGTGAAGCTCATATTGCTTGCGGACCGCGACTGGCCCTCCGGCCTCATCGGCCTTGTAGCCAGCAAGCTGGTGGAAGAGTTCTCCAGACCGGCGGTGGTGATCGAGCTGGGAGAGGAGGAGAGCCGAGGCTCGGCCCGTAGCACCGTACACTTCAATATCGTAGAGGCGTTAGCACAGGTGGGCGACCTGCTGGTGCGCTACGGTGGGCATCAGGCGGCGGCAGGCTTTACGGTGAGAACCGAGTATATCGAAGAGCTTAACCACCGATTGGGCCGCATTGCCGACCGGCAGTTGAGCGAGGAGCATATACAGCCTACCTGCATTGTCGATGCCGAATTGCCTATGTGCGAGGTGCACGAGGGCACGTATGAGAGTATCAGGCGGCTGGCCCCGTTTGGGGCGGGCAACCCGGCACCGCTGTTCATGGCAAGGGATGTGCGGGTGCTGGACTATCAGGTGGTGGGCAGCAACGCCAACCACTTGAAGATGATGCTAGCCGACCGCACCAACATATCGGGTGCGCCGGTTGAAGCCATGGCGTTCGGGGGTGCCCGCCTGCTCGAAGCCATCAAGCAACGTCCGCGCGTGGACGTGTTGTTCTCCATCGAGCGCCACGAATGGAAAGACGACAGCTACATCCGCCTGCGCATCAAAGACCTGCGCCCATCTGCAATTGAGTGAGCAGCAGCCATGCCCACAAAACCGTCCAAGCAACTGGAGACCTTCCCGAATCCGCACCCGGACAACGATTACGAGATAGATATCACCTGTCCGGAATTCACCTGCTTGTGTCCAATGACCGGCCAACCCGACTTCGCCACCATCCACATCGTCTACAGGCCCGGCCCTAGATGCGTTGAGTTGAAGTCGCTCAAGCTGTACATCTGGTCGTTTCGGGACGAGGGCCATTTCCATGAGGACGTGACCAACCGCATCCTCAACGATCTAGTAGCCGCCCTCGACCCCCGAGAGATGACCGTCACGGGCGACTTCAATATACGCGGGGGCATCCACACCGTGGTCACCGCACGCTATAGGAAAGATTGAGTTGGGTACAGAGTGCGGGCAGGACCGCAGGGGCGAAGGTGAGCATGCCGACGATATGCGAGCCTGTGTGATGCCGGCTCAGCGGTAGCCGGTAGGGCGCAGGCTGAACCAGTTCCAGACCTCTTCGGATTGCTCTGGGGTCCAACCATAGCTGTCGGTGAGGGCGTTCCATGCCTGCCGGTCGCCCTCGTCGAACTGGCGCTCCAACTCTTCCATCTGAGTATCGGTGATGTCGTTCAATACCTCGGGCCGTTTGAGTTCGGGGCTTGCTTCTGCCTGTGTGTTGTCCTGGGTCATAGTGGTTGAGCCTCCTTTGCACTACAGCTTATACCGCTTATCCAAGCAAAGGGTGATAAGTGTTGGGGTGTAGTCCAGTCCCTCAGTCAGTAGGCGTTCCGCCCGCATTGCCGATCGAGTGGGGCTCCCATTCACGACACAACCCTACACAAGGGCTACCCGGCGTAATCGGCGTACTGGCCGATACGCAGATATCTGGCCCGGCGATGTTCAAGCAGTTGGCGGGTGCCCTTGCGGGTGTGCAGAGGGTAGTAGGAGTTGATCTGCGCGAGATGTCTGGCTATGGCCCCTCGCACGGCTTCGATGCTGGCAGCGGGGTCGGTGTGAGCACCGCCGTGTGGCTCGGGTATAATTTCGTCCACGATGCCGAACTCGTACAGGTCATATGCGGTGATGCGCATGGTTTCTGCCGCCGCAGGGGCCTGACCTGCGTCTCGCCACAGGATGGCCGCCGCTGCCTCGGGGCTGGCTACCGAATACACGGAGTTCTCCAGCATAAGGACGCGGTCTCCTACGCCAATGGCGAGCGCACCGCCACTGCCGCCCTCGCCTATGACCACCGCAATGATGGGCACCTCTAGCCTGAGCATGGTCATCAAGTTCTCGGCGATGGCTTGGCCTATGCCGCGTTCTTCGGATTGCACGCCCGGGCTGGCCCCCGGGGTATCAATGAAGCTGAGGACGGGGAAGCCAAAGCGGGCGGCGTGCTCCATCAGGCGTTTGGCCTTGCGATAGCCTTCTGGCTGGGGCATGCCGAAGTTGCGGGCGATGTTCTCTCGGGTGGAGCGACCCTTCTGCTGGCCGATCACCATGACGGTCTGGCCCTCGAAAGAGGCAAGCCCACCCACGATGGCCGCGTCGTCTCCGAACAGGCGGTCGCCGTGCATTTCCACGAAGTCGGTGCATATGCGCGACACATAATCGAGGGTGTGGGGGCGGTCGGGGTGGCGGGCGATCTGCACCCGCTGCCACGGGGTTAGCTCGTGCCTGCGGGCCAGCAGTTCGTTTAGCGGCTCGGTGACCGGCTCAGCATGGTTGATGCCGGCGGCCATCAGGTCGCGGTAGGTGTCCGGCTCTCGCCCGTTGCTGTTCAGTTTGCGCTTAGGTTCTGTAGCCATATCCATATATAGCATGTGCTGTGCGCTGTCACCGGTAGAGCTTCAACAGCCTGCCTATAGTGAGGCGCAACTCGCGGCGGGGCACCACCATGTCAATCATACCGTGCTTGAGCAGGAATTCGGCGGTCTGAAAGTCCGGGGGCAGTTTTTGCTTGATGGTCTGCTCTATGACGCGCGGCCCCGCGAAGCCGATCAGCGCGCCGGGTTCGGCCATCACCACGTCGGCGATGGAGGCGTAGGAAGCGGTCACCCCGCCCATGCAGGGGTCGGTGAGCAAGGAGATGTGGGGCAGGCGCATTTCGGACAGTTCGGCCAGCGCCGCCGTGGTTTTGGCCATCTGCATGAGCGAGAATATGCCCTCCTGCATGCGCGCCCCGCCTGAAGCCGACACTGTAACCAGCCCCAATTTCTTGCTCATGGCAAGCTTGGCGGCCCTGACCAGTTTCTCGCCGTACACCGACCCCATGCTGCCGCCGAAGAAGCGAAAGTCGGTGACCACCAGCACGGCAGGCTGGCCCTCTATCTGTGCGGTGCCGTACACAACCGCTTCGCTGAGGCCAGTCTTGGTCTGCGTCTCCTGCAACTTGGCGGTGTAGCGCTGGTCCAGCGATACGAAGCCTATGGGGTCAACGGGCATTATGCCTTTACCCTCTTCCCGAAAGGTATCGGGGTCGGCCAGATAGGCTATGCGCTCAGACGACGACAGGCGGAAATGGTAGCCGCATTTGTGGCAAACCTTGAGGTTGTTTTCAAGCTCGCGGTTGTAGAGCAGCTCGTTGCATTTGAGGCATTTGGTCCACAGGTCGTCGGGGAAGTCTCTACTTTTGCGGTCGCTTCTCGCTTCCTGCCTTCGGTCCTGACCTATAGAGAAGTATCTCTGGCGTCTCAGCATGTGCTATCTCGCAGAATGTGGTGCTCTCCTGTGAAATCACCGACTGTGGCTGAAGCCTGTCTATTATACCACAATCCGGTGTGCCAACCTGTGGTTGTCCCGGCAACGGGGTCCACCCCAACCCTGAAAAGGGTTGGGAAGGGCCTTGCCCTCCCAAACCCCCCTCTTTTGGTTGCCATGCCCTTATTGCCCCCGGCTCTTGAGCCATGCTTCCAGTCTGTCGAGGGGCCATGTGGTGATTATCCGGTCGGCTGTAGCCCAACCGCGCCGGGCAAGATGCACCCCGTACTCTATGAAGTCGAAGTTGTCGGGGTGGTGTGCGTCGGTGTTCACCGCCAGCAGACAGCCCTCCTCCATGGCCTCCTGTATGTATATATCGTCCAGATCGAGCCGGTCGGGGGCCGAGTTGATCTCCAGCGCCACGCCGGTGCGCGCGGCCTCGCGGATGAGCGTGCCCACGTCGAGGGCCGCCGGCTCGCGCTGGCCGATGATGCGCCCGGTGGGGTGGCCGATGATGTCCACGTGGGGGTTGCGGGCCGCGGCCAGCGCCCTGTGCGTGACCTGCTCGGCGCTCCCGCGCAGGCCGCTGTGTATGGAGGCCACCACAACGTCCAGCCACGCCAGCACCTCATCCGGGTAGTCCAGCGTGCCGTCCAGTTTGATCTCCACCTCGGCCCCGTGCAGGATGCGAAAGTCATCGCCTATGGCCTTCTGGGCCTCTTCTATCTCTTTACGCTGAGCGTGCAGGCGCTCTACGCTCAGGCCGTTGGTGATGGTCAGGCTCTGGCTGTGGTCAGTGATGGCCAGATACTGATAGCCTCTGGCCTTGGCGGCCTGCGCCATCTCAAGGATGCTTTTGGAGCCGTCGCTCCACGTGGAGTGGGATTGCAAATCGCCTTTGATGTCAGTCATCTCCACCAGCGTGGGCAGGGTGCCGCGCTCGGCAGCCTCTATCTCGCCCCGGTCCTCGCGCAGTTCAGGGGGCATCCAGCGCAGGCCCAGCGCCCGGTAGATATCCTCCTCGCTGTTGATGGGCAGGCGCTGGCCATCGCTCAGGCGGTACAGGCCGTATTCGCTCAGCCTGTAGCCCATTTTGAGGGCGCGGTCGCGCAGTTTGATGTTGTGCTGTTTGGAGCCGGTGAAGTGTTGCAGGAGC
>DAOTTC010000098.1:0-6267 GCA_034437815.1 Chloroflexia bacterium | reverse complement strand
GGGTCACTGCGATTTCTTCAAGAACAACGTGTATTTTGCTCGCACCAACCGCCGCATGGTGGATACCGCCTCTCTGCACGCCGAGCGCATCCGCCGCTACGAGTTCGAGCATGGCATGCGCGAAGTGGAGCGCTTTCTGGACGCTGTGCTGTCCATTCAGGAGCACATAGACCCTTATGCCGAGATAGGGGAACGGCCATCTGAGGCCGAGAGCGAAGCCGGCAACAGCAAGCGATCTGACAACTTGCGCATCGCAAGCTCGCCCTTCGACGACCTGTTTGCGCTCACCCCGGAAGATACGCCGGTGCGCAAAGAGCGTGACCGCCAGCCAGAGAGGGAGCGCAGGTTCCCACCCCGGCCCGAGAAGGACCTCGTGCGCTTCATCATGGAGCACTCGCGTTACCTCGAACCGTGGCAGCGCGACATCATGAGCATCGTGCACGAAGAGATGCTGTATTTCGTGCCCCAGATGCGCACCAAGATATGCAATGAGGGCTGGGCCTCGCTGTGGCACGCCCGCATCATGCGCGAGTTGGACCTCACAGACAAAGAGTTCACCGAGTACGCGGCCCTCAACGCGGGTGTGGTGGCCCCTTCGCGGTACAGCATCAACCCCTACTATCTGGGCCTGAAGGTGCTGGAGGACATCGAACGGCGCTGGGACAACCCCACCGAAGAAGAGCAGGCCAAGTTCGGGCGCAAACCCGGTCAGGGCCGGCAGAAGCTGTTCGAGGTGCGTGAGACCGAATGCGACGTGTCGCTCATCCGCAACTATCTCACCAAAGAGTTGGTGGAAGAGTTGGACCTATACCTGTACGAGCGGCAGGGCGACCAGTGGGTGATCGTGGACAAAGACTGGGAGCACGTGCGCGACAACCTTGTGAACCGGCTGGCGAACTTCGGCAACCCCACCATTCTGGTTGAGGACGGCGACTACCATCGCAACGGCGAACTGTACCTCAAGCACGTATACGATGGGCAGGAACTGGACGTGCTGTACGCCGAGAAGACGCTGGAATACATCTACATGCTGTGGGGCCGCCCCGTGCACCTGCAAACCCATCTGGAAGACACCGACGTGGTGATGTCATACGATGGTGGCAGGCACAGCCGGACGGCGCTGTAGACCGACTTCGTATTCAGCAGGCGAGGGGTGTAGAGGGAACCCTTGTGGGGGCGGGGGTATCCAGCCCTCCCCAACCCCAAATGGGGGTGCAGGGGCGCGCCCCTTGACGGGGGTATGGGGGTGTCCCCCAGTCCCCCATTTGTCTTCCCCCATCAATTTATAGCCTTCCTATGGAGAATTAGCATAACCATATGCAGGATCAGTACAGAGAACTGCACGACTTGATGGATACAGCCCCTGAAGTGGCATTGGCCCTGCGCGAGGGCCGCTCTGTAGTGGCGCTGGAGTCCACTGTGATAGCGCACGGCCTGCCACGCCCGCTCAATCTGGAGGTGGCCGCCGCCATAGAAGCGCGTGTGCGCGAGCACGGCGCTGTGCCCGCCACCATCGCCATACTGGACGGCAAAATCAAAGTGGGCCTGAGCGAGGCCGAGCTTGAGCGCGTGGGCACCTCGCAGGACATCTCCAAGGCCAGCATTCGCGACCTGCCGGTGCTGCTGGCGAGGCGGGCCGACGGGGCCACCACCGTGTCGGCCACGGCGCATCTGGCCGCGTTGGCCGGTATCAAAGTGTTCGCCACAGGCGGCATTGGTGGGGTGCATCGCGGGTGGGAGCGCACGCTGGACATATCCGCCGATCTGCCCGCCCTCGCCACCACGCCTGTGGTCACGGTGTGCGCCGGTGCCAAATCGGTGCTCGACCTGCCTGCCACCCTCGAATGGCTGGAGACGCACGGCGTGCCGGTGCTGGGCTTCCGCACCGACCGCTTCCCGGCCTTCTACAGTCAGACTGCCGAGCCGCCTCTGCATGTGGACGCGCGGGTGGATACAGCCCAAGAGGTGGCCGCGATATTCCGGGCCAGACAGCGGCTCGGCCTGCGCGGCGGGGTGCTGGTGTGCGTGCCCGTGCCCGCCGGGGCCGCCCTCTCCGCCGATGAGGTAGAGACGGCCATCCGCACAGCACTGGAGGAGGCGGTGGATCGAGGCATCACGGGCCGGGCCATAACCCCCTTCCTACTGGGTGCGCTGGCACGTCTCACTCAGGGTCGCTCGCTGGCCGCCAACCGCGCCTTGCTGGAGAACAACGCCGCCGTGGCCGCCGACATCAGCAGGGCCATCAGCCCTCCCCGATACGTATGAGCCTGAACATATTGTGCCTCGGCGACCTGCTGATTGACGTGGTGGTGCGCTACGACCCTGCGTCAGGCGAGGCCGACACGGGGCCGGACGCGGTGCGCATCCTGCCCGGAGGTTCAGCGGCCAACTTCGCGGTGCATGCCGCCCGCCTCGGTGCGAACGTGCGCTTCATCAGCAGGGTGGGGCACGATTTCGAGGGCGAACTGCTGGTGCGCTCGCTGGCCGACGAAGGGGTCATCTCGTGCGTGCGCGTGGTGGACGAGGCGCCCACGGGGCGGGTGCTGGTGATGGTGGACCGCCATGGCCGCCGCAGGATGTGGTCCTATCCGGGCGCCAGCCGCACCCTCAGCCCCCACGACCTGCGCCCCGAATGGTTCGAGACACTGCGTGCGTTCCACCTCACGGGCTACTCGCTACTGCGCGACGAGCCGAGGGAGGCGGCCATGCAGGCGCTGGCGCTGGCACGGGCGCACGGCACGTACGGCACGTACGGCAATCAGGACATGCAGAGTAAGCACAAAGTCCCTCTGTGCACGCTGGACCCCAACCCCGGCCACCTGATAGCCGACTTCGGGCCGAGCCGCTTTCGAGAACTGCTGGCGAGCCTACGCTTCGACGTGCTGTTCCCCAATCTGGAAGAGGGCCGCCTGCTGACCGGCAGGGAACAGCCCGAAGAGATAGCCGCCGACCTGCTGGCGCTGTCGCCTGTGGTGGTGCTTACTCTGGGTGACAAGGGGTGTGTGGTGGCATCGGGCGGGGAACTGTTCAGCGTGCCCGCTGTGCGCGCACAGGTGGTAGACGTGACAGGCGCGGGCGATGCGTTCGCGGCAGGCTTTGTGATAGAATACCTACGCAGTGGCGACCTGCGTCAGGCGGCACACACTGCCAATCGCGTGGCCGCGCAGGTGGTAACGCGCATCGGTGCACGTTGATTATATTATGAGGGGAAGGCTTGGCCCCTCCTGCATATCTTTCCTGTTGCATACAGATGACATGAGCGAACCTGAACCGCCGGCTCAACAGCAGCCTTATTACCATCCTTCGCCCCCGCCTTCGTCCCCGGCTTCCGGGCCGGAGGCGCGCAACAGCACCGGCTACTACCCGCGCCGTCCGCCTCTGGCCGAGGTGGACACGTGGGAGCTGTGGCAGGCGTGGCGGCGGGGCGAGCGCAAGAATGTGCTTCCGTGGCTGGGCCTGCTGACGGGGTTCTGCGTGGTGCTCGCCAGCATGTACTCGTTCTTCTTCTTTTCCACCCTGCTCACCAACGACCTGATAGCGCAGGTGGGCCTGACGATTGTGTTGGTGGTGTTTTTGCTGGCGCTGTGGCGGCGCATATCGCCGCGAAGGGGCTTTGCCCTGTTCGTGGTGGCGCTGATGCTGGTCGTATCGGGCGCGGCCTTCGTGCTGTGGCTGGCGGCCTTCCGCCTGAGCGGGTGGAACCCGTGGGTGGCTATTGCAGGCACGGTGGTGCTGGGTCTGGCCGGGCTGTTGATCGGCCTGCCGTCGCTCAACGCTATCGCCCGAAACAGAAAAGGGGCAGGGGTTAGCAAGTACTGAAAACGTGGGAGAGGCAGTATGCAGAAGCTCGTGGAGTGCGTGCCCAATTTCAGCGAGGGGCGGCGTAAGGACGTGATAGAGCAGGTAGCCGACGCGGTGCGCCGAGTAGAGGGGGTGCGCCTGCTGGACGTATCGTCCAACCCCGACCACAACCGCACGGTTCTGACCTTCGTGGGGCCGCCCGAAGCGGCGGCCGAGGCCGCCTTTGCCGCCACCGCCGAGGCCGTGAAGCTGATTGACATGGAGAAGCACCGGGGTGAGCACCCGCGCATCGGGGCCATGGACGTGGTGCCCTTCGTGCCTCTGACGGGCATGACCATGAACGAAGCCGTGGAGCTGGCCCGGCGGGTGGGCAGGCGCATCGCCGAAGAGCTGGGCGTGCCGGTGTACCTGTATGGCGCGGCGGCCACCACGCCCGCCCGCGTGCGCTTGCCCGATATCCGCAAGGGCGAGTATGAGGGCCTGAAAGAGGCCATCGCCCTGCCTGAGCGCCACCCCGACTTCGGCCAGCCCGCACTGCACCCCACCGCGGGGGCCACCGTGGTGGGTGCCCGGCCCCCGCTTATCGCCTTCAATGTCAATCTGGGCACCTCCAATTTGCAGATAGCCAGAGATATAGCCAGAGCCGTGCGCGAAAGCAGTGGCGGCCTCGTCAACGTGCAGGCCATGGGCGTGGACCTCGCGGAAGAAGGGCTGGTGCAGGTCTCCATGAACCTGCTGGACTACACGCGCACCCCCATCCACCGCGCCTACGAGCTTGTGAGGATAGAGGCCGAACGATACGGTGTGCCGGTGGTGGGCAGTGAGATTGTGGGTCTGGTGCCGCTGGACGCGCTGGTGGGCGCCGCCGAATTCTACCTGCGCCTCACCCGCTTCAACCGCAGTCAGGTGCTGGAAGCCCGCCTGCTTGAGCAGGCCGACTGATGTCAGGTAGGGCAGGGTTGTGCCCTGCTCACACCCCCTCCTTCCGGGAAGGGGATCAGTGCAAGCCGCGCAGTTCTTCCTCCATGCGGGCCTTGAATTGCTCATCGGTGATACTGCCGAGGTTGATCTCCACGTTGGCGACGGCGCCATCGCGGGCGGCCTCGGCCAGCAGGCGTGCCACGCGCGCATCTGAAGCCACGTTGGGGTTGGCCTTTTCCATGGCTATCACCGCCAGCTGGTAGGTCTCCGCCGCGGCTTTAGCCACCTCAAGGGGCACCTCGCAGGCGCGTTTGAGGGCGGCCTGAATGGCGGCGGCACGGGCGGTCTTCTCATCTTCGGTGTTGCGAGGCATCTTGTAGGCCCGGCTGACCTCGTCGTATGCAGAGGTGTCTTCGTCCACCGCGGCCAGCATCAGGGCACGCAGTTCGCCGGCACGCGCCAGCACGGTGCGCATCTCTTCTTCAACGTCGCGGAACTTCTCGCGGCCCACGGTCAGATTGCAGGCCATCTCCACCATGGCGGCGGCCATGGCCCCGGCCAGCGCGCTGGCGCTCCCCCCACCGGGCGTGGGGTTGGCCGAGGCCAACTGCTCTACGAAGTCTTCCACGGTCAGCTTGATGAGGGCCATGCATGCCTCCTTGTTGGTTTTGTATTGATAGAAAAGCGATGAGCCGGGGAGAGCCGGGGGTGCTAATGCCCCCAGTCTCTCGGATAGCGGAAGTCAATGCCGGGGGTGCGCGAACCCACCTTGGCGATGATGGGGGTCATGCGTTTGAACTGGGCGTTGCGCACCATGGTCCGCACTCGCTCCACCACTGCGCGGTCGAAGCCCAGCGCCACCACGTCTTCGGGGTCCATACGCTCGTCCACCAGCAGGTAGAGCACCTGATCTACCAGCTCGTAGCTGATGCCCATCTCGCCCTCGTCGGTCTGGCCGGGCCACAGGTCGGCGCTGGGGCGCTTCTCGATGATGGGTGCGGGCACGCCCACCGCCCGTGCGAGAGCACGCACCTGCGTCTTGTACAGGTCGCCTATGGGCTGGATGGAGGCCGCGCTGTCGCCGTACCACGTGGTGTAGCCCAGCAAATACTCGGTCTTGTTGGAGGTGCCCAGCACCATGGCCTTCTCGGCCATCGAGCGGTCGAAGGCGATCACCATCCTGAGGCGGGCCAGCACATTGCCCCGCCGCACCCTGTCCATGGCCTCAGCACCGCCGTAGTGCTCGAACAGCGGCTCGGCCATGGGGGTAATGTCAATCCTGTCGTGGGGCAGGCCCAGTTGGTCAATGAGCAGGCGGGCGTGCTGTTCGCTGTCCGGACTGCTGGTGCGGTATGGCAGTATGAGGGCCACCACGTTGTGCGGGCCGAGGGCTTCGGCGGCCAGCGTGGCCGACAGCGCCGAATCTATGCCGCCCGACAGGTTGACCACCACGCGATTGAAGCCGAACTTGCCCGTCTCGTTGCGGATGAACTCCACCAGCAGGCGGCGGGTCAGGTCGGGGTGGATCGCCAGCCGGTCGGTCAC
>DAOTTC010000097.1:0-5662 GCA_034437815.1 Chloroflexia bacterium | reverse complement strand
GCCCGTCCTCTACGCCCGCCCCTCTCGTTCCCCTTCCCCCCACATATTGGTGGCTTGGCCCCCCATCCTTGGTGCAACCGGAAATCGCTAAACAGTTGCTTATTACCACTATCGCGCGATATAAGCAACTTTTACCCCACAGTTTTCCACAAATCGGTGGAAACGGGTTTATAATAACCGAGTAAGCCGTTACAATTATCTACCCAACCAACGACAAGGAGGAGTGGGCAGGACAAAAGCCGGCAGATGCCCGGCGCGAAGTGCGGGTGCATGCGCAGACAGTCGGTCCCAATGGAGCGCCTGAATTGCCTCGCAACCGGCTTCGGCGTCCAGTGCTGCTGTTAGCCTTTACTTTAGTCCCACGCGGTCTGGCTATGCCCAAGAGCGATAACATAATCGTCGGAATAGACATCGGCACCCACAAAGTGTGTACCATCGTGGCCGAAGCGGACGCTGGAACCGGCAGCCGCATCAACGTGCTCGGAGTGGGCGCGGTGGCATCCGAAGGCATGTTCAAGGGGATGGTCACCGACATCGTGAAGGCCAGCAGCTCAGTAGCGCACTCCCTCGAAGCCGCCGAACGACAGTCGGGTTGTCGCATCCTGTCGGCTTACGTTTCGATCAGCGGCAACCATATCTCTTCGATTAACAACCGCGGTCTGGTAGCCGTATCCAATCCCGATCGCATCGTGGGTCAGGACGACGTAACCCGGGCCATCGAAGCGGCGCGCGCCATCGCCATCCCTGCCGGCCGCGACGTGCTGCACGTCATCCCACGCACCTACACGGTTGACGGGCAGGAAGGTATCCGCAACCCCATCGGCCTGTCGGGCTTCCGCCTTGATGTGGAAGCGCACATCGTGACCTGCGCTAACAACGTGCGTGAGAACCTCATCCGGTGCGTGCAGCAGGCCGATGTAGAGGTGGACGATCTGGTGCTATCCCCGCTGGCCTCTGCCGAAGCCGTGCTCACCGAGCAAGAGAAGAATCTGGGTGTGGTGCTGGTGGACATCGGGCACGGCACCACCGACATCGCCGTGTACGCCGATGGGTCGGTATGGCACTCCAAGGTCATCCCAGTGGGCGGCTGGCAGCTCACCAACGATCTGGCCGTGGTATTCAACATCCCCTATGAAGCAGCCGAAGCGCTCAAGTTGCAGTACGGTCATGCCGTGGTGCCCGGCACCGCCATACACACCGGCCCCCGCATCGGCGCGCACCCTTGGCCCACTGCGCATTCTTCCAACGGCAAGTCCCACCCATACACCCCCTACCCCCACTCCCATGCCTATCCTCACGCCTACCCCGACCCCCAACCCCCTCACTCGTATGCGTACAACGATGGCCTTGCCCATGGGCTTGCCCGCACGCTCGGCCAAGAGAACAGCGCGGTCGGCCTGTCCACACCCGAAGATTACCACACCACTGATGGCAGCGGGGATAGAAATGCAGGTGCCAGCCGTAGCCGTTACCAACGGCCAGAACACCCGGAAGATGAAGTGCTGGAGGCGCAGGGCTTCTCCGGCGAAACGGTGCGCATAAGACGCTCCCAACTGAACGAGGTGATAGCCGCCCGTTTGGACCAGATGTTCGCTTTGATCGGCGACGAGATCAGGCGCAGTGGCTACGAGTCGCTGCTGCCCGCCGGCGTGGTGCTCACCGGCGGGGTGGCCTCCATGCCCGGCATCGAACCACACGCCGCGCACAAACTGAAGATGCCCGTGCGCACCGGCAGGCCACAGCGCATAGGCGGCCTGAGCGACGCTTTCGACAGCCCGGCTTATGCCACCAGCGTCGGCCTGATCCTGTGGGGCATGCGGCAGTCCGGTCAGGGAACATCGCCGCGGATTGGCCCCTATATGCCCGCAAGCGCACGGCGCGGCACCGGCGAGGACCGTGCCAACTCCTTGCTCAACTGGTTGAAAAGCTTCCTGCCCCGCGATTGAGCGCCCCGTCTACCAGACCGGCGGCAGGCACGCACATTACTCAATTTTTCGTAATTTGCGGCCAATCGGCTGAAAACAACCCTTTTAAGCTTGAACTCGGCCAACCAATATAGTATCATCAAAACTTAGTTCAGTATGAACCAATTGTCAGAACCGTTATCAATCAGCTTGCTCAGCCTGTTGTTGCGTTCGCGCAACTGTAACCGTATAGTCGCTGCGTAGCCACGCAGTATTAGCGTTCCGGTTTAGATATCGGAGGGCGCACGGCTGACTGTTGGCTCACAGACGGACTGTTTGTAGCGCGCAGGAACCGGGGATAGGACTAAGGAGGGGTGTAAGATGTTTCCACCAGTCGGCGGCAATTCTAATCGTCCAGTTCACATCCAGTACAGCGCAGGGCGCGATGCCAACCTGCCGGTCGAGAACTTCGCACAAATCAAGGTAATCGGCGTAGGAGGCGGAGGGTCAAATGCCGTCAATCGCATGATACAGGCCGGTGTCAAAGGCGTGGATTTCATCGCCGTCAACACCGACGCTCAGGCTTTGTTGCGCTCGGAAGCCCCCACCCGTATTCGCATTGGAGACAAGCTCACCAAGGGCCTTGGCTCAGGCGGCAACCCCGATATCGGTCGCCGTGCCGCTGACGAGTCGAGCGAAGAGTTGTTCGAGGTGCTCAAAGGGGCCGATATGGTGTTCATCACCGCCGGCATGGGCGGGGGCACCGGCACGGGCGCATCGCCCATCATTGCCCAAATAGCCCGCGAGATCGGCGCCCTGACGGTTGGGGTGGTCACCAAACCCTTCACCTTCGAAGGCAGCCGCAGGCGCATGACCGCCGAAGAAGGCATATCTGCCCTCAAGGATCAGGTGGACACGGTGATCGTCATCCCTAACGACCGCCTGCTGCAAATCGCCGACAAAAAGACCACGTTGCAGGAGGCGTTTCGCATCGCTGATGACGTATTGCGTCAGGGCATACAGGGCATCTCCGATCTCATCATGGAGCCGGGCCTGATCAACTTGGACTTCGCGGACGTGAAGAGCATCATGTCCATGGCAGGTTCGGCCCTGATGGCGATTGGCCGTGGCACAGGCGACAACCGGTGCATTGACGCGGCACGTCAGGCCATCGAATCCCCACTGCTCGAGATCAGCATTGAAGGGGCCAAGGGCGTGATCTTCAACGTCACGGGCGGACCGGATCTGGGCATGCTCGAAGTGCACGAAGCCGCCACCGTCATCCAGCAGGCCGCCGACCCCGATGCTAATATTATCTTCGGCGCAGTGATCGACCCTGAGATGGGCAGCGATGTGAAGATCACTCTCATCGCCACAGGCTTCGACTCCGTGCGCCGGCCAAACGAACCGGCTCGGTCGTTTTACGTGCAGAGAGAGTCTGGTGCGTATACCACGTCTATGAGCCAGCCATCATCGGCTCTACAACCACCCGCCCCGCAAGGCGATGGCAGCGGCCATGCCCGACCACAGCCTTCTTCGCCGGCCGGGCAGATCGAGGCCGGCCCCGTGCGCCCGGCCACTGCCCGCCCCATGCAGGCCCCTCAGCCCGCCGATGAATTGGACATCCCACCCTTCCTCTTCCCCAAGTACAAGAAATAAGCGCACTACTCTACTGCATAGCGCTATAAATCTGAACACAGGGGTCTGGACATCAACCTAGACCCCTGTTCGCGCTAACACTCCTTACCCGAGCAAAGGCGATAAATTCCGGGAGTGCATCTGGTCCCCTCCCCGCCATAATGTGCAAAACCCCCCCGAATCCCACCCCTATACCGCCTATGCCATGTCCCAGAATCCCCTGCAAATGTCATTAACTTAACAGAACGCGTTCCACACCCTTGTAACCGCAGCAGGGGTAGCTCTGACACAAACCAAACCGAGGCCCAACAAGGCCCACGCAGGGTCCTGCCGGTGCCCCTGTCTTACATATCAACAAACAGCCTGCTCCGGCATCGCCGGGTCAGCGCTCAAAACACAACCATCGGGTCTCATACCTCACACCCACACCTACGTCCACGCCCACGCCCACACAACCCGGTACAGGCCCGGCCCCCGGCCTCACCCCTACCTCTCACCATCGGGGGCCCACAACCAAACCACCCACCAATTGTGCGGTGCGGTACACACAGGGGCCGTATTCCCCGCAAGGGAAATACGCAGGCATACGCATCACCGCGCCTGCCGGCATGCCACCCTGCCCTCACCGCCATAACACAACACCAGAGAGGAAACCAGCATGCCCCCACCTGCACCCCTCGGCAGAGAAATCAAACAACTCCGCCGCCTCATCCGTCAGACCCGTCGCCACATAGATACCGGGACCATAGACTTCATCAAAGGTGGCACCCTCATCTCCACCCTCATACACACCTTGGCCCGCGTCCACCTCATCCGCCACCGGCTCGCCCAATCCGCCCCCTCCGACGCCGACCACGCTCAGGCTCGCATCAAAGCCGAACTCGAACGCGTGCTCATCGAACTCGGTCTCGGCCCACAAGACCCCTGACAAAACCACAAAACGGGGGGCCGGCCCACCCAACCGGACCGACCCCCCTCATCGCACCCTATCCCCATAATCAGCAACTGGTGACTACCCGATGCCGCTATACATTCGAATGTCGGTATGAGCAGACAGAAGGAGAGCCTATCAAATTGGCCCTACAGGGGCAGGTAGACGACCCGCCCTTCCCACTCACCGGGCAGGCTTGCCTCGACCAACAGCAACAGGTCTTCAATGGTGCGTCCAAGCGGCGCTGACCAGACGATGGCAAACACACCGGGCATGGGATGCCCCATCTCAGCCCTTCGGTAAGCGACTTCCGGCATGGTATTTATGTCATGGGTAACTACCACTCGCCCCTCACGCGCAGCCCATTCAAGTATCGCATCATCACTTGCCCCGCGCAGTCCAACATCTTGCACCGTTACAATATCCAGCGCCGTGTTCCTACGAAGCAACCCACGTACTAACTGCTTCTTGACATTCTCATCTGCCAGCAACCGCAACACCAACCACGCTCACCCTTCAGACTGTCGAGACCGGCGGGCCAGCAGGCGCTCACGGATGCCTGCCGGGTTGTGGCGAGCTTCGATCCACGCTCGCACATCGCTTGCGTGCTGCCGCCGCTCTTGCAGATAGGCATCTACTGCCTCCTGATGGTGCAGATAAAACCCAATCACCGCATACACATCGCCCAGATCCAGAACGGGCAACTGCTCCACGATCTCCTCGGCGCTCGCACCTTCAAGGAAGGCCTCTACAACCACATCAAGCGTCACCCTTGTATCCCCTACCCGCACCGTGCCGTCCGCATCCACCCGCAAAGGCACAGGCTCGCTCGCAATCTTCAACCCCATAACTGCCTCTCCTTCTGTATCATCTATAGGGCATTATATCATGATAGAATGCCCACAGGCACAAAACAGGGGGCCGGCCCACCCAACCGGACCGACCCCCATCACAGCGCGCCATCCACTCGATGCACCTGCGCTTTATTCCTTACCCTATGTCCTCTGTGCCTCTATGGCCCAGCGGATCCCATCAACCGATCGAACCCTCCATCTGAAGCTCGATCAGCCGGTTCAGCTCCACAGCGTACTCCAGCGGTATCTCCTTGGTGATAGGCTCGATAAACCCGTTCACCACCATCGCCGTGGCCTCGTTCTCAGGTATGCCCCGGCTCATCAGATAGAACAAC
>DAOTTC010000096.1:0-10183 GCA_034437815.1 Chloroflexia bacterium | reverse complement strand
GGAGCAGGCGCAGTCTGGTGGTGCTGTTCACCGACATCATAGACCGCCAGCAGGCCGACGCGATGGTCAAGGGGTTCGGGCGGCTGGCCCCAAGACACCTGCCTGTGGCCGTGACCATGGCCGACAGTGAAGTGCTGGCCATGGCCCACCGCGAGCCGAAGGATGCCCAGCAGATGTACGAGAAGATAGTGGCTCAACACCTGCTGGAGGACCGCGCCGCCGCACTGGAAACCTTGCACAGGCGCGGGGCGCTGACCTTAGACGTGCCCGCCGACAGGCTCACCCCGGCGGTGGTGAATAAATATCTGGAGCTAAAGGCAAGGGGCAGGTTATAGGCTCTGGAGGGGTGAGAGGCCGCGACCGCGCTCACCGCGCCGGTCACGCGGGCTACGCCCGGCCAGCAACCAGTAGCCATACAGCAAGATGCCGCTGGTGATGCCTACGGTGAACTTCACCCAGTCAGGCAGGTCGGACGGGGAGATGAAGCCTTCTATCAGGCCGGCGACCACCAGAAGGGAAGCCCCGCCCAGAAGGAGCTGTACGGCGCGGAGTGAGGCCCGGCGCAGGGCTTCAGTGCGCGGCAGAAGGCCGGGGCGCAGGATGGCATCGGCCAGCATGAAGCCCGCCCCACCCGCCAAGCAGATCACGCTCAATTCGATCACCCCGTGCCCGACCACGAAACTCAGCAGGCCGCCTCCTACTCCGTAATGCGCGACCACGCCCATGATGGCGCCCAAGTAGATACCGTTGTACGCGAGCACGTAGGCCGTCAGCAGGCCTGCCAGCATCCCACCCGCAAACGCCAGTATCGCCACCTGTATGTTGTTGGTCATAATTACTGCGGAAGCCAGCGAGCGCTCTACTTGTTCGATCTCGGTCCACAACTCGCCCCGCTCCGCATAAGAGGTCACGCTCTGGTACACCTCGGACGGCAAGAGCACCTGCGCGGCGGGTGGGTAGGTGATGGTAGCCACAAAGGAGAGTATGCCTGTGCCGAAGAAGAGCAGAGCGGCCAACAGGAAATAACCCACAGTAGAGCGCCACAGGCATGGGAAGTCCCGCGCATACCAACGGGCCACGTCCCTCCAACTGAAGCCTGAAGAACTATAGACCATGGAGTACGCGGAAGCCACCAGCCTGTTCAGATACGATACCAGCCGGTCGCCGGGGAAGTCGCGGCGGGCGCGCGCCAGATCAGAGGTGACCAGCCTGTACAGGCGGGTCAATTCCTCTAGATCGTCTGCGGACAGGCCGCGCAGATGCGTCGAGTGGGCGCGGCCTAAAAGCTC
This sequence comes from Chloroflexia bacterium, assembly GCA_034437815.1. Classification (GTDB taxonomy): domain Bacteria; phylum Chloroflexota; class Chloroflexia; order QHBQ01; family JADMIH01; genus JADMIH01. Next base: position 8,894 of record DAOTTC010000096.1, on the reverse strand, counting down.
TTCCAGCCTTGACCAGTCGCCCTGACGCTCGCTCACGAACCGCTGTAGCGCACTCATGATGTTTTATTGTAACATATCGGTGATTACTCTCACCTTCTTACTCTCCCCTAGGGGTGAACATGCCCACACAACTACCCTCTCACAAAGGGAGAAGGGCGGGGGAGGGGGCAGAGGGAGATTTACCGCATGGACGAGCAGTTAACCATTTCCACGCCTGAACAGGTCGCCTTCCACTATGAGGTGGCGGGCATAGGCACGCGCTTCGTGGCCTCGCTGGTGGATCATCTTATCATTGGCACCATGTTGACGCTGATATGGTGTGCGTTTTTGATGATGGTGCCTGCTGTGGGCGTGGGGCTTGGCATCTATAGCAGCGACGGCGCCACGGCCGCCATATACCTGATTTTGGCCCTTCTGGTGCTGATAACTTTCCTTGTGCTGTGGGGGTATTTCATATTCTTCGAAATGGCATGGGCCGGGCAGACGCCGGGCAAGCGGCTGGTCAGGCTGCGGGTGATACGGCGTGATGGCCAGCCGGTGCGAACCGGGGAGATAATAGTGCGCAATCTGGTCCGGTTGGTGGACCTGTTGCCGGGTTTCTATGCCATTGGGCTAATCAGCATGTTTATAGACAAGCAGGCGCGGCGGTTGGGCGATTTCGCGGCAGGCACGCTGGTGGTCAAAGAGGGTGCGGAGACCTCTCTGCGCGATGTGCGCGTGCCTGTGCCTGCCCTCGCGAGCGGCGAGGCGTGGTCGCCCTCTGGCGGTTCTGGCGGTCAATATCCCGGCCATTACGCCGCATACGACCCTCTGCCCGGCGTGTCGTTGCGCGGATTGGCACCGGACGACTACCGGCTGATCAGAGAACTGCTAACCCGTCTGCAACGAGGGGAGTTGGCCGGCGAGCGCGGGCAGGAACTGGCCTACCGTCTGGCGACCGGTGTCGCCACGCGCATGGGACACAACTTCGCAGACTGGCAGGCGCGCGGCTGGCACCCACTCACGTTCTTGGACTGCGTGCTCAAGGCTAAAGAAGCCAGAGGTGAGTGAGTGATTGTACAAGGGTCAGGGGCCGGTCTGCCATCGCGGACTTATGTACCCGGTTCCACCAAGGCAAGAATCGGGTGCAGGTTCCCATTCTGGACACGACCGGAAGCTATACACCACAGGAGAGGCCCATCGTAGGCCTCTCGCGCGCCCTCCCCTACCCTTAGTGCGCTTGGTAAGCTTGGTGCACTCAGGTAGGGGCTTGGGGAGGGCTACGACCTTCCCGGCCTTCCCCTTTCCCCAAACATCGCGCATAAACGTGCATCAGTTATGATTGGATGTCAGCTTCGTCACTTGACTTTGCAGGCACCGGTTCGCTATGCTTAACATGCGGCGTGGGAGTGGATAGGTCCCGGTGGACCTCGCAGTCTTCAAAACTGCCGTGCGCTACGCGGAGTGGCGCAGGTGGGTTCGACTCCCATGCACTCCCGCCACAGGCACAGTTGCACGGGAGACGGTAGTTGATGGCGGCGGGCCGTTAGCTTACCGTCTCCCAGTTTATTTGCTGTTATCACGCACCGTGCGAGCTCCCCGCAGCCTTCCAGTCGGCACTGCTGCAGCAGTCGGTCCGTGAAGCGATCGGAACGAGCACGCAGAGGATACAGATGGCAGTGAGCATCTGGAGACCGGCGCTCCGGTGGTTGGCTCTTGTTTTGGCGGCATTGGTGACTGTGCCGACCGGGTGGTCCGTTGCCTCTGCTCGACAGGGTGCTGGCACAAGCTCCCTGACGATATCGGATCAGGGTGTCACGCTCAATTTCCCCGACAACCTCACATTCAGGGCCTCGGTCAGGGGCGACTCCAAGATCAAGCGCGTGGTGCTTGAGTACGGCGTTGAGAAGCTCACTTGTGGCACAGTGGTGGCCAAGGCCTTCCCGATCTTCACACCGCAAACTTCGGTGGGTGTGACGTGGACTTGGGAGATGCGCAAATCCGGGTCCGAGCCACCGGGAGCGGAAATCTGGTATCGCTGGCGGGCCACCGATGAGGCCGGCAACGAGGCTGCCTCGGAGAAGAAGACGGTGGTTTGGCTGGACGATGAGCACGATTGGCAGAGCATCAGTCGTGACAACATCACCCTGCACTGGTACGAGGGCTCACGCACCTTTGCCGAACAGCTGCTCGAAGCCGCCGTGACCTCCACCGTCAAGCTCCGGCAGACCACAGGCGTATCCGCACAGAGGCCGGTTGACCTGTACATCTACGGTAGCAACGAAGATATGCAGGAAGCCGTGCTGTACGAACCGAACTGGACCGGCGGGCAGGCCTTCCCAGACTCCAACATAGTCATAATAGGCATCAGCCCCGACCAACTGGAGTGGGGCAAGCGCACGGTGGCTCATGAATTGACGCATGTGCTCACCGGTCCGCTGGCCTTCTCCTGCCTGAGCAGTGCGCCCACATGGCTTATCGAGGGCATCGCCGTCTATGGGGAAGGTGGTCTGGACGCCGAGGGCAGGGCCAGATTGCAGAAGGCCATCCAAGAGGATGAGCTGGTGTCGGTGCGGGCCTTGAGCGGCGGGTTCTCCGAGCACCCCGACAAAGCCAACCTCTCCTATTCCCAGTCGTACAGCCTCGTGAACTATCTGCTGGAGGCGCACGGCAAAGACAAACTGCTGGACCTGTTCGAGCAACTGCGGCAGGGCGAAAAGCTGGAGGACGCGCTGAACGCGGTATACGGGTTCAGCCTTGACGAACTGGAAGACAAGTGGCGGGCATCGGTGGGGGCCACACCGCGCAAGGCCCCCGGAGCCTCGCCCACCCCCACGCCGTTGCCGACGCCCGTGCCCACATACCCACCCATACAGGGGGTGCCGGTGGCCGCACAGGTGGAAGTTAACACCTCGCCGGAACCTGCCGGACAACCTTCAGGCGACGGCTTGCCCGGTAACATGGAGCCGTCCGCACCTACGCCCGGTTCTGGCGGGGGAGGGTGGGGCACCCTTGCCCTGTACCTCATGGCGGGGGTGGCTGTGGGGTTGGTGATAATCATGCTGTTGGTGGGTGTGGTGGCCTATCTGCTCATCAGGAGGCGCGGCACATGACACCCGAATGGCGACCGCAGGCAATGGCCCGGCCTGACCACCGCAACCGCAAAGCGGCTAGCCCGGTGCGATTCATGGTGGGCGCAGCACTCCTGCTCATTGCGGGCCTCGTGCTGGTCGGGGCAGGCGTGGCCCGCTGGCCCGTCGGTGAGGGCCTCATACCCGCAGGCGAACTGCAGGCTATGAGCTTATCAACCACCCCGACCGGTACGGCACAGGCCAGACAGCGCAGCAAGTGGCAGCCCCCGCCCACCGCTACCCTGCCCGGCACCCCAGCGCCTCGTGCCGGTCACTGGGAAAACCCCGAATTGGGCATCTCGCTGGAGCACCCGCGCTCGTGGACTGCTCGCCCCGGCGAGTCCGAGGGCGTGCCGCTGGTGTTGTTGCCGGACGCGCAGTTGGTAGGGGTGCTGGTGTACGCTCCCATGTCTGCCGGCGACAGGCTGGATGAAGCGGCGAACCTGATAGAGCAGGACCTTGCGACCAACTTCGAGGCCAAGCAGGTTAGCAGCCGGTCGCTCAGGCTGAAGGGAGGGCAGGAAGTGCGGCTGGCCGAGTATTCGGGCCGGTGGGAGCAAGTAGGCGAAGCGCGAATCGTAGCGGCCACGACCGTTCACAGGGGCAAGCTCTTCTCGCTGATATTTCTGGGCGCGCCGGAGGCTGTCGAAGACCTGTGGAGCGACATCAACGACGTCATCCAGTCCATGACCTTCAGCGCGCCTGCCGTATACGGCATACCACGCGACCAAGCGCTAGTGCTGCTGGGCGGAGAATCGAATAACCCCAGAGAGTATGACCCGGCCACTGGCTCAGGCGACTATTTGATATTCAGCGGGTTGGTGTCGTTCAATCCCAAGATGGAATTGGTACCCGAACTGGCCGAACGTTGGCAGGTCAGCGAGGACGGTACGGTGTACACCTTCCACCTACGCAAGAACGCCCGCTTCCACGATGGCAGAGCCGTGACCGCACACGACATCGTCTATTCGTGGGAGAGGGCCGCCAACCCTGCTACCGAGTCTCACACGGTGCTTACCTATCTGGGCGATATAGTAGGTGTGAAGGAGATGCACGAAGGCAAGGCCGGGCACATCAGCGGTCTGAAGATAGTGGACGACCACACCTTGCAGGTGACCATTGACGCTCCAAAGCCCTACTTCCTGATGAAGCTCACTTACGCCGTGGCCCATGTGGTGGACCGCAACAATGTGGAATCGGGGCCGGATTGGTACCGCACGCCCAACGGCACCGGGCCGTATAGGCTTGTGAGGTGGGAGCCGAACAAGGTGCGCCTGTACGAGCGGTACGAGCGCTTCTACCTCAAGCCGCCTGCCATACGCTTTGTGGTGGTGCAACTGTACGCCGGAACCGGCCTCCGATTATATGAGACCGGCGACATAGATATCACGGGCATAAGCCGCTATGACGTGGACCGCGTGCGCGATCCTGCAGAGCCGATGAGCAGGGAACTGCTAGAAGGGGTGAGCATGTGCACCAGCATGGTGACATTCGATGTGAAGCGGCCCCCATTCGACGACCCCAGAGTGCGGCAGGCCTTCGCCCTCGCAGTAGACCGGCAGAGGTACGTCGACATCGTGGCGCGGGGTGCAGCCATACCGGCGCGCGGCCTGTACCCGCCCGCCCTCCCCGGCTACAACCCCGCCCTGCAAGCACTGCAGTTCGACCCACAACTGGCCCAGCAGCGGCTGGCCGAGTCGCGCTATGGTGGCCCCGGCAACCTGCCGGCCATTGTGTTCACCGCCAGCGGCTTCGGTAGCGATGTCAGCCCGCACGTGGCCGCTCTGGTCGATATGTGGGAGAAACACCTCGGCGTGAAGATCACCATCGAGAATCTGGAGCCGGATAAGTACTTCGATGAACTGCACGCAGGCAGGCACGGTCACATGTTCTCGGAGGGCTGGTGCGCCGATTACCCCGACCCAGAAAACTTCGCCGACGCGCTGTATCACAGCCACGCACAGCAAAACGACAGCAATTACTCCAACCCACAGGTGGACGCTTTGCTTGAGCGCGCGCGTGTGGAGCGCGATGTGTCCCAGCGCATTGCGCTCTATCAGCAGGCCGAACAGATGATTGTGCAGGATGCGCCCTCTGTTTTCCTGAGCCACAGCCTGAGCTTCACCTTGGTCAAGCCCTATGTAAGGGGCTACGTGCTCACGCCAATCGCCGTGCCTATAGAGCGCTACCTAACGCTCGACCGAGCGCAGATAAACAACTCGCCCTGAACCCCGATCGGCGTGGGGACGAAGCGTGAAGACTAGAGAAGCTGACTGGCCCCAATCGGAAACGGGCATCTATTGGATCAATTCTCGTTTTGCATAGATAGGACGCTTCTCTGACTCTTCACAGACCTGCTTGCGTTCCTTGAAGACATCAGGACCGGCCTCTTCCCACCTATCTTATCCTTTCTTATCCTGCACTTTGTTTGATAAGAGGGATGGTAAATGGGAAGGCAAATGTGCGGTTCGGCATCTCAGCCAGATGCGCGACAACACATATGGTACACTTTCAGTGAGAGGACAGGGCGCACACTGCTCATACAGGAGACCGACCCATATGTCGCAAAAGATTACTGTTCTTGGAGCGGGCACCATGGGCGCGGGCATCGCCCAGCTCGCCGCCGGGCAGGGTTTCGATGTGCTGTTGTACGACATCACCGAAGAGCTCGTACAGCGCGCCATGCACAACATCCGTGCCAGCCTGCAAAGCCGCGTGGAGCGGGGGAAGCTCAGTATCGAGGAGATGCAGGTGGTACTGGAGCGCATCTCCACCACCACCCGGCGCGAGGACGCCGCCGACAGCTACATAGTGATCGAGGCCGCCCCCGAAGACCTCCAACTCAAGAAAGAGATATTCTCTGCCCTGAGCGAGATCGCCCCCTCGGCGATCCACGCCACCAACACCTCATCGCTGTCTATCACAGCTATAGCCTCGGCCAGTCGGCACCCAGAACGCGTGGTGGGCATGCACTTTTTCAATCCAGCGCCGGTCATGCCCCTCGTCGAAGTGATCGCTGGCAGTCGCACCGCCCCCGAAGTGGTGGAAGCCGTGTGCGAACTGGCGCGCAGATTGGGCAAAACCTACGTGCAGGCCGCCGACATGCCCGGTTTCATCGTCAACCGCGTAGCCCGGCCCTTCTACGGGGAGGCCCTCAAGATAGTGGGCGAGGGCACCACGGGCATAGCACAGGTTGACGAAGCCATGCGCTCGGCAGGCTTCCCTATGGGCCCATTCGAACTGATGGACCTGATCGGCATTGACGTCAACTTCGCGGTCACCAAGTCGGTGTACGAGGCGTTCTTCGGCGAGGCGCGCTACCGGCCCCACCCCATCCAACAGCGCATGGTGGAAGCGGGCACGCTGGGGCGCAAGACGGGCAGGGGCTTCTACGAATACCGCAACGGCCAGAAAGGCGAACCCACGTGGCGTATGGCGGCCAGCTTCGGGCAGAAGCGGCTGAGCCACTTCGTGCCGCCTGAACTGGCAAACCGCTTCCTGAGCGGAGCCGAAGTGAGCCTGCCCGCCGAAAGCGAGGAGCAGGGCCAGATAATAACCCGCATCCTCGCGATGATAATCAACGAGGCGGCATTCGCGGCTGGCGAAGGCGTGGCCTCGGTGCGCGACATTGACCGCGCTATGAAGCTGGGCACGAGCTACCCGAAGGGTCCGCTCAAGTGGGCCGACGAGATCGGCTTGGAGGTGGTGTATTCGGTGCTCAGAGCTTTGCAGGACAGTCTCGGCGAAGACCGCTATCGCCCCGCACCCCTGCTGTACCAACTGGTGAAGTCGGGCCTCACCGGCGACGCCGTGGGCGAGGGGTTCCACTCGCCGGGCGAGAAGGGCATGGTGTGAGCACCCAGCACCCTTGGTATTTATCTTATCGCCTTTGCCCGGATAAGGTGATAAAGAGCCGCCGGGGTTTGCTTTATAAAGCTCAGATCACCCCCGCCACTGGCGGTGCTGCCAACTTGAGGTACCGCTGCACGCTCTTGCGGTTGCGGCTGTCGGGGGCCAACCCCAGTATTTGCAGCAGTTTCTTCTCGTCCGCCCCGGCCTTGGCCTGCTCCACCGCGAACGTATCCCGCAAGGACTGGGGCGTGACCCTCTTGGTGATGCCTGCTTCCTCGGCCACCCGGTCCACCATCTTATTGACCGATTGGGGCAGAAGGTTGAACATCCTAGCCCTTGGCTTGAAGTCAGCGAGGTACTGCTCGAATGCCTCGGTGAACTCGGCATTGGCGGCCAGTTTGCGCTCTTTCTTCTGGTGGCGCACCTCTTCGTAATAGATGTACACGATGGGCCTGCCGGGGTCGCTCACATCAATATGGTCTACCTTCAGGGCCAACAACTCGGTGCGGGTCAACCCAAGCTTGAGCAACAGATATACAATCAGGTACGTGCGCGAGTTCTCAGCGCGCGCCGCCTCCAGAATGGCCTCCTGCTCGTGTGGGAACAGCACCTGTGGGGTTTTGAGGGGGATGTAGTCGGGGAAAAAGCTGTCCGCCAGATTGCGTGTCAGCACCTTCTCCTTATCCACCAGATAGCGGTACAGCCCCTGAAGCGAAGTTAGGCGGCGCTTGCGGGTGGCCTTGCTGTTGGCCTGACCCAGAAAGTTGGCTATGTCGGTGGTGGTTATCTTGTCAATCGTCTTGTTGCCCACCAACTGCTGGAACAAGGCCAGATCATACATATAGGAGTCTATGGTGTTGATGGGGCGGCGCTGCTGTTCCAGATGCCGCCTGAACCACCACCGAGCTACGTCCAGACTGCACTTGGGCGACAGAGCCGGTATCTCGGCCACCGGCTCGGCCAGCTCGCCTCTGGCCGTGAGGGTGAACAGCGGAGCCTGCACCGCTTTCTGCTGCTTGGCTTCGTCACCTTCCTGTGCGTGCTTATCCTGCTTGCCTGTGCTGACATCGGGCTTGCGCGCTTTCATCTCATCTGCTCCAATCTAACCTGCGCTTAGTTTTCCACATATTCAACGCCGACGGCCAACGCTCCGGTGGTTCCCGGCGATGCCAGACCCGATTATAGTGCAGTCAGACCCACGATGCAAGCGATATGTCATCTGAGCTTCCACCAACACACCGAGAACACCAAGGGCCCCCAAGCATATAGGACCGGTGCTAGAGCATGGGTGGGCGGCGCGTCCACAGCGCCCCCGACACCAAGGGCAGGCAGGAGGCAATTTTTTTGGGGTATAATTGATCCCGTATGGCAAGCACCACGCTCCCCGTTCCGGTATCCACCAGAAAACAGGCCTTGGCCGACGGCGCCCTGCTCGGCGTGACTCTGATCTGGGGGTCGACGTTCGTGCTGGTGAAGGATATCGTGGCGCAAGTGTCCCCCATGCTGTTCTTGTCGGTGCGCTTTGCGCTGGGCGCGGTGGCGCTGGCGATGGTGGTTGTGCTGGCCCGCCGGTGGTCCGGGCTGACCATGCGCGAGGTGGCATGGGGCGCGGGCATCGGCTCAGCGCTGTGGGCCGGCTATGCCCTGCAAACTATCGGTTTACAATGGACCACAGCCAGCAACGCAGGCTTTATCACGGGCCTGTCGGTGGTGCTGGTGCCCGTGCTGGGCATATTCGTGCTGAGACATGCGCCTGACGGGTGGGCATGGACGGGCGTGGCCCTCGCCACGGTGGGGTTGGCCCTGCTCAGCCTGCGCCTCGATCAGGGCATGGCGCTCAATGTGGGCGACCTGCTGGTGCTGGGGTGCGCGCTGGCCTTTGCGTTGCAGATAGTGCTGGTGGCCCGCGTGGCCGGGTGGGCCGACCCCCTG
>DAOTTC010000095.1:0-7544 GCA_034437815.1 Chloroflexia bacterium | reverse complement strand
CGTCACTCACATCGCTGGGGTATGCTTTTCTGTTCATACCCCAATTTTATCAACTTCAACCCTCAAAGTTCATAACACGCTCTAATGCTCACCGCACGCGGGGAGCTTGAGGACCGGATACAGGGGTTGGACAGCGGCGCCGATGATTATTTGGTCAAACCGTTCGCATTTCGAGAGCTGGTGGCGCGCATCCGGGCTATCCTGCGTCGGAAGGGCATCAACCTTCAGCAGGTCCTGCGCGTGGGCGACGTAGTCATGGACAGGCAGACACGCCGGGTCACACGCGCCGGCAGGCCCGTGGAACTAACACCTCGCGAGTTCGATATGCTCGAGTTATTCATGACCCACCCGCGTCAGGTTTTCCCGCGCGAGGTCATCCTCAACCGTGTGTGGGGATACGACTACCTTGGCGATACGAACGTGATTGACGTGCACGTTCGCCATCTCCGCGAAAAATTAGGAGACGATCAGCGCACTCTGATCCGCAGTGTGAGAGGAGTAGGCTATGCTCTGGAGCCTGTTGAGCCGTCCGGCCAAGCTGGCTGAGGGCTTGGTCGAGCCGGTGAGCGGGGCGCTGGCACGAGTCCGTAAGGGTGTGGGTGCACGAGTACGTGCGTGGGTGGCGGCTCGTGATCTCCTATGGAACGTGCCGGTCGGCCTACAGTTGAGCTTTATTTACACTCTCCTGCTCGCCGCCACACTGGCCCTGCTGGGGTGGGCTTTGTACGGGCAACTGGATTCCTTCTTGGTGCGCAATACCGCCGAGCGCCTTGAAACCTTCACACGCCCCATCCTGTTGAAGAGCCTCTCGCCCAGAGGTGAGCATGGGCCGCCTTGGAAGATATCGGATTTGTTGACCGGTTCTACATATGACGAGCAAATCGCGGCCGGTCTGGTGCGCGAACTGCGTATGGACAGGCCGGACGTGGCAGTGGCAGTGTTCGATGAGCAAGGGGATGTACTCGCTTTCTCGCCCGCGAGTGTGCCGGCGAACGCACAACCCACTACAGGCTCGTTGCCGGATGAGATGCCGCCGCTTCCCGCAGAATGGGTGTCCGCTATGCAGGCTGGTTCGATGTCCGTGCCGGAGCGCACCGTGATATCGCGGCCCGGCTCTCCACGCCAACTGGTGGTGTTGACCCCTGTGGTGGTGCGTCTGCCGGATGGTGTGCCCGCTATGCGCATGTTCCTCCAGCAGGTGGTTTCACTGGAGGCCGCCGATGCTGTGCTCAGCGAACTGCGCTTGTATATCCTGCTGGGCATCATCGTGGGCACCGCTATAGGCATCACGGCGGGTCTGGCGGTGACCCGCGTCGTGCTCCGCCCGCTGGATCGCATGGCACGTACCGCCGAGGCCATAGCGGGCGGGGATTTGCAGCGCCGGTTACAACTGCCCGATGGCACTAACGAGGTGGCCCGGCTTGGCTCGGCCTTCGATCACATGGTGGACCGACTGGCTTCCACACTGGAAGTGCAGAAGCGCTTCGTGGCAGATGCTTCCCATGAATTGCGCACCCCGCTCACCTCCATGCAAGGTTTGAGCGAAATGCTATTGATGGGAGCCGACCGTGGCGACCCCGGTGTGATGCTCAGGACCCTGCGATCCATGCACACTGAGCTTGGTCGCATGAGCCGGCTGGTGTCCGATCTGCTGGTGCTGTCTCGTCTCGACAGCAATGCGCCTGTGCGTATGGTGCCCGTAAACGTCAGCCAAATTGTTGCGGATGCCGCCGAGCAGATGAGGCCGCTGGCCGAGGCCAAGAGGCTCAGCATGCAGGTGCACACCGATGGCCCGGCGACGGTGCGGGGCGAGCCTGACAAACTGAAGCAGGTAGTGCTCAATCTCTTGGATAACGCCATTCGATACACGCCGGAGGGGGGTGAGGTCGCGCTGTCGGTGCGTGCACAAAGCACAGCGCATGAAGTCTGCATTGAGGTGCGCGATACAGGTCCGGGGATTGCCTCGCAAGACCTACCGCACATCTTCGACCGATTCTATCGGGGGGATGCATCACGCACCCGCGCCACCGGCAACACCGGCCTTGGTCTGGCTATCGTGCGCGCTATCGTGGAAGCTCATGGGGGCGAGATCGGCGTGTCTTCTGTGCCCGGCGAGGGTTCTGTATTCAGGGTGGTGCTAAAACAGGAACGCGAACATCGCGATCGCGGCGGGGCACCATACCTCACCGCTTCGGCGGGGCTACCGCCAGACCATCGTATTCCTGAGCGCCCCACGCGGCCATGAACTGTTTCCACGGCACGTGGTATTCGTATTTGCGCTGCCAGTTGGTGTTGGTCGGCCCCAGCGGGTCGCGCACCACCACTCCATCCCTGTTGAAGCCCATCACCACCAGCGAGTGGTCGTTGCCCAGCACCGTCTTGTAAGAGCGTCCGTCGGGCATGACCCACGTAGCCGGGCGCCAAGGTTTGAAATCCACGGTGGTCTTGATCCACACCAGCTCCCCCCGCAGCAACGCAGCCTCCAGCGAGGGTCGGTCTCGCACGGGGGTCACCTTCAGGCCGAAGTGTTCGAAGAGCTTGCGCATGGCCTGTCCGGTGGTGCGCGCCAGAAAGTTCTTCCTGTAGTTGCCGGAGTAATATCTGGTTACGTCGCCCCCGTAAATCACTATTCCATCTTTGGTCTCTTTGAAATACGGCTCTACGCTGGTATCAAGACCTACTATCCTGACCTGCTCTTCCAGACCTACGTCGAAACCATAGGTCTTCAGGACGACCCACGCGGCGTCGAACTCGCAGGTGTACTGATACCACTGACCCTCTTTGATTACCGCTCGATTGTATGCGTCATATTTGCGCCCGTTCACCGTAACCGGCGTGGGTCTGGCGGCCTGCGCTTCTACTTGTTCTGCAGGCGGCGAGGGCTGCGCCTCTACTGTCGGGATGGGCGCTGGCGTAGGCGTATATGTGGGAGCGGGTGCGGCGGCGGGCAGTTCACGCACTTCAGCGGGCGTGGTGGGACTGATGTTGCTGTCGGCCCCGGAACCCAAACCCTGAGGGTTGCCGCCCTGCCCGGAGCCTGCGGGCGGCTGTGTGGCCGAGGCATTCGGCCCACGGCTTGGTGGTTGTGGTTGCGGTTGCGCGGCCACTCCCTGAACCCGACCCGGCGGCACGATAGTCAGCACCTGACCGGGAAAGATCAGGTCGGGGGATTCGAGGTTGTTGGCCTGCGCCAGCGCCTCCACGGTGGTATCGAACCGCAGGGCTATGGCGCTCAGTGTGTCACCTTCCTGCACGGTGTACTGTATGCCTTCGGCGGATAGACCGCCCGCAGGCATGGGCATATCGGGCGAGGCGGTGGGTCTAGCGTCAGGGCTGTGTGATTGCGAATCGGTGCCGGCTTGGCCCGGTGCCGGTGTGGAGGTGACTGTGGTTGCGCCGTTGCCCGATGGTGGTTGTGGGGCTTGCCGGTCGTCCGGTGTGCCGGTTGGGCTGGCACCCGCGCATCCGGCAAGCGCCAACAGCACACCCAGCATAGCAGGCACGAGCAGGCGTCTGACCGCACAGATGATCGGGCCAGCGGGTTGGTTGCGTACAGTTGTGGTCTCGGTGAGATGCGCCATGGCCTTCATAGGTTACCATATTTCGTGCCATGGATGCCAGTTCGTGCTTCTGATGGGTTCCGACGATAGTTGGGGATCGCCAGTGGTCAGTGGCAGTCCTCCCCATGTATGTAAGCGCAGGCGTCCCCTCACAAGGGGCGCAAGCATCTCGCTCGCATAGCCGATGGCATGCCAATTGATACTAACAATGGAACCGTATCCGGGTGGCCGACCGAGCACGGCACCGGTACCTGAGCTCATGGGTGGGAGGCTGAGATGGAGCGGGATCGGAGGCCGGGGTTGAGCAGACCTGCCGATAAGCTGGACGGGATAGATCGCGCGCTGATCGAGTTCATGGGCGAGAATGCCATCCCTTTGGCGCGCATAGCGCTGGGCATCACCTACGTATGGTTCGGCGCCCTGAAGCTCTTCGGGGTCAGCCCCGTTGCTGACTTGGTGCGCAAGACCAGCCCGATCTCATCGGAAAAGGTGGTGCTTGCGACCGGTCTGGTAGAGGTAGTGATAGGGTTCGGCTTGCTCTTCCGCGTTGCCCTGCGCCTCACTCTGGCGCTGTTCTTTCTCCAACTGCTGGGCACTTTCATGGTGATGTTGCGCCACCCGCAAGAGACTTTTCAGCGGGGCAACCCCCTCGTGCTCACCGAGCGGGGGGAATTCATCGTCAAGAATCTGGTGTTGCTCGCGGCCGGGCTTGCAGTTGGCAGCACGGCTCGTCGCCAGACCGAGAAGATACCGGTGGCTACAGGCCAGCCTGCGGATGTGGCGTAGGGGCCGTCAGGCAGAGGGGGTCAGGCCCGCCCCGACTTGGGCGGGACCAGACGGTGGGCGATGCGGGCAAGCTCGTTGTCGGGCTCGCCGCCCAGCGCCCCTATTTGCCCGGGGCCGTAACCGGCGTTGAGCAGTGGTTTAGCCACATCGTGCCACAGGTCTGGCACCGTAGCGTTGAGCAGGCGGCATTCGCCCTCGATCGTATACGGGCCTATAGCCGCGGGCACGAAGATAGTCTGCCCTTGCTCGAACGCGAATCGGGCATCGGCCCCCTGCGCTCCGGTGTAGAGCAACAGCCCCGCCCCTTCAAAGCAGAAGAGGCAGTGGAAACTTTGCCCACCCTGCGAGTGCGTTGGAGCATCGGGGCCGCTCGCGCCGGTCGGTTCTGGAGACAGGCGGCCCCGAACTGCGAGTTCGCGAAATAGGAAATAACGGCAGGCCACGAGATAACGGATCGTGCCACCGGCTTGCCGCACTTCCAGCGGCACGCTGACCGAGAAGCTTGGTGGGTGGCAGTTCATCACCGCCAGACCTTGTTTGACGTGCATCTCGCGTGGCCTGCCCCAATCGTACAGCCGATAGGTGATGTCCGAGTTCTGCTGTATCTCGGCCAGCAACAGCCCCCCACCGATAGCGTGCACGGTGCCCGCGGGCACGAACAGGCTGTCCCCCCTGCGAAGTGGAACCTTGCGCAACATCCCCAATATGCGGTCATCCCGACCCTCGGCCAGTGCTGCCTGCACCTCTTCACGGGTGACGGGCCGCGCGAAGCCATGTATCACGTATGCCCCCTGTTCCGCATCAAGTGTGTACCAAGCCTCGGTCTTGCCGAATGGCATGCCCTCGACTTCACGGGCGTAGCGGTCGTCGGGGTGCACCTGCACCGAAAGGAGGTCCTGCGCGTCCAGAACCTTAAACAGCAGGGGCAGTTCCGTCCAATTCTCGGCCAGACACCTGTTGCCCAGCAAAGCGCCCGGGTGCGCCCTCACGAGGGGACCGAGCGCACGCCCGGCCAGCGGACCATTAAGCACCAAGCTGTTGGTGCTCATGCTCCAGCTCTCACCTATAGGCCCGTCGGGCAGGTGGGCTTTGAGTACCTCAGCCAGACGGCGACCGCCCCATACACGGGAGTGAAATTCGGGCCGGAGCAACATCGGGTATATGGGCACCTCGGACCATTGCGAGTGTGTGGACCCTGATAGGACTTCTGGCTGCATCGGTTTGCGCTCTGTTTCTGTTATTGAAGGATTATGGCGACCCTCTTTTGGGAAGGATCAAGGACACATGTCATGTGCTCTACTGGACCCTCGCGTCCCTATCATGGCAAGGGATCTCGCTGATGCTCATATACTCCTTTTGGTTCGGTAAAGAGCTACCCTCAGTTTACTACCTGTGCGGGGCCACGACAAGCTAGGCCGGCGCGGTGGTTGATCTCCCATGACCCCAGATTATTTGGTAGAACCCGGTGTGTTATTACCTTTCCACGTGACAACTAGCCAGTGATGTCGGTATAACACCCTTTATGGAAGGCGGCGAACTCGCGCCAAATAGTTGGAAAACTCATCGCCATAGGTATTGACTCGCGTAGTTTCCTCTGCTAGAATATGGCTTGCTGGGTAGATGGATAGGCTCGTGTCATCCACCTACTGGCGCTCTCACCTACGGCTTATCTTGGAAGTAAGTGTAAGCGGGTATGACTATGTCAGTATCCACATACACGGTCTCCATTCATAAGGCCGTCATCATCACCCCGACCATAGCCAGCGGTCGCTATGCATGCACCTGCCGACCGACGCTTCGTTCACCTACCGCCTTACCACCCTGATGTGGTATCAGTGCTCGGTTGCCCCTGTGACCATGACCATTTAGTGACTTGGTTATGCGTGGTGTGAATTTTAGCTCTTGGCGCAACTCGCAAGCTCGCAAGGGAGAACAAAAATCTATCTGCAAGGAAGGAGAAGGACATGTCTGACGATACCAGTGGGACCAGTGGCGAAACCAGTGGCGCAGACAGCGTCTGCATTACCGAGCAAAACTTGTATCCCATATATACCTCACGACTCGGCAAGCGACCTAAGCTGTTGCTGGCCCTGCTGTTAGTAGGCATGGTGCTAACGCTGTCTGTGGGTGCGGCTTCCGCGGCCCTGCCCGCCGGCACGAGCGAGGGCATCGGGCTGGCGGCGAGCATCCCGGCGCAGCAGGGCGAGGAGAGCAAACAAACCGGCGACCAGCCGGTGGTCAGTAGTGCCGGGGGCAAGGATGAAAAGATCAGCCTGCCCCAGCCCGCCGCTCCTCAGGTAGTGCTGTGGGACCAGTACGACAACGACCTGAACAACGGCTTAGTATCCGCTGACCGAACTGACAACTCAGCGTTCTCGGCGCAGGCCGCCGACGATTTCACGGTGCCCTCGGGCCAGAGCTGGCAGGTCACCGAAGTGGATGTGCGCTCTGCGACAGGTTTCCCCCCTCCCACCTCATTCAGCGTGTATTTCTACACCGACTCGTCGGGACTGCCGGCCACGCCCGTGTACTCGGCCACTAACTTGACCGTGGGCGGGGTCAATCCCGATTATGTGATCACGCTGACCACGCCTGCGGTGCTCACCGACACGGGTACCTACTGGGTGTCAGTAGTGGGCACTATCAGCGGCACGAACTGGTACTGGGAGGGACGCAATGCGTCCACCTTAAACCCCACCGCATGGCGCAACCCGGGCAACGGGTATGGTACTGGCTGTACCAACTGGGCTTACGCGCAGAGCTGTATAAATATAAACTGGCCGGGGCAGATGTTCCGGCTGGTAGGTAATATCATCTCGCAGGGCACGCCCACGGCCACGGCCACCAACACCCGCACGGTCACTCCTACCCGCACGGTCACTCCTACTCCCACTCCCACGTTCTGCGGTGTGTATTACAACGAGATGGAGCCCAACAACACCATCACCCAGACCCAGCTCCTGCCCACCACCAGCATGATGCAACTGCAAGGCTCCATCAACCCTGCCAGTGACCTCGACTACTACTCCTTCTCGGCCACGCAGGGCACTCGCCAGTGGGCTTACATATTCACAGGCTCTTCCAGCAGTGGCACCGACAGCCAGATCACCTTGATTGACCCCATCAGCAACACCGTGCAGTTCGACGATGACAACGGATCGCAAGGCTCGCTGTCCTCGGCCATAGCAGGCGCGCCCA
>DAOTTC010000094.1:0-10648 GCA_034437815.1 Chloroflexia bacterium | reverse complement strand
CAGGGTGCCTCACTGCCCGCTGGGCGTGTGCGCGCTTCTGCTCATCACGGGCGTATGTACCACTGCCGTTGTATGCCATGGCTCTGTTCCCCAGTCTTATAAGACCTTTTCTGTGCGGTATATGGACGTGCCCCCAACAGGGTCTGCCCACACCGAGGAAGAAAGCCCTGCGTATAATTTGCGTTACGCTATGCCAGCGCTCGCCTGCGGCGCGTGAACGCCCCCTTCAAAGCTAAATTTCCTCCTCTTCAAACGAAGGCAGGCCGGATGTGTCGGTCTGATACCCACCCGACTTGGCTTCTGACTGCTCACCCTCAGGGGCAGGCCCCGTCTGCTTGCTCTCCACATTGGACACGGAACTGAGATACCCACCCGACTTGACTTCTGACTGCTCACCCTCAGGGGCAGACACCGTCTGCTTGCTCTCCGCACCGGACGTGGAACTGAGATACCCACCCGACTTGGCTTCTGACCGTTCGCCCTCAGGCACAGTTACTTCAGAAGTCCGCTCCTGCCGGTTCGTGATGCGCTCTTGTTTCCCCATTTGTTTCTTCACATGTTCAAAATAACCAAGCTCTTTATCCGCAAGGAATTGGGCGGCACCTCCCGGATAATCACTAGCCTTATCAGGTCGATCGGGATCAAGCCCGTAAACTCTGGCCTGCACCCCTTCCAGCTTCACACCTCTGGAGCGAAGTTCCTGAAGCACCTGCACAAGAAACAGCCAGTTGGGTCGGTAATGGCCGCTCTTATTGCTGATGCCTATTAGCCTGCCATTTTCAACTCTAATCTCGCCTGCACTCGCCAGCGCCCCACCGGCAAAGAAACTGCTGTGCTGGAACCGCCCGATCAACTGCGGAGCCGAATAGATCCTGCCATCCTCGCTCATCACAAAGATAGCCCAGCCCGAACCTTCGAAGAAGCTCTGAAGACTGCCAGTGTCGTATACCTGCGGGGGTTTGCCCTGCTTGATCGTCCCGTTATCCACAGTCAGCTCATATTGCTCGCGCTCCTGCTCGCTCCTGAGATACTGCACTTTATAGTGAGCCACTTCCTCGGGATTAATCTTATTTACTTTCACCCATTCATTGAAGAGATCTTCTGCCTTTTTGTATTCCTCTGCTGAGATTTCACCCTTCTGAAGTTTTTTCTGTTTTCTTAATAGGTCTTCCTGCTTCATTTTATAAAAGTATTCCGCTAGATTTGTTTTCTCACCCTCGTAAGACGAGTGCATCTTCTTGACCAATCTATACTTGGGGCCGGTCAGGTCCTTGATAGGCTCAAGGCCTGATGTCAGAGAGGGGATATCGGATACAGGTACGGGTGCAGACAGTATGCTCTGAGACACATCGGTGACGTATCCTTCGGGCATTTTCTCCGGCTGGCCCCCCACAGGGGCAGAAGAGGTTTGTCTGGACTCAATCTGAGACACATCGGTGACGTATCCTTCGGGCATTTTCTCCGGCTGGCCCCCCACAGGGGCAGGCTTCGAAGGCTCGGTCTCAGGTATCAACTCCTCCAGAGCCTCTCTATCCCGGTTTGAGATGTAGCCTTCGAGCCAGCCTAAAGGCGAGGTCTGTCTGGACTCAATCTGAGACACATCGGTGATGTATCCCTCGGGCATTTTCTCCGGCTGGCCCCCCACAGAGACAGGCTTCGAAGGCTCGGTCTCAGGTATCAACTCCTCCAGAGCCTCTCTATCCCGGTTTGAGATGTAGCCTTCGAGCCAGTCTAAATCCGAGGGCCCAACCCTCTGCACCGCCACAGGAGAGTTCTGGCTGGCCCTCTGCACAAACTGGCGCGTGGCCCGGTTGCCGTAACTGCTCTGCATCCTCTGCATCACCGCTGTGCGCACATGGTCGTTACTGCGCGCACGCAGGCCGGGACTGCCCAGCAGGGCTATGGAAGAACGCAGGGGGAATTCCGAGCTTTCAGGGGTGTGCCGCTGAAGATGGGGTTGCGGATGGGGGTGTTTTACCGATCTCTGAACGCGCTTTCGGTCGTCGCTGGCCGGGGTATGACTGTTGTAAGGCATGAGACTACTCCCTCCTCATGACCTGCCGGTCTTGCAGAGTGCATAAAAAGGGACAGGGCCCATACTATAATGAATGCTGCAATGATCACACTTGTTCGCCGGGAGCTACTGTAGCCTCACGCTCTGACAACTAATAACCGCTGGACTGCAAGAAGCAGTTTCGGATGGTGCTACGGTGGATTTATCTACAGCGGAGTTATGGGGTTATGGCTGGTTGAGGCGCGATCCTGCGCTGGCTCCGGGCAAGCCGCCACAGCGATGCCGGTAGCTCTGACCAATAAATTAGCAGAGGCGTGTTTACCAGATGTTAGTTCCCTGTTAGCCGGTTATGAAAGCACTGGTCGGACTGCCTGCACTTCATAGTGGGGTAACGGCGCACCACCTCTTTGTATTCGACGTACGAAGTAGATGGTTGTAGACAGAGCGTGGGGAGGTGGCCCGCGCTCATGTCCCAATCCGGCCCTTGGGCTGTTTGCGGGCAGGACGCCCGTGCTCCGTAACCCGATACCATTGGTTATTACTACATTGCCGGCGATCCCAGACAAGGTTTTTCGCAATCGAGCCGGGTGTTCTACCTGTATACTGTATTCGACCCGATATCACACGCTGGGGGAAAGCATGCTGTATTTGGTAGCCACGCCCATTGGCAATCTGGGCGATATAACCTTTCGGGCGCTGGAGGTGCTGCGCCAAGTAGACGTGGTGGCAAGCGAAGACACGCGCAAGACCGGTCTGTTACTCCAACATTTTGACATCCAGAAGCCTCAAGTGTCATTCCACGAACACAACGAGCAGAGGGCCGGGGCCAGAATAATCGAGATGGTGCGGGAAGGCAAGTCGGTGGCGGTGGTGACCAGCGCAGGTACGCCGGGCATATCCGACCCGGGCTTTACGTTGGTGCGCAGGGCCATAGAGGCGGGTGTGCCCTTCACCATGGTGCCGGGACCGGCGGCGTTCGTGATGGCGCTGGTGCTGTCGGGCCTGCCTTCGCACAGCTTCACTTTCAGGGGCTTCCCACCGCGCAAACCCGGCCCCCGGCGCAGGTTCTTCGCGGTGGACAAAGATTCGCCCCACACCCTCGTCTTTTACGAAAGCCCGTACCGGCTGGGGGATTTCTTCAGGGACGCGCTGGAGGTGTTCGGGGACAGGCATGCCGCGCTGGCCCATGAGCTCACCAAAATCCACGAATCGGTGGACAGGGGCACTCTCTCGTCTCTGTTGCAAGCCGTGCAAAACACCGAGCCGCGCGGAGAATATGTGATAGTGATTGCGGGCGCAGGATACAATGCATAAACCTCTCATCCAAGCAAAGACGATGAATGGCGAGGGTGCAGGGGTGCAGGGGTGCAGGGGTGCTCCCCGTTTCACGCGTTACGTTCTACCACCTTCACACCATCGCGGCCCCCCACCACCACCCGCGTGGCTACGCCTGTGAACAGGCCGTGCTCGACCACGCCAGTGATACGCTTTATGCGCTCGCCGAGGGCTATGGGGTCCCCTATAGGTGGGAAGTGGCAGTCCAACAGATAGTTGCCCGAGTCGGTGATATAGGGCTCGCCAGAGCCGGTGGTGCGGCGTTCAGGGCGACAGCCAAGCAAGGCCAGCACGTCTCGGGTGCGGCTCCAGCCGAACGTTACCACTTCTACCGGCACCGGTGCGTGTTCACCGAGTGTGGAAACCAATTTGCTTTCATCTACGATCAGCACCACCTCCTTACTGGCGAGGGCCACGATCTTTTCGCGCAGAAGAGCGCCCCCCAGCCCCTTTATGGCATTGAGGGTGGTAAGGTCCACTTCGTCCGCACCGTCAATAGTAATGTCCAGCTCAGGGGCGTCTTCGAGGGTGGTGAGGGGAATGCCCAGTTCGCGGGCCAGCCGCTCGGTGCGGGTAGATGTGGGCACGGCAGCGATGCCGAGGCCACGC
The DNA here is from genome assembly GCA_034437815.1 of Chloroflexia bacterium. Taxonomy (GTDB): domain Bacteria; phylum Chloroflexota; class Chloroflexia; order QHBQ01; family JADMIH01; genus JADMIH01. The sequence continues at coordinate 6,690 of DAOTTC010000094.1, read as the reverse complement.
GCCACGCGCGCCGCAAGCTCGCGCACGGCAAACTCGGTGGTGGTGCCGGTACCCAGTCCCACCTTCATGCCGTCATGCACATATTCCACTGCGCGTAGGGCCGCCGCGCGCTTGAAGGCCTGAATATCGTCGGTCACGTCTGCGCCTGTGCTAATACCAACTCCCTTTGAGAAGGCTATAAAAATGGGGGCTATGAGAGCCGGGGGACATTTATACTCCCCACCCCCTTGTTTTTACAGCCCTCTCATAGACACCTGCAAGGTGTCTAAACGTCAAGATAAAGAGCAGCAACAACACCAAGAATTAATGCATGGGTTTCGTGGAATAGCACGAAGCACCCTGTGCACGTCAATCCCGCGGGAGGGATATTATACCAAGTTGCAGGGCGAGGGTGGTGGCCTGCAATTTGGAGTGCACGCCCATCTTCTTGAGCACGTTCTGGATGTGCGTGCGTACGGTGTTGGGGCTGAGCACGAATATCTCGCTTATTTCCTCGTTGCTGCGGCCCCGCGCCAACTGCTCCAGTATCTCTATCTCGCGCGCCGACAGCCTCTCGCGCAGCATCTGGGCCTGTTGCTCTCGCTGCTGCTGGCGGTGGAAGTGGGACAATATACGCGGAATCATAAAGGCAGGCACCACCGGCTCTCCCTCGAACGCCTTGCGCACGGCCTGCACCACCTCGTTGAGGGCCTGCTGTTTGGTGATGTAGCCTGCGGCCCCTGCGGCTATAGCCTCTGCCATTACCGCTTCGTCCGTGTCGCCGGTAAGCACCACCACAGTGGTGTCCACCCCATCGGCTTTCAGACGCTGTATCACCTCAAGCCCCGATATATCGGGCATGTGGTAGTCCACGAGCAGGATGTCGGGGCGGGCATCCAGAGCCAACCTGACGGCTTCTTCGCCGGTGAAGGCCATGCCCACCACTCTGATGTCGGGCTGCAAATCGAGCACTACCTTGAGCATCTCGGTGAACACAGGCTGGTCGTCTACCACCAGCACGCGGATCGGTTCTTGTGCCCCATGCAGCTGCTCATTGTTCGCTTCTTGTTCTTGCTCCCCTTCCGCCAATTCTGTGGACTGATTCTGTTGGGGGTTGCGGTCCTCTTGTTCCGGGTAATTCATGAAGTAAGCTCCTAGTCCAGTTGGCAACTATCACAAACCTGCCCTCATCAGCCAACGGTGAGCTCGGCCGGTTGGGCCTCTTGGGCTTCGGCTTCGGCTTCGGCTTCGGCCTCCGGTTTGTGTGACAGTTGCCCATTGTAGATATCTACGGTCACCAACACCTCATCGCCGATCTGGCCGTCCTCTGGCGTATCAGCCCCGTCTGTTTGGTAGCCGCCCATGAGGGGTATAGTCACCTCGGCGATGGTGCCTTTGCCGGGGGCGGGCTGCACCTTCAGGGTGCCCCCGTGCGCCTGTACGATGTAGTGGGCTATGTACAATCCCAGCCCACTGCCGGGGATAGCCAAAGTTTCCTTGTGCTGGATGCGGCCGAAGCGCTGGAAGAGTTTCGGCACGTCGGCCGGGTCTATGCCTATGCCATGATCGCGCACATAGATGATGGCGGTCCTGTCGGCCTTGTTGCTGCGGAAGCGCACCTCCACCGGTCCGCCCTGCGGCGAATATTTGATGGCGTTAGACAGCAGGTTGTTGAGCACCTGCTTGAGGCGGGTAGGGTCGGCGCGTACCAGCAGGCGTGAGGGGCCTTTGACTGTGATAGTGTGCCTGCGGGTGGTCAACTGCATGTCCTTGACCACCGAGTCTACCAGCTTGCGCAGGTCGGTCTCCACGAAGCGGTGGCTGAGGCCGCCTGCCTCAAGCAGAGAGACCGCCATGATATCGTCAATGAGGCGCAGCAGGTGCTGGGCTTCGGCCTGTATAGCGGTCAAGAACTCGGTGCGTTGGCCCTCGTTGAGGTTATGGGCATGCTCTTTGAGCGCCCCGGCGTAGTTGTACACGTAGGAAACGGGCGTCTTCAGTTCGTGGGACACCATGCTGGCGAACTCCGACTTGAGGCGGTCTATCTCTTCCATACGCCTGCGGGCCTCGGATTCGGTGGCCAGCGCTTCCTGCAACTCGGCGTTCGCAAGTTCAAGCTCCTGCTGGGTGTGCGCGAGCTTTTCGGCCTCTTCGCGGGCGCTATCCAGCAGACGCTCCTTCTCTTCGAGGGCAGCAGCCAGACGCTGACGCATGGTTTCAAGCACCGAGGCCAGCTCTCCGATCTCGTCGGTTGAGCGCACGGCCACCGCTGTGTGCAGGTCGCCGCCAGAGATGCCTTGAATGTTGCGCATAAGGCGGCGCAGGGGGGCCGTGAAGTTTTCAGTGAGGGCAGTGGCCGCGATCAGCGCCCCTATTCCGCCCACCAACGACCACAGTAGAAGATGGGCCGATACTTCTTCGACACGTGCGGTCAGCGCCGACTGGGCCTCCGCCACCTGTTGACTCTTCTTCTCTATGAAGATATCTATGGTGCGCAACAGCTCCAGACGAACGGTTTCGCCGCGCACACGTTTGGCGGTTAGCTTGGTGTCGTCGGGATTGGATACGTGGGACAGGGCCATCGTATCCTGCGCCAGTTCGCTGTATTCCTTACTGGCGGACCGTATGTCCTGAAGGGCTAAGCGGTCTTCTTCATGCACCAACACCTGCTCGATGGCTTGCAGGGCTTGCTCTTGCTGTGAGAGGGCGTCGCTGTACTCGGCCAGCAGGCTCAGATCGCCGATCTGCTCGTAGGTGCGGGCCACGATGATTTGGCGCTGCACGGCAGATCTCAGGTTATTGGCCTGAAGCAGAACTCGCTGGTCGTGGGTAATCAGGTCGGTGTAACGGCGGTTGATGTCTACAAGGGTAATGAGGAAAAAGAGCACTAGCAGCAACGCTACTGATATAAGTGCCACGTACCCCAGTAGTATCTTGTGGCGTATGCGCATGGGCGTTCTCAGGAAGGACCGGTCAGAGGGGCAAGGGCCGCTGGCTGACCGGCCCATTCAGCTACGCCTTAGGCTAATCCGCTGACTCTAAACGCAACCTTCCTCACAGGCCCGAGTTACTACGATGGTAGCACCAGCCTGCTAAAACGATTATCCGACATTAAGTATACGCGCTGATTATAGCAGCGTTTTGTAGTTAATGTCAAGCGCGCGCTCCATGACGCTTACGCCAACAACCGGGGCCAAGTTCCACTTGCATGGGGAAAAGTAAAGAGCCGGGGACACTTATACCCCTAACCCCGCACCCAAAGGGTACCCGCCGGACATGGGGCCTAGATCAGCCCCTGCCAACCCCCGATTGGGGGTGCGAACGTTGACCGAGAGAGAGCTTTTTGATATCATGCCGCGTGGCGACCGTGCGCCTATGCCCCCATTTACATCTCTCAGATCACATCTCATATCGTCGCAGGAAGGAGACCAAGCACTTCGATGAACAAACGTCGTCTGGCCTGTTTGGTGCTGTTTGGCCTTAGCGTGAGTATTGTGTGGGGTTTATATGCGTTATACGCAGTGCGAACCGAAGCGGCGCCTAACACGGGCAGTCCTTGGAGGCGCTGGGAGCTAACCGGCAGCCACGTCCAGAGCGTGGACGCCATCTCCCCTACAGATGCATGGGCGGTAGGCACCGACGGGTTGTTCGCACACTGGAACGGCGCGAACTGGACGCCGGTAGACAACACCAAACTGATCGGCACTTCGCCCCTATATTCCGTAGACATGCTGACCTCCAATCAAGTATGGGCCACTTCCAACAACGGCAGGATACTGCGCTACAACGGCGCTAGCTGGGTACAGGAGCCAACCAACTTCAGCACTACCATGTATGACATCAGCATGGTATCGTCCAACTACGGGTGGGCCGCCGGGTCGTCGGCTCGCTTCGCTCGCTATGATGGCTCAAGCTGGACCGAGGTCGTGCCGGGGGGCACCCTGACCAGCACCATCTACGGTCTGGATATGGTGAGCACCACCGACGGCTGGGCGGTCACCGGCACAGCCGATCAGAGCGGGCGCACCGGTAAGATAGCCCGCTTCAACGGCACCACATGGCAGCAATACTTCACAACTAATCGGATCCTGTACGATGTAGATATGCTGGACGCCACTTATGGGTGGGCCGTAGGCGAGGGTGGCACGGTTCTGCAGTGGAACGGCAGTGTGTGGCAGGAAGTATCACCACCCCCCAGTTGCCGCTACAGTTGTGGGGCGGTCTTCCTGTATGCCGTGTCTGTCGCCAGCCGCACCAACGTGTGGGCCGTCGGCTCAACCAACAGCTGGACCAACAACCTATGGCACTGGGACGGCACCAGATGGACCGAGGTCCTGCCCCCTAACGACGCTCTGCTCAACGACGTGGTCGTGCTGCCCTCTAACTTCGGGCTGGCCGCCGCCGACCGGGGCACCATCTTCCGTTATGATGGCTCCAACTGGACCATCGCCACCACCCAGTGGACCACCAATGGTTTTCGGGGCTTCGACTGCCTGCACCAATCGGACTGCTGGGCCGTCGGCATCCTCAACCAACAGCCACCTGCCTACGGCCTACAGCACTGGAATGGCTCCAACTGGGAGGTATACCAGCCACCTGCTTACCAGCCTACCATGTACGACGTAGGCATGGTGGCACCCGACGCAGTGTGGGCCGTGGGCACCTCAGGCTACATTTTCAGGTGGAACGGCTCAGGTTGGACGCGCGACCCCAGCCCACCCGATGCGCACCTGTATGCCATGGACATGGTGTCGGCCACCGAGGGTTGGGCCGTGGGCAGCAGCGGGCGAATCGTGCGCTTCGATGGAAGCGCGTGGTCCAACTACACCAGTCCCACAACCACCAACCTGTGGGCTATTGACATGGTGGACGCCAATGAAGGGTGGGCAGGCGGCACGCTCGGCCTGATGCTCCACTACCAGAACGGCACATGGACCCGCCTCAACCCCAACCCGGCCAGCTACACCATTGAAGGCATCCACATGCTCAACGCCGACGAAGGATGGGCGGTGGGCTACAATGGCACAATCCTGCACTATCAGAACGGCACGTGGACCCAGCAGGCAAGCCCCACCACTGCCAATCTGTTGAACGTATACATGCTCAACTCCAACGAAGGGTGGGCCGTAGGTACCACACCCACCGGTGGGTCGGCCACCATCCTGCGCTACATAAACGGCACTTGGAGCTTGGTTGCCAGCCCCACCGGCAACCCCCTGAGGGACCTGTTCATGTTCGAGACAGGTTACAGCTGGGCTGTGGGTGAAGCGCCGGGAGCCAAGATATTCCTCGGTAGCGCACCCGGCCAAACCCCGACTCCGGCCACACCCACACCCACGCTTACAGCCACGGCTACTCGCACTGCCACCGCCACCGCCACCGCCCCTGCTACTGCCACCGTCACTGGCACCAGCACGCCATATGTTACCGCCACACCCACATGCTTACCCGGCTGGTCCATCGTGCCCGGTCAGGATCCAAGCACCAGTGACAACACCATTTACGGGCTTGCGGTGATAGCGCCTGATGATATATGGGCTGTCGGTTCTTATCGCACCGGCAGTATCTACCAGACGCTCGTAGAGCACTGGGATGGTGCACAGTGGACTGTTGTGCCCAGCCCCAATGTGGGCAGCGGCACCAACATCTTTCTGGCTGTGAGCGCAGTTGCCCCCAACGATATCTGGGCCGTCGGGTGGTACCTTAACGGCAGTGTCATAACCAGCCTGATAGAGCACTGGGACGGCACTGCATGGACTGTTGTGCCCAGCCCCAACCCCGGCTCGCAAACCAACTGGCTTTCCGCAGTGCACGCCATATCTGCCAATGACGTATGGGCCGTCGGTTATTACAATAATCCGGCGGGCATATACCAGACCCTGACCCTGCACTGGGACGGCACTGCATGGACTGTTGTGCCCAGCCCCAGCCCCAGCGCCTTCAGCAATGGCCTGTACGGGGTCGCCGCTGTCGCACCCGATGATATATGGGCGGTAGGCTGGCATAAACCTAACAACTCTACATTCCACACCCTAACCCTGCACTGGGACGGGTCGGCGTGGAGAGTGGTGCCCAGTCCCAACCCCGATTCGGCAAACAACGTGCTATATGGTGTTACTGTGGCCGGGCCTGATGATATATGGGCTGCGGGCTGGGCCGGCAATCTCACTCTCATCGAACACTGGGACGGTACTGCATGGACAGTGGTGCCCAGCCCCAGTCCCGGCTCGCCCAATATGCTGTATGCCATAGACGCTGTTGCCCCGGACGACATCTGGGCGGTCGGTAACTATGGCAGCGGCAGAAGGCTTACGCTGGCCCTGCACTGGAATGGCTCGGCATGGGTCCATGAGAACAGTCCAAACGCGGGAACCGGCAACAACTTCCTGTATGCGGTAGGGGGATTGCCCACAGGTCACGTCTGGGCCGCGGGCACTTACTCCGGTGGTGGCGTAACGCGCACACTGTTCCTGAGGTATTCAGGGTCTTGCCCCACGCCGACGCCCTTACCCACCGGCTCGCCTTCCGCTACGAGCAGCGCTACACCCACCCGCACCAACACCCCCACGCCTACTCGCACTGCTGTGGGTGCGTCTCCCACCTCCACACCGAGGGTGCCCACAGCCACGCCCACAGCGCTGGTGTGCCCCATGAACTTCACCGATGTGGACGAGTTCAACCCGTTCTACATCTACATCAGGTGCCTGTACT
>DAOTTC010000093.1:0-23907 GCA_034437815.1 Chloroflexia bacterium | reverse complement strand
GTTCGACCTGCTGTCGCCCCACGCCCTCGCCAACCCCGACCCTGCCGACGCCGGGGCCACCATAGAGGGGGGCGATATACTGGTCATCCGGCCCGACCTGATACTGGTGGGCGTGTCCGAGCGCACATCCCCTCAGGGGGTGGACGGGCTGGTACAGCGCCTCGCTAAGATGGGTTCGCCGGTCAGCACAGTGTACGCGGTGATCATGCCCAGACAGCGCTCCACCATGCACCTCGATACCATATTCACCATGCTGTCGCAGGACGACGTGCTGGTGTACCCACCGCTCATCATGCCCGGCGGGGGCGAGCAGGTGGGCATCGTGCGCATCAGCATCGGGCGCGACGGCTCGACCAGATTGAAATCTATGCGTAAATCGCTGGTGGCCTGCCTCGAAGAAGAACTGGGCAGGCCGCTCAACCCCATATTCTGCGGGGGTCACAGCCGCCTGTATCAGGAGCGCGAGCAGTGGACCGACGGGGCCAACGCCTTCACCCTGCGCCCCGGCCTCATCCTTGGCTACGAGCGCAACGAGCAGACCTACCGGGCGCTGGAGGCCGCAGGCTACCGTGTCATACCCGAAGGTGATATAGTGCGCTGGCGGGTGGAGCCGGGGGCCGAGCGCACGTGGGTGGTCAATCAGGCGCTGGTTGACGAGATCAGGGCGCACCCCGAACGCAAGTACGCCATCAAAATCAGCGGGCTGGAGCTGTCCAGAGCCAGAGGCGGCCCCAGATGCATGACCATGCCCCTGATACGCGAGGAAGTGCGGTGGTGATGTGACGTGATGCGCGTTTTCGAGGAACCGCCCCCGCCCGCCGACGCCCGCATACCGTACGGGCCAGACCCGTCGCAGTTCGGCGACCTGCGCCTGCCCGCCGGTGCGGGTCCTCACCCGGTGGTGGTGGTGATACATGGCGGCTTCTGGCGGGCACGCTACGACCTTGAACATATCGGGCATGTGTGCGCCGCCCTCACCGCCATGGGCACCGCCACGTGGAGCATCGAGTATCGGCGGCTGGGCAACCCCGGCGGCGGCTGGCCGGGCACCTTCCTCGACGTAGCCGCCGCCACCGACTTACTGCGCGAGCTTGCGCCCCCGCACAACCTCGACCTGAACCGCGTGGTAACTTTAGGCCACTCGGCGGGCGGACATTTAGCTCTGTGGCTGGCGGGCCGCCACCGCATACCGCCCGGCGACCCCCTGCACGATCCTTCGCCCCTGCCGGTGCGGGCGGCGGTGTCGCTGGCGGGCGTGGCCGACCTGCGCCGGGCTTGGGAACTGCGCCTCAGCCGGGGCGTGGTGCAGCAGCTCATGGGCGGCCCGCCCGACCGCTGTCCCGAACGATACGCCACCGCCTCGCCCATCGAACTGCTCCCGCTTGGCGTGCCCCAGACCCTCATCCATGGTACCCACGATGAAGACGTGCCCTTCGAGATCAGCGAGCGCTACCATACTGAGGCCGCCCTGCTCGGAGATGAAGCAAAGCTGGTGGCCCTGCCCGGCGCGGGCCACTTCGAATTGATAGACCCGCAGTCGCGTGAGTGGGGCGTAGTCCTCGATGAAGTGCGCACACTCCTTTGATTTCGATGCCGAATCCTCAGCAAATTGGTGCTGGAATGCGTTAAAATAATTGACACAGGGCTGTGCCAGCACTTGGCCCGTCATGTGGTGCAGAGGCAGCGGTCACATTTGTCGTCCTGAACCAGTGGGGAGCACACATAAATGGCAGGCTCGCATCCGGCCCCTTCGCAATACCCACGACAGGCGCTCGGCAAAGCGGGAGGGCAGGACATGCCCGATCCCACAGCCGCAGGCCGTAAGCTCGGAGCCTCGTTCCCCCCACCGTTGTCACCCCTTGTCGCATCCATCGAGGGATTGCTCTCGCGGTTGGGCAGGCACACCGGCGACCTGCATGGCATGCTGTGGCTGAGCTGCGTGTTATTGCTGGGCGGCATAGCGATAGGCGCGCTCCTGTCGGCCACGTGGCAGGAGAGCGCGGTGGGCCTAGCGCCTCCCCCTTCCTCCCCCATTACGCGCCAGTCGGGCCGGGAGATAGTGGCCTCCACTATCTCCCGACTGGAAGCCGAACAGGCCGAGCTGAAGAAACAGATAGCCGACCTGCGCTCCAAGCTCAACAACCTACAGAGCACCGAGGCGGGCCGCAGAACAACCCTGTCCGAACTGAATCGGCAGGTCGAGCAACAGCGCATGGCCGCCGGGCTGGTGGCCGTGCACGGCCCCGGCATAATAGCCACCTTTGACGACAGCAAGGCCACCACCATTCCCCAGAACGAAGACCCGGCCAACTATATCATCCACGATTACGACCTGCGCGACGTGCTGAACACCCTGTGGATAGTAGGTGCCGAGGCCATATCGGTCAATGGCGAGCGCATTGTAGGTAACACTTCGTTGTATTGCGTGGGCACAACCATCATTTGCAATGCCACGCGCCTGTCTCCACCCTATGAGGTACGGGCCATAGGCGATCCGGCGGTGCTGGCGGCGGCTCTACAAGGCCACTCTCAGATGGACAAGTTCAACCGGCGGGTCCAGATATACGACCTGCCCGTGACCATCGAGCAGAAGGCGGACCTGCTTATACCCGCACACAACGGCTCGTTCGTGTTCAAATACGCCCGCCCGAACCAGAAATGAGCGATGAACATCATAGGGACCATGAGCTTGAAGCCACTCTATGGCGCGAGGGCGCCTGAGCTACACCCGTCCATACTGACGACTGACGACTGACGACTGGCGACTGACGACTGACATGAACTCATTACGGGCACAACTTCTGCTAGGTGTGGTGTGCCTCCTGCTGGGGGTGACGCTGGTGATGCAGTTTCGCACCCAGCGTCTGACCAGAGGTGAAGGCCTGCCGGCCTCCACCAGCGATCAGGCCACCTACATCAGCCAGCTCTACGAGAGCAATGCCCAACTGCGCCAGCAGGTGGCCCAGCTCTCTCAGGAGATCGCACGGTATGAAGGTCCAGACCAGAACAGCATGGATGCACTGCAACGCGACCTGCAAACCCTGCGCATGGTCAACGGTGACACGGAGGTAACGGGGCCGGGGGTGGTGGTATTGGTGAACGGCAACCTGACGGCGATCGAACTGCAAGACCTCGTCAACGAAGTGCGCAACGCCTCAGCTGAGGCCATAGCCGTGAACGGCGTGCGCGTGGTCACCCGCTCGGCCATCACCACCGACCAGACCGGCAGTATAATCATAGACCATCAGCCCATCCAGCCTCCTTACCGCATAGAGGCCATAGGCAACCCCGACACGCTGGCCCCGGCCCTCGAACGCAAGGGCGGTCTGATCGCCCTGCTCGAAGCCAGCGATCCCGGCCTGAACATACAGGTCGCACGGCACGAGCTTAAAGACCAAGCGCTCTGGCTTACCCTGCCGCCGACTACCGCCGACTTTACATGGGAGCACGGTCAACCCGTGCCCTGAGCACAACTCACCCTCGCAAGCGCCTGCCTGACCCGCCACGCACTGGAATCGCCCCTTCCTACCCATATGGTGGATGTGTATAACTGGGCTTATCAAGCTATTGACAGTCGCAAGCCCATCCGTTATACTCACCTCACTTCGAGGTCGCAGGAGCACCTGATCTGATCAGACGAAAGTCTGAGTGGACAGAAGAGGAAACGGATACCAGCAGTCGGATCGCTTCGGCGAGAAAACACTGGCACCTGAGGCACCTCGGTGCACATGGACGCCCAGTGGACAGTCAGTAGCCGTAACCTATTTGCAAACCTGTAGTTCGAAGGAACAGAAGCCCGGATGATCCCTATGGATTGTTCGGGCTTGCTGTTTTCCAACGGGTGGCGCATTCGACGCGAGGGCAGGCCCACGACCACGATTGGCCGTCTTGACAATCGCCGGTCACCTGCATATAGTGCCAACATGAGCGACCAACATAATGTCAATCCCGGGCAACCTGCTTGGCGCTTCTACCACACAGTGCAGGTGCGCTTCGCCGATGTCGACATGTTCGGCCATGTCAATAATGCCAAGTATCTCACCTACATCGAATCGGCGCGCGTGGCCTACTACTCCCACATCACCGGCCTGCAAGACCCACGCCAGTTCAACATGACCGTGGCCCGCGCCACCGTGGACTTCATCAGGCCCGTGTTCTTCGGCCAGACGCTCAGAGTGTACACGCGCACCGGGCGCATCGGCAACAAGAGCTGGACGCTGGAGCATGAACTGCGCGACGCCCACACGGGCGAGTTGGTGGCCACAGGTTCCACCGTGAACGTGTACTATGACTACGCCGCCGAGCAGAGCAGGCCCATACCGGACGACATCGTGCGCAAGATCGAGCAGTTCGAGGGACGCGAGTTGCGAGGGCCAAGGGAGGCGTCGTAAGTGCCAGACCTGCAGTCCCACCCGCTTACCCCCTGAGCGGTGGCCCGACTTCGAGAAGGGCCGAGCCGAAGGAACGTGGCCTGTCGTCTGTGGAAGCCTACACGGGCCTCGCTCATACGTTCCGCAGGGCAGGGTTTGTGGAGGTGGCGCGCCGGTCCCAGACGTGCCCCGTCATGCGCTACTTTGTGGAGGGTCTGGGTGACGGGCCAGCCAGTCGCGCACGACCTGAGCGGCCTTAGCACCCGCAATGCCCCGGTGGCTGAGGGCGTTTTTCTCTTCGGGCGACAGCTCGGACATTCGGCGGCCATGGGGCAATTCAAACAGTGGGTCATAGCCGAAGCCGCCGGTGCCCCGCGGCTCGTGGGCGATGCGGCCCTCCACTGTGCCCTCGGTCAGGTATTCTTCGCCCGTGGGGCTGATGAGGGCCACCACGCACCTGAAGCGGGCAGTGCGCTGTTCGTCGGGTACGCCCTTCAACCGCTCCAGCAGGTACCGGTTGCGGTCGGTGGCGGTGGTGTTGGGGCCTGCCCAGCGGTTGCTGTACACCCCCGGTTGGCCGCCGAGCGCGTCTACTTCGAGGCCGCTGTCGTCGCCCAGCACCCACCAGCCCTGTGCGCGGGCCTCTGGCGGCAGGGCCTCGTAATAGGCACGGGCCTTGAGCAGGGCGTTCTCGGCAAGGGTCGCGCCCGTTTCGGCCACCTCCTGCCATATCTCTACATCGGAAGGCGACACAACGCGCACGCCCGGTATGCTCTCGAACAGGTTCCGGTATTCGCGTAATTTGCCGGGGTTGGTGCTGGCTACGAAGATTACTACGGGCATACTACGTTCCATGGGTCTTCGGACCTGAGCAGGCCCCTCAGGTGGTCTACAGGTCGCAGGTGGCCGGTGTTGCGGTCCCTATAATACCAGTGCTCCCAGCCGTTGAGTGCGGGCACGCCCAGCAGGCGCGCCCCCACCTGATGGATCGAGCCGGTCAGGTCGCCCGATTTGACCATGCCATCGGCCTGCACGGTGGCCGTAGCTTTGTCTCCGTCTAAATAGAGAACGTCGCCGGGCTGAAGCAGGCCCGCCTCCAGCAGTGCGCCGAAAGGGATGCGTTTGGTCCGCCGCCTGCCAGTGCCCACCTCTAAAGCCCCCTCGTTCGAGGGCGTCGTAGCATCAATGCGCTCCTGCGCTATCCGCCTGTATTCGGGGTCGCGCTCGATGCCTATCCAGTGGCGGCCCAACTTCTTGGCCACCGCACCGGTGGTGCCGGTACCGAAGAACGGGTCCAGCACCACATCGCCGGGATTGGTGCTCGACAGGATGACCCTGTACAGCAGTGCTTCGGGCTTCTGGGTGGCGTGTGCTTTCCGGCCGCTGCGCCGGACCCGCTCCGAGCCGGCGCACAGGGGCAGGTGCCAGTCAGAGCGCATCTGCACCCCATCATTGAGGTTCTTCATGGCGTGATAGTTGAAGGTGTATTTCTTCTGCTCCCTATACTTCTTGGCCCAGATGAGCGTCTCGTGGGCGTTGGTGAAGCGCACGCCCCGGAAATTGGGCATGGGGTTGGTCTTAACCCATACTATGTCGTTTAGTATCCAGTAGCCGAGGTCCTGCATGATCCTGCCCACGCGAAAGATGTTGTGGTAAGTGCCTATCACCCAGATGGTGCCGCTGTCTTTGAGCACCCGGCGGCACTCCCGAAGCCATGCCTCGGTGAAGGCGTCGTAGGCGGCAAAGTCCGCAAACCGGTCCCATTCGTCGTCCACCGCGTCCACTCTGGTGAGGTTGGGCCGCCACAACTCTTGCTGTAGCTGAAGGTTGTAGGGCGGATCGGCGAATACGAGGTCAACGCTCTTTTCGGGGAGCGCGGGCAAGACCTGAAGGCAGTCGCCGGGCAAGATTTGGTCCGGCATGATCCGGGTTGTGGTGCGGTTCATGGATATTTTCGACATGCACGAATTGAGGAGAATGTCTTCGTTGATGATTGTACCATAATTCAATTCTGGTGCTTTCCCATGCAAGCCCAATAATGCGCTGCTTCGGTTCTAGCATATTCATGCGAGATGTTGGGGAAAAGGAGAGCCGGGAAGGGCTGTGCCCTCCCCAAGCCCCCTGAGTATCGGTGGGAGCGCGGGTGTCCCACCCTTGTATTGGCACCGGCACCATTAGTACCCATTCTGCTTGACATAGTTTGGTGGTTGTGCTATTTTGCGCAAGGCTGCCCTGTAAGAAGAGTTCATTCCGGCATCAGGAGAGCGCGTTATGGCATCTGCACCCGCCGAAGCCCCCTACCTTTCGGTGGTCATCCCAATGTACAACGAATCGCATCGTCTGAGGCGTAGCCTCCCCCGGTTGGTGGCCTACTTGCAAAAGCAAACCTACCCGTTTGAGATCGTAGTAGTAGACGATGGTTCGACGGATAACACTGCCGAGTTGGCGCAGGAACTGTTGGCCCCCATCAAGAGCTTTCGGGTGATACGCAAGAACCCCAACATGGGCAAAGGTCACGCCGTGAAGACGGGCATGCTGGCGGCTCGTGGGCGCTACGTGCTTTTCTGCGATGCCGACCTATCCACCCCTCCTTCTGAGTTGGAGAAGTTCTGGCCGTGGCTGGAGCAGGGCTACGATGTGGTCATCGGCTCCCGCAAGATGCCGGGCGCCAACATAGTGCGCCACCAGCCGTTCTGGCGCGAGAATCTGGGCAAGGTGTTCACTTGGCTGACCGACCTGATAGCCACCCGCAACATCTCGGATGTCACATGCGGCTTCAAATGTTTCACGCATGAGGCCGCGCAACGGCTCTTCTCACGATCCGTAATCAACGATTGGAGCTTCGATGCAGAAGTGCTGTTCATCGCCCAACAGCACGGCCTCAAAATCAAAGAGGTGCCGGTGACGTGGCACGATGAGCCGGGCACACGCGTGCGCGTGCTCAGGGACGCCATGCGTGCCCTGTTAGGCCTGATGAAGATACGCATCAACGCGGCGCGCGGCCTGTATAGATAGCGCACCAGTGGTGCTGATTTGACGAAAACATAGGGGTCTCTAAAGCTGTCAGCAACGGGCCTGTGGTGCTAGTTCCATGCTTCTAGGGAAAAGTGGCAAATAACAGGGGCGCAGGGGACCAAGTGCGGTCCGCGCCCCCGAAAATCGGCACCATTGGTTAGCGAACGGTGAGCCATCTCGATGCCCATCGTTCGGCTCAACCCCCCGCAGGCGCAGGTGCCGGCCCCTGCCGCCGGGCCTGCCAGTCCGCGATCACAGGTGCGGCGATCAGCTCGGCGACCAGCCGTGCCCGCAGAGCAGGCCAATCGGCCTCGAAGCTGGCATCTGTAAAAGGATAGTGCTTGCGCACGAGTTGCATGAACAACTGTTCAGCCTGACTGCGCTGAGCTTCCAATGTCGCCTGATGCTCGGCCTGCTGTTTGGCTTGGATCTCCCGCCACTGCCTGCGCACTCTTTCGCGCTCCTCCTCGGTTCTGCACAGGCTCAGCCACCGCTCCAGACTCGCCTCATCAAGGTTGCCCATATCCTTCATAAACATTCACCCCCTGACCCTGACGCCCCGCACAATGGCGGCGGCACCCGCGTGCCAGCGCGCGTAGCGTATAGCCCGGGACCAATCCCTTGATGGTCGTGGTCCCGCGGCCCCACGCGGCCTCATTATACACCTACAAGGTCCGGGTCGGCAGGGGCAACACTGCCGGCCGATTCGCGCCGCACCCCGCTCATTCGGATAGATATCCAATGGGCCGACCTCTGCCGCCGAGCCAGCCGCCCAACCCGGCGGCGATAGCCCCGATCACCAACGAGATAAAGGCCCATATGGATGCGTTGCGCAGCACAGCGGCGGCCTGATTGGGGTCAATGTTGGTGTCTCGGCCAAAATACAAGAACTGGGCGTAGGCCCCGCCAAAGGCCCCAAACGCCAACCCCAGTCCGAGGCTGGAAAGCACCAGCACCAGCACCACCATCAACGCCCACACCAGAAAGCCGCTCAGCAGGCCGGGGCCGCCACCCCTTGCCAGCGAAGTGGCCCCCGCTATCCACCCGCCGAGGAAAAGCGACAGCAAGCCCACCACTGCCGTGATCCATGCCCCCGTATTGGCCGGCGACGTGGGCGCGTTGGGGTCGAAGCTCAACGTCAACAGGCCCAGCCCATACAGGAGCAGTTGGAGCAGCAGGAAGACCGACAGGGCGGTGACCAGCCCGGCCAGCACCGGCCCCCAGCGTACCCGGTCGCGGGGCGTGACCAGCGCGGCAGCGGCGGTGGGCACCGGCACAGTTTGGACGTGTGTCTGTACAGTAGGTGCTTCGTCATGCCGCACCTCTACTTCTCTTACGTCTCTCGCCATTTTCGTCCTCCTTTCGCCGCCGGCATAAAAGCATCTGCCGGCATGGGCATCCGACCCTCATCAAACCTTGTAGCAAATCGTATGCCGCTCTCCGGTGCGCGTACTTTGCGCATATACATGCGTGATGTTGGGAAAGGGCAGGGCCAGAGAGAGCTTGCCCTCCCTACACAGGGCCATAAAGTAGCATTGGCGTGGTGCTATCGTGGATATCGGTCCACGCCCGCGGCATAACGTATATAATGGGAGTGGTGCTAGCCTGACAGCCATGCAGGTGGAGCGTGGCGAAGCGATGGGGTGCACGAGCGTGGACGTAGATTCGAGCAGAGCATGGGACCTGTAGAGCGGGAAGAATTCGACCCCACCAGCTACCCGGCTGAGTACGTGGTGGCCGGGGTGGGCGAGGAAATACAATCTATCCTTGACAGGGTGGCCGAGGCATGGACGCGCAGCCCCAACGTGGTGCTGGTCATCCCGCGCGGGGCGCTGGCCTTCAAGGTCACGCACGACTTCCTCGCTCTGGGCAAACTTCAGGGTGGGCGGGACGTGCGCGTGTCGGTGGCATCGCTCGACCCCACCATTGCCGGGCTGGCGCGCGTGTTAGGCTTCCACACAGCCGAATTGCCTGAGGGCTACCCGTTCGGGGCCGATGACGTGCCCCACGGTCAGGGTACGGGGGGTGAGGCAGACATTGAAAAGCCCACTTCGCCCCTGCCCCTCGGCAGGGGGGGCGCGGTGCCCGAATGGGTGTTGACCTCGGCCACCCCAGCCTATCCGCCCGCTAACGCCGCCCTCACCACCTCCACGTGGCTGGGCGACCCTGAAATGTATCAGGCCGCGCCCGCCGGTGGCCGCCTGCACGCACGCTCACCCACCCGCCCCGGCATGCCAACGCCGCGTACCCGCCCCCGGCAGACCGGCGCACTGGCATCTGCCGTGATCAACGGCACGCAGGTGCAGGTGGCCGCCGAAGGCTCCCCTCCGGCGCAGCCCCCCTTCGTGTCGCCCACCCCTTCCGGGCGCATCAAGGCGCGACGCATGGCCGTGGGGGCCGAGCGAGCGTTCAACGCGCCCGGCATGCGCGTGGCCGAAGCCGTGCCCATCGGCACGGTACGGCCCCGATTGCATATCAAGATACGCTGGGGCAGGGTGCTGGCGGTGCTGGCCGTGGTGCTGGTGCTCGCGCTGGCGGGTGGAGCCGCCTACGCCTACGCATATCTGCCTCAGGCCACGGTTGAGGTGAGGCCGCTCGACCAGACCATCGGTCCGCTGGAGGTGCAGGTGCCCGTGCTCGCCGCCTATGTGAACGCGGACGCTGGTGCAGTTGCGGAAAGCGCCGAGCGCTCCAAGACGGTGAACGCGCCTTCGGTGGCCGCCACCCTCATCACCACGCAGGTCACAGAACAAGGCACCCGCCCCGCAAGCGGCAGTAAACAGGTGCCGCAGGGCCGGGCGCAGGGCACCATGCGCTTCACCAACCGCACCGGTGGCCCCGTGGCGGTGCCCGCCGGCCTGCAATTCAAAGCGCCCAACGGAGTAGTGGTGCAGACCACGCAGGGCGGCACCGTGCCCCCCACCGTGTTCGGCGTGTCCTTCGGCACGCTCGACCTGCCCATCGCCGCCACTGTGGAAGGCCCCGACGGCAACATCGGCGCGGGGCAGATTTCGGGCGTGTACAATGGCGTGCTCAACTACAGCAACTCGGCTTTGCAGGGTGGCACGCTCAAAACCGTCAAGGTGATCACCCCAGAAGACGTTGATGGCCTGAAGGCCGAACTCAGGTCGCGGGCCGAGGGCAAATTGAGCGGCATGATCCTCGACATGGTGGCCGACGACCAGCAGATAATCACCCAGACCATCACCATGGTCGAAGTGAAGTTCGAACCCGACCACCAGCCCGGCCAAGATGGGGATTCGGTGCAGGCCAAACTGACGGTGGAAGCCAAAGCTTACGTGTTCAAGAAGAGCGAGATGCGCGATGCCGTAGCACAGGCCATGTACGACTGGGTGCAGGCCAACGTGCCAGCCAGCACTGGCCCGAGCCTCGACCCTGCCAGCATCCAGTTCACCCCGCCCCGCATCCGCTCGATCGAGCAGGGGCGGGTGGTGTACACCACCTCGGCCAGCGCTCGTGTGCAGTACAGCCTCACGCCCGAACTGGCCCGCCAGATACGCGAGTTGGTCAGGGGCAAAAGCATCGGCGAGGCCCGCGACGCCATAGTCAGCGCCTACGGCAGGTACGTCGCGCCCATGTCCATACAGGCCGGCGTGCTGTGGTTCGGCATAGACTGGCTGCCCAGCGATGCACAGCGCATTACTGTGATAGCCGCAGGAGGCAAATAAACATCGGCTCCATGGCCCAATCCAACCGCATCTATTTCGGCGATAACCTCCCCATCCTGCGCGGGCTGGACTCTGGATCGGTGCACCTCATATACACAGACCCGCCTTTCAACACGGGCAAGTTGCAGAGGCGCACGCGCATCCGCACCGTGCGCTCGGACAACGGCGACCGCACCGGCTTCGGCGGTCACCGGTACGCCACCGTACCCCTGACCACCACCGCCTACGCGGACGCCTTCGACGATTATCTGGCCTTCCTCGAACCCAGACTGCGCGAGGCCCACCGCGTGCTGGCCCCCCACGGCACGCTGTACCTGCACATTGACTACAGAGAGGTGCACTACTGCAAGGTACTGCTCGATTCGATATTCGGACGTGAATGCTTCCTGAACGAGATAATCTGGGCCTACGATTACGGCGCACGCACCCGCAAAAAGTGGCCGCCCAAGCACGATAACATCCTTGTGTACGTGAAGGACCCACGCAATTACACCTTCAACTACCACTCCATTGAGCGCATCCCCTACATGGCCCCCGGTCTGGTGGGCGCCGACAAGGCCAGCCGGGGCAAGACCCCCACCGACGTGTGGTGGCACACCATCGTGCCCACAAACAGCCGCGAGAGGACCGGCTACCCCACCCAGAAGCCGCTGGGTATAGTCAGGCGCATCGTGGCCGCTTCGTCCAACCCCGGCGATGTGGTGCTTGATTTCTTCGCGGGCAGTGGCACCACCGGCGAGGCCTGCCTTGAGCTGGGCAGGCGCTTCATCCTGATTGACAACAACGAGCAGGCTATGCAGGCCATGGCCCGCCGCTTCGCCGGGGTGGAGGGCATCCACTGGGTCGGGTTCGACCCTCATGCATCGCGCATATCGTGATAGGATAACGCCGGCTTAGGGCGTGGCCTGTGGAGCAGAGAACAGGAGGAGCAGGGGCAGAAAGGATGCGTGTGCTGGGCCTCGACATCGGCAAGCGCCGTATAGGGGTGGCGGTGAGCGACCCGCTGGGGCTGGTGGCCCGCCCCGTGGACACCGTGCAGAGCGTGTCCCTCAACAAAGACGTGGAGCGCATAGCGCAGATCGCCAGAGAGCTTGAGGCCGAGCTGATCGTGGTGGGCGACCCGGTGCATATGAGCGGCGAGGCGGGCAGTATGTCTCGCCGTGCCCACAGGTTCGGCGAGCGCCTGCAACAGGTGTCGGGCCTGCCGGTGGTGTACTGCGACGAGCGCCTCACCACGTTCGAAGCGCACAGGCTGATGCAGGAAGCGGGCGTGCCCCTCAAAGAAGCACGCAGGCGGGTGGACGCGGTGGCCGCCGCCCTCATCTTGCAGAGCTACCTGAACACAGAGCGTAAGCCCCAACAGCCATGACACGAGGTTCTTCAGGGTTTAACCACCGAGACGCCACGCATACCGGGCGCCTGTGGGAGCGCGGGCATTTTGCCTGCAAATGCGGGTGAGACGCCCGCGTTTCGTGCATGGGTCTGGTCCGTTGCCCACTCCGCTGTTTTGCATCTACCCTTCTTTTTGCTAACCCCCTCTACCTTCCTCTGAGCTTGCCCCATACCCCTGACTATTCTATCTCAACTCACAAAGCGAGTCGTCTACAGGCGCCCACGTCCATAGGTGTCCGTCCGGGCGTGGCAAAGTTCAACCGACCCCGATTTTTTCCAGCGGCATCCATCGGTCTGGCTGTCAAAACCCATGCATAGCTGGTTCAGGCGTGGGCCGGCCCTTTTCCTGCCCCTATTTTTCTTTCCCGGTTCCCGTTCCCATAAGGAGAGGGAACCGGGAAACCCGGGAAAACCTGAAATTTCCGATATTGTCCATGCGACAGTGTTACAGTCCAACTAACAGATAGAGAATAGCACTTTCGCTTGTGCCAATTCAGTGGGTTTGTGATAATGATAATAAAGTGTGCGGGCAAGCCGAGCAGTTGCAGAGGGGCAGATGCACAGAGAACTGAAGCGACCTGTCGGCATCGAGGCGTGCTGGTACCGCGAGGCCTGTGCTCAGCGCATGCGCCTCACCAGTTGCCACCATGTAAGGTCGTCTCTTAGTGTGATGGCTAAGCGTTCAGGCTTTTGCCTGCACTGGGTGAAAGCCGACCTGTTGGGCGACTGCCTGCATGCTCAACCGGGTAATGTTGTCATCCCTGCTCACATGGTAGCCTGAGCGAAAGTCCTATTGTTGATATTGTGACAGAGGAAAAACTATGGAACCGACAAGAGGGTCTCCGAGGATAATGGTGGTAGATGACGAGCGCAGTCTGGTGGATCTGATTCGTAGCTACTTGGAGGCCGAAGGGTTTGAGGTGATTGAAGCTTATGACGGCCCGGGGGCACTTGAACTAGCCACACAACAAGAGGTTGACGTGATCGTGCTCGACATTATGCTCCCCGGCATTGATGGCTTTGAAGTGTGCCGCCAATTACGGCGTTTCTCCAACGCTTACGTGCTGATGCTCACATCCAAGTCTCAAGAGATAGACAAACTCATCGGCTTATCTGTAGGTGCAGACGACTATCTCACAAAACCCTTCAGCCCGCGTGAGTTGGTGGCCCGCGTAAAGGCCATGCTGCGCCGCGCCCAGATGGGTGCAGCTACCGGTGCTGGAAGGTTGGCCCCCGATATACCACCACCCGTGGTGTTCGCCGACTTGGTGATAGATGTTGCCAGACACGAGGTACGCAAGCGAGGGGAGCTTGTGCATCTCACACCGCGCGAATTTGAGCTTCTGGCTACCTTATCGGCACACCCGGGGCTGGTTTTCACGCGCACCCAACTGCTTAATCGCATCTGGGGGGATGACTATTACGATGAGCGGCTGGTGGACGTGCATATGGCAGGGTTACGCAAGAAGCTAGAGGACGACCCGTCCAAACCCCGCTACATTGAAACAGTGCGGGGCGTGGGCTTTCGGTTTGGCCCACGCACCCACCCCCGGGCCAGTCATCAAACCCACAACTAGCTTAGTCTCAATTCGCCTTCCCCGATCACCCGCGGACCAGATGACGCCGAAAGCGGCGGGGAAGTTGCCGGCAATTGAAATACAGTCTAAATTATGTGGTCGCGCTTAACTTTAAAAACAAAGATACTTGCGTCGAGCCTCGTAGTTGCCGCCGCATCAACCGGGGCTCTTATTATCTCCTTGCTTGGGGCAACATGGTTATTCGCAGTCTGGCCCCCCGGAAACAACAAGCCGCTATGGGTGGTGCTGGCAGCCATTGCCGCAATAGCTGCAATCGTGTCCCTTGTGGGAGCTGTGACGGCCCTGTTAGTCAGTCGCTGGTTGTTTGTCCAGATCGCCATGCCTCTAAGGCAGGCCTCTTCGTTTGCGTGGCGTCTGGCTAAAGGGCATTTCGCCGATCGCATGCCCGATGACGGGCGGCTCCCTCAGACCCATGAGGATGAACTGCGAATGCTGGCTAATTCGATGGACGATCTGGCCGCTTCCCTACAGGCCGCAGAACAGCGCAGGATAGAGCTGTTTGGTGAGATAACCCATGAACTTCGCACCCCGGTAGCCGTTCTCGAAGGATATCTTGAAGGATTGCTGGACGGCTACGTCAAGCCTGCCGGCAAGACTTGGGCTATGCTCTACGACGAGGCCAGCAGGGTGCACCGCCTCGTGGATGAACTACAGGCGCTGGCACGCGCCGAGACCCGACAGGAGCCCCCCGACCTTCAGGCAGTCAACCCGGGGGCTATCGCTCTGGCGGCTCTGGAGAGACTGCAACTGCACTTCGACGAGAAGGGCCTGCAAGTGGTCACCGACATCGCCAGAAATCTCCCGCTCGTATTGGCCGACCCTGACCACACGATTCAGGTGCTGGTCAATCTGCTGACCAACGCACTGCGCTATACGCCCGTCCCCGGCACCGTTATTCTGTCCGTGAAGCGCCTCACAGACACCCCGCACGCCACGAATTCTGCCGCACAGACAGGTGCCGACGAGGTAGTATTCAGCGTAATGGATACGGGGATTGGTATCGCAGCCGAGCATATACCGCATCTATTCGAGCGCTTCTTCAGGGTGGATAGATCAGGTGGTTCCGGGATCGGCTTGCCAGTCGCCCGGGCTCTTGTGGAAGCCATGGGGGGGAGAATCTGGGCCGAAAGCCCCGGACTCGGTAAAGGCAGCACCTTTTCCTTCACCCTGCTCGTAGCGCCCGCCCCCATGTCTGCGTAGGGCTTGATTCCCCATATCACACCAAGGCTTGAGATTCATACCCCTGTTTATTTCAACCTTAATAAAATCTTAGCATCTTCCTAGCACTATCTTAAAGCTCCTCGCCCATACTGTTAACAGTAGCCTAACCCAATAATGCGCGAATCTGGCAACCGACCATAGAGCCGCGTCTCGTGTAGCGGGGCTGGAAGGC
The DNA here is from genome assembly GCA_034437815.1 of Chloroflexia bacterium. Classification (GTDB taxonomy): domain Bacteria; phylum Chloroflexota; class Chloroflexia; order QHBQ01; family JADMIH01; genus JADMIH01. Next base: position 8,450 of record DAOTTC010000093.1, on the reverse strand, counting down.
GCCATGGCACGCCCGAAGTTGGGCTTAGAAAGGAGATCAAGCAAAGATGCTTCGCACAAGGTCCGAAGATAACACCTCAAACGCCCGTAGCGAAAGCACTACCCCGGCGAGCAAGCCGGAGACCGCACACGAGTACGGGCCGATAGGGGCTCCTAAGGCCTCACAGGTCAGGGAAGTGCTGACAAACTTGAAGAGCAGGCTTGAAGCGCAGTTACAGGACAGTGATGACCACGACCCGCTGACGTTTCGTGCCCTTCGAGAAAACATCCGGGGCCAGCTCGAACAGATCAATGAAGCCCTGATGCGCATTGATCTGGGCAAGTACGGGGTGTGTGCTAACTGCCTCAAGCCCATAGAAGCCGACCGCCTAGTGGTCAGGCCTTACTCAACGCTGTGTGTGGAGTGCCAGAATCGCCGGGACCGGCGTAAACTCGCTCGCTACTAAGCAGGTCGGAAAATGCAATTCAATATACTCTAGATCTCGATGTTACAAGGAGGTAACAGAGTAAATGAACACGGATAGTTTCGCAACAACTGTTGGTGGGAACAGACATTCAGATTCGACCAGTGTGCCCGGCATGACCGGTCGGGTGATCAAAGACGAGCCGGGATTGTTGAACAGCGCGACAGCGTACTTTGAGCGTGCCGCCGACCGACTCGGCCTACACGATTCGCTGCGCGAAGTTTTGAGCAAGCCTGAACGGGAATTGCTGGTGTCGGTGCCCGTGCTCATGGACGACGGTCGGGTCGAAGTCTTCTTTGGTTGCCGGGTGCAACATTCGACGGTGCGTGGCCCGGCAAAGGGGGGCGTCCGCTACCACCCGCAAGTTACCCTTGAAGAAGTAACCGGGCTGGCTTCATTGATGACTTGGAAATGTGCGGTCGTGGACATACCGTATGGTGGCGCAAAAGGTGGTGTCATCTGCGATCCAACCACACTGTCTAAAAACGAGCTACGTCAGCTAACAATGGGCTACACTCAGGCCATTATGCCGATCATCGGGCCTATGAAGGACATACCCGCTCCTGATGTGAACACTGATGAACAGATAATGGCTTGGATGGTTGAGGCGGCAAGCAGGATTGCCGGCCATAATGTCTTCGGCATTGTGACGGGTAAGCCTATTGGTTTGGGTGGGTCGCAAGGACGTGCTGAGGCCACCGGACGGGGCGTGGCTATAGTGACAGCCAGTATGCTGAAAAAATCGTTTATGCGGCTTGAGGATACCACCGTAGCTATTCAGGGTTTCGGCAAGGTGGGGGCACATGCAGCCCAGATTCTGGCCGAGATGGGCTGCAAGGTTGTGGCTGTGAGCGACATCTCCGGAGGTTTTTACAACCCCAACGGGCTTGACGTTCCCGGCCTTATTAAGCACACAAACGAATCTCCAAATCATCTGCTCGCCGGGTATAAAGGCAACGCTGAGCCTATCACCAATGATGAGCTTCTATTCCTACCGGTGGACGTGCTTATCCCTGCTGCTCTGGAAAACCAGATAACAGCTACCAATGTGCACCAGATCAGGGCCAAAGCAATCGTAGAGGGGGCGAACGGCCCCACCACACCACAGGCCGACCGCATACTGGTGGACCGAGGTGTGCTGATCGTGCCTGATATCTTGGCGAACGCAGGAGGCGTGGTGGTGTCTTATTTCGAGTGGGTGCAGAATCTACACCACTACTACTGGGACTTAGATACAGTACGCCTTCGGCTGGAGCAACTCATGGTGCGTTGCTTCGAAGATGTCTGGAACTTCAGCACCACTCACCGTGTGGACCTGCGCACAGGCGCATATATGCTGGGCGTCCAGCGCGTAGCCGATATGCTGGTCCGGCGCGGCCTTGCAAGATAGCTCAGCAGGTCACAGTGTTCGCTCCGCTGGTGGGCACACCACTGGAGCCGTGCGGCGTCAATCGCGCCTCCTATAGGGCAGTTGGAGAGCCGTGCAGCCGAGCAGATGGGGGCGGCGCTGTTCTCTGCTGCCCCCACTGTCCTCAGTGCCTACGACGCGTTTTTAGAGCATCCGCGGCGCCGAGGACCACATTCATTGGTAGTTTCATCTCCTCTGCCCACTGCCGCCGGTGGTTCCTGAGCTTACCCGGCTTGCAGATGCTTCTTGAAGAACTCGGTGATGGCGTTGTAGCACTGGACCTTATTGTGGAACTTGATCACATCGTGGCCTTCGTCCTCGAACACCATATACTCCACCTGCTTGCCCATAGCGCGCAGGCTCTCCACCACGTCCCGCGATTCGCGCTCCACCACTCGCGGGTCGTTTGCGCCCTGTATGACCAACAGTGGGCACCGAATGTTCTGCATATAGGTATATGGCGAACGCTCCAGCAGGAAGTCGCGGTCCTTGTGTGGGTCGCCCACGGCAATCGCGAAATAGGGCTTCCATGTCTCCGGTATGCGCTCCATGAAGGTCAGCAAGTTGTACGGGCCGAACATATCCACCGCCGCTGACCACAGCTCAGGGTGGCGCGCGGCCAGCGTTAGCGTCATGTACCCACCGTAAGAGCGCCCCACCACGCCCATGCGCGAGGTGTCCAGCCGCGGGTCCTGTGCCAGCATCTTCACCGCCTGCACATGGTCCAGCCGGTCCTTGCCTCCCCAGTCGCGGTCCACCTGCTTCATGTAGCTCAACCCGTAGCCGCTACTGCCGCGCACGTTGGGCACGAACACCGCAAAGCCGTTCAACGTCAGAAACTGGATCAGCGGCATAGAGAACCACGCGAAGTTGGGGCGCTCCTGCGACTGGGGACCGCCGTGGATGTAATATACCACCGGCCTCGGCCCTTCGAAGCCAAGCTCCTCAGATGGCATGTACAGGCGGGCCGAGATGCGCAGGCCGTCGTGGCTGGTGAACGAAGCATCTTCGCCGCTCGACAGGTGGCTTCGGGGTATGCCCAGTATGCGCTCGCGCGTGTGCTGTACCACGCGGCTTCTGTCAGCGCCTTCCACCGAATATATCTGGGTGGGGGAGAACGCCGTGGAGAACGACAGCACAAACCGGTCGCTCTCATCGTCGTAGTGGATGGCCTCCATTACGCCATTAGACAGTTCGCCTTGCCCGCATATCACCCTGTCAAGTGTCAGGGTCAGGCGGTCAACGTCGAAACTGCCCTCGTAGGCCCACGACACGCCGTCAATATTGTACTGTAACAGATAACGGTCGCCGCGCAGGTGCTCCAGCGCGGTCAGTTCGCCTGCGCCGGTGTGCACGGTGCCGGTCACCTGCACAGGCTTCAATTCCTCGGGTGCGCTCAGGTCCATATAAGCCACGCCATAGGTGTCCTCGAACAGGGCGGTGGTCATAATCAGGCCCCGTTCACCCTCGGTGAAATATACATGGCTGATGGCGTTGGGCCTGACCTGCTGTCCCGGCTCTCTTTGTTCCAGAGGCGTGCCGTACAGCAGGCGCAGTTTGCCTTCTTGGCCGGGGCTTTGCTCCCACAGATACAGCACGTGGTCGCCGGGGGTGTAGCCCTCTACCAGTGCGATTCTGGTGCTGTCGCGGTTGGCACCCGCCACCCAGCCTCCCCATCTGCTCTCGTACAGCTTCACAGGCTGGTCGTTAGTGAGGTCAGCCCTGTAGGTGCGGACCACCTGCTCGGTGTGCGAAGCGGCCATCAGGTACACAATCGTCTCGTCGTACTTTGACGGTTGGAAAAACACCCGCGCGCCGGTGATCTCCGGCACGTCCGGAAAGGCGTGTTCGGGGAAGCCGCCGCCCACAGGGATGAGCATGGGTTGGTAGTTCTCGTCGCCGTTGTTGTCAATCGAGACGAGTATCTTGCTCAGTCGGGGTGATACGTGGAACGAATATCCGCCGATAAGCTCAGGGTTTTGCAGGGCGATGTCGGGCGGTAGCAGGGGCTCGGGCACACTGCCCCCGTAGTCCATAACGTACAGGCTGAAGCGCCCGCTCATGTTGCTGATGAAGTAGATGCGGTCTTGCCACAACTGCGGGGCCAGAAACAGCCGTGCTGAGAGCAGAGATTCGATGCGTGCCATCAGGGTGACCTCCGTTTTGCCGATAGAGATGGGAATATGCTGGCTTTTTGACCGCCTGCCGCTCTGACCAGCGTGATCGGTGGTGGGTCCGGTGCCGGGGCCATTAGCTTACACAGGATAATAATAGCATCAAACTGCCAGTGTAATACCAATTGAGCCTGAAAAGGCAGTAAATCGTATAGGGACCACCGCCCGACCGCTTGCCCGCCCGACCGCCCGACGTCGTTCCATGCCCACCCTTGCCCTGCGGCTTTATGGCTTCTCTATCTATCTATCTATCCAAGGGTCTACCGATGCATCCTTTGTACGCCAGATGCAGGACCCGACCCCCGCCAAACGGTCAGGTGACCAACAGTCGAATGCCCGGTTGACGGCGACCATGCACGAGTATATAGTGTATCTGAGACGCCGCGTTGTGCAGAGCGGTGGCGAGGACCGGGAGGATGTGCCTCCTATTTATACGGTATACGATGCATACAGGGGTATGACCATGGGCATGAGCATGGGCATGGGCATGAGCGGGGGCCACGGCGGTGGCTGGTGGACATTCATGCGGTATGACCCCGTGAGCGATAAGCCAAAAGTGAGCCGTGCCCTGCTGAAGCGGGTGGCCGGCTACGCATGGCCGTACCGGTGGCGCATCCTCATGATGTTGGTCACCATCGTTGCCATCTCCCTCCTTTCGACCGTGCCGCCCCTGCTGTACCGGCAGTTGATAGACGTAGTCATCCCCGGCAGAGACCTTGCCGCGCTCAGCTGGCTGGCGCTGGCCATGGTAGGCGTGCCCCTCATCTCCGGCCTGTTCGGGCTTGCACAGCGCTACCTCAGCTCGCAGGTGGGCGAGGGGGTGATCTATGACCTGCGCCGTGCCCTGTACGAGCACCTGCAAAGGATGTCACTGCGCTTCTTCACCCACACGCACACCGGCGAACTGATGTCCCGCCTGAACAACGACGTGGTGGGCGCACAGCGCGCCGTGTCAGGCACCATCGTGGACATCGTATCCAACATCATCACGCTGGTGGTCACTCTCGCGGTGATGCTGTCCCTCGAATGGCGGCTCACCCTGCTCTCGATAGTCGTGCTGCCGCTGTTCGTCCTGCCTGCGAGGCGCGTGGGCATCCTGCTGCGCGATGTGGTGCGCAAACAACTGTCGCTCAACGCCGAGATGAACGCCATGATGAACGAAACGCTCAACGTGAGCGGGGCACTGCTGGTGAAGATATTCGGGCGTGCCGATGACGAGAACCGACGGTTTGCTGAGCGGGCGTCGCGGGTGCGCGATGTAGGCATCCGGCAGGCGCTGATCGGACGATGGTTCTTTCTGGCGCTCGCTCTGGCCGGGGCCACAGGCACCGCCATGATCGCATGGGTGGGCGGCTATCTGGTGATCGCCGACACCGGCTTTACCACTGGCACCATCGTGGCCTTCATCGCATATCTCGCCCAGCTTTATGGCCCTATAGGCTCCCTCACTAACGCCCGAGTGGACTTCGTGACCTCTATGGTGAGCTTCGAGCGAGTGTTCGAGGTGCTGGACCTGCCCGTGGAGATACAGGAGAAGCCAGACGCCATCGAACTGCACGATGTGCGCGGGCACGTGCGATTCGAAGACGTATCGTTCGCCTACCCTGCCGCCGAGGGAGCGCCCGGCCAGCGCGTGGCCGCCCTCTCTGAGGTGCAGCGCATAGGCCAGATGCCCATGGCCGTGCTTACCCTTGCCGACAGAAAGCGCCCTGAAGGATCAGGAGGAAGCGTACGGGAGGGTACCGGCGGCTTGCCCTTGCCGCCTGCACCCGTGGAAAGCGCCCTGCTGACCGCCACCGACGGACAGGAAGAGGAGGAACAGCCCGCCGACCCCACCGAAGTCAGGTATGCCCTGCGCGACGTCAGCTTCGAGGTCCTGCCCGGCCAACTTGCCGCACTGGTTGGCCCTTCAGGCGCGGGCAAGACCACCATCACCTATCTGCTGCCCCGCCTATACGACCCCACCGCCGGGCGCATTCTCATTGATGGCATTGATATACGCGATGTGACACTGGAGTCCCTGTCCGCGCAGATCGGCATGGTCACGCAGGAGACCTACCTGTTCCACGACACCATCCGTGCCAACCTGCTGTACGCCCGACCCGACGCCACCGAAGCCCAAATGATAGAGGCCGCCAGAGCCGCCAACATACACGATTTCATCATGTCCCTGCCCGATAAGTACGACACCATCGTGGGCGAGCGGGGATATAGGCTGTCGGGAGGCGAAAAGCAGAGGATCGCCATCGCCAGAGTGCTCCTCAAAGACCCGCGCATCCTCGTGCTGGACGAGGCCACCTCCTCGCTCGACTCCCAATCCGAGGCGCTGATCCAGTCGGCGCTGGAGCGGGTGATGCAGGGGCGCACCTCCATCGTGATAGCGCACCGCCTGTCCACCATACTGGCCGCCGACCTGATTCTGGTGATGGATAAGGGGCAGTTGGTGGAGCAGGGTACGCACCCTGAACTGCTGGCAAAGGACGGGCTGTACGCAAAGCTCTACAGGACGCAGTTCCGCCACGCGCTGACCACTGCCCGCTAGCCTGCGCCTTTTCATGCGTGATGCCCAATGCCCAAGGAGATGGAAGGGCCGGAGAGGTTTTGCCCTCCCCGGCCCTCCTATCGCACACAATGGGACGCAGGGCGCTTGCGCTCGCGTAAATCGGCACCCGGCACACCTCAAGAGGCTGTGCCCCCGGCATCCCCCTGAGGCGAAGGGGCTTCCACGCTCTGCACGGCCTGTATGGGGGGTACGTCTTGGTCAACCACCGCCCGTATGCCCGGCAGGTACTTGTCCATGGTGAACACGTTGGCGCTCACCAGTTGGAAGATCAGACCCGACGACAGTTGTTCCCCATCCACGTCAATGCTGGTTTTGTAGCGCACCTCGCCGTCGTCGAAGTCCATCTCGAAGTTGCCGATCATCATGCCATAATTTGCACGGGTGATGAACTCGGCCATTGCCTGCCTTCTGGCCTCAGGCACCATGATCGGGGCCAGCGAGTAGAACAGCAGTCGGTGCTGGTCTTCTCTGGCGTCTGCGTAGCATTCCCACGAGCCGTTAGTGCCCTCGAACATCATATGCAGTATGGTCCTGTCGCCCAGCTGGATGAAGGGCCACTGGCGCTCTTTGAAGAAGTTTACCGTTGCGTCGAAGATCTGTCCCATATCAGCCTCGCTCTATCATCTCACTACAGATGGGGCACCGCCCCCTCCGGCTCCTGCTCCGGCCCCCTGACCGAGCCGATGTTCTTCGTCTTCGAGGAACTTCTGGGCATCGCGGGAGTCGTCGGTTTGAACGTTGCCCTGAGCATCGGTGAAGAAGGCCTTCAGGTACACCCCGCTCAGGCCCGTGCCCCGCTCGCGGAACTCCTTGAGCACCTGCACCAGATATTCGGGACCCGGACGGTAGTGGCCGCTCTTGTTGGTGATGCCCGTCAACTTGCCGTTGTTGACTTTGATCTCGCCTGCGCCTGCCACGTCCCCACCCGCAAGGAAGCTTGAGTGGTGGAACCTCGATATCTTGTGGCTGTGCGCGTAGATTTTGCCGTCGGGGGACATCACATAGATAGCCCAGCCAATGCCGCTGAATACGCTGAAGTCCCTTGAGGTATCGTATACCCTCTCGTTGGGTGGCTTGCCCTGCTTGAGCGGGTCGCCACCCTTAAGCTCAAGCTCCTCGCGCTCAGACTCGTCGCGGATGTACTTGACCTTGTATTCATATATTTTATTGGGGTCAATCTCGTGCTTCCACAGCCACTGCCTGAGCTCTCCATTGTAAAAGGCCCAGTCATCCCACAACTGCCTGTAGTACTGCTCCAACTGCTGTACCTGTTGATGCGCACCCTGACTCCGAGCCTGCTCTATGGCCTGATGAACCTGATTAAGCTGGTTTGTCAGATTATCGAGGTTCTCCAGCCTTTTTTCATAGAGGTTTGCCGCAATGAGTGACTGCTGTTCCTCGCCCTGATGCTCCGGGTCTTGATACATTGCCTTCACCAGTCTGTACTTGACCACCTGCTTCTGGGCCATGTCCACGGCCTGTGCGGCAGTGATGGCGGTTGGGGCACCCAGCGTGGCGGCTGTAGCGGCAGGCAGGGCGGCGGCCTCGGCCTGAGGTTGACCGGCCTGACCCACAGCAGGCCCCGGCATGGCTATAAACTGGGTGCCCGGCCCGGCGGCAGGCATCTCCTCAGCGGTGGTGGCCTCAGGCTGGGGTTGGGGTTGGCTGGGGGCCTTGGCCGGCATGCCCCCGTAGTGGCTGGCGGCCTTGCTCGGTATGCCACCGTAGTGACCGCCGGTCCGCTCCTGTGGTTCGGCGGCTGGCGGAGGCGCCTCCCGACGCCTGCTCCTGCCCCTGCCCTTGCCTACCAGCTTGCCAAACTTCTTGCGCAGCCAGCCAAAA
>DAOTTC010000092.1:0-1760 GCA_034437815.1 Chloroflexia bacterium | reverse complement strand
TAGAAGATGAGGCGCGCGGCCTGCTGTTGGATGGCGGCCACCACGCGCGGGTGGCAGTGCCCCAGCAGGGTGACCGCGTGCCCGCAGTAAAAGTCGTAGTAGGCTTTGCCGTTTATGTCGTACAGCATGATGCCCTCGCCGCGCACCGCCACGATGGGCAGTTTGGCGTAGGTGCCCAACTGCGCCTGCGTCTCTTCCTCGATGACCGCCTGCGCATCTGCCGCTGTCAGCTCGTATGACTGCATGGTTTCAAACTCCCTTCAAATCCGGCTGTCACGTCCTCATAAAAGGCTATAAAATGGAGGGGTCAGGAGAACCGGGGGACACCCCCGCACCCCCGGCAGAGGAGCTCCCCTGCACCCCCATTTTTGAGGGGAGACAAGTGGGGGACACCCCCGCACCCGGAGGGTAACCGCCGGCAGGGGGCGCCCCTACACTCCCCTGCCGGGAAATAGCACTCATGGCATGGTGCCCGGAAAGGTCAGGCCGAGGTATTCGGGCCAGCCGAAGGCCACGTTCAGATTCTGCACGGCCTGCCCGGCCCCTCCCTTCACCAGATTGTCAATGGCGCTTGTGACGATGATGGTGCCTTCGCCGTCGGTGCAGGCGCGGATGTCGCAGAAGTTGGAATGCGCCACCACCGTCACGCGCGGGTTGTCCACCAGACGCACGAAATATTCGCCTTCGTAGGCCTGCTCGTAAATGGCGCTCAATTCGCTCTGGCCGACCGGCTTCGGTGGGAAGACGTAGGCCGTGGTGAAGATGCCCCGCACCATGGGCGCGGAATGCGGCGTGAAGGTCACTTGCAGGCTCTGTGCGCCATCCGCGCTGGTGCCGGCCTGCCACTTGCCCAGCTCCTGCGCTATCTCAGGCCGGTGGCGATGGTTGAACAGGCCGTAGGCGCGGAAATCCTGAGCACGCGTGGGGTGGTGCGTGCCCTCCGACAGCTCCTTGCCCGACCCTGATGAGCCGGTCTTGGAGTCGATCACCACGCGCGTGCCCAGCAGGCCGGCCTTAGCCAGAGGGGTCAGGGCCAGCAGTGCGCCTGTGGGGAAACAGCCGGGGCAGGCCACCAGCCGGGCCTCGCGGATGGCCTCGCGGTTCCACTCGGTCAGGCCGTAGGCGGCAGAGGCGGCCAGTTGGGGGGCGGTGTGCTCCAGCCCGTAGTACCTCTTGAAGGTGGCCGGGTCCTTGATGCGAAAGTCGCCGCTCATGTCCAGCACCAATGGACCCTCGCCCCGCGGGCCTCCCCTGCCCCCCGCCTGCAAGATGGCGGGCACGCGCCGCATGGCCTCGCCGTGGGGCAGGGCCATAAACACCGCATCGTACTGGCTGGCCTCCTCGGGCGACAGGTCTGCGGTGAAAGCGAGATCGGGGTCGGCCAGCCTGCTCAGGTGAGGGTGCACCGAGGCCGCCGGCTGGCCCGCACTGCCCGCCGAGGTGACCGCCGCCACCTGCACGCATGGGTGGCCGAGGAGCAGGCGCAGGGCCTCGCCCCCTATGTAGCCCGAAGCGCCCATCACAGCCACGCGGACAGGGGCGGGGGTCTTCTGCCCGGTGTGGGTCCAAGTCGCCGCCATCATGCCACCGCCCCCTGCTCGACCACGACCGCGGGCACTTGAGCGTGAGCGCGAGCGCCAAACACCCTGCTTTCCACGAGGTCGGCCAGCGCGGTGGGGTCGGTGCGCCCGTTGACGGCGGGCTTGCCGAAGCGCTGGCGGATGTAGTCCGCGCCTGCGCTGTTGTCGGTGGCCGGGCCG
>DAOTTC010000091.1:0-7058 GCA_034437815.1 Chloroflexia bacterium | reverse complement strand
CATGTAGAAGGGCGCGCAACCCAGCGAAGTGTGCGCGGCCAGCGTCAGCCCCAGCGAGCCGTCGGCCCTCGATATCTCCTCTACGGCTATGGCGTACATGAGGGTGTCGCCGCCCGACCCACCGTATTCCTCGGGAAAGGGGATGCCCATCAGGCCCAGCGAGGCCATCTTCTCGATCAGGTGGAAGGGAAACTCGTGCGTCTTATCGCGCTCCATCGCGCCCGGAGCCACCTCGTTCTCGGCAAACTCCCGAACCGTGTCGCGAAACAGCCTGTGCTCATCTGAAAGCTCGAAATCCATCTCCGGCAATGCCTCCTCGTTGAGGTAAAAAGATGACGCGATTCACAATATCTGCATCACAAATATAGCATAAGCCCCTCTGCACTGTCGAACGCCGCTCCGGGCGGGGCCTATCCACAGACACAGAGTGCGCAAGAAGCTGTATAGGTCTTTGGGCCTTGGTGGTTATCTCTGACGACTCTCGACCCTTGCCGGAACCATCACGGTCATAAATATCTGGGGGCGCAAGGCCATGCACCTCTGGCACAAAGTGCCGCAAAAGAGGGAGGGGCTTGGGGAGTGCACAACCCTCTCCAGCCCTTCCCTTTCCTCTAGTAGGAGATAGGGGTTGACACACCTCGACAAGTTGTGCAACAATCAGGCACCTGTAGCGTATAGGAGGTCTGGTCATGGAAAAGTGGGAGTACCTGACCGAGTTCATCGAGGCGGATATTGACGCCGAGGGAGTGCGCAAAGCCCTCGAGAAGAAGTTGCCGGACCTGACCAAGACCGAACTGCCCAGACACGCCCCTCAAGCCGCCATCCCTCGCCTCGACCAACTGGGCGAACAAGGGTGGGAGTTGGTGCACATGGAGCCGGTATACGCCCAGAAGAACGCCGATGTGCTCATCAGCGCGGGTGCGGTCGGTTACTGGACCCACCTGTATTTCTGCGTGTTCAAGCGCCCCAAGCCTAGGTAATACCGATTACCCATAGGAAGACATATGAACCAAGGTGGGAAGAGCTAGGGGGATTGGGGACACCCCCATACCCCCGGCAGTGGCGCTCCCCTGCACCCCCTATTGAGGGACACCCCCGCACCCGGAGGGTACCCGCTGGCAGGAGGAGCACCCCTGCACCCCCAGTGGTACAAGGCAAGAGTGGGGGAAGGGGCGTCCGACACAATGCACTCATGCCTGACGCCCCTTGATCGCATGCCCGTGGGTTACTATTGGCCTACATACCTTGTAAACAGGCTATGGTGCTATCAACTTGAAGTAGCCGATAGCCACTCGGCGCGAACTAACCCCCTCCATGGTCATCGCCCAGACGCCCAGCGGGAAGTTGCGCTGGGTAGTGAACAATACCGTACCAGCCACGCCGCTCTGGTCGGCCTGTAGCTGGAATGGTGCGCCGAACACCGACTGGTCGGGGGCAGTCACGTACACACCCACGTTCTCGCCGGGTTGGAAGCCCCTGCCCACGAACAGGAAGCGGGTACCCGCCGGGGCGCAGTTGCTCGGCAGTATCTGCATGTTCTGCGAAGGTGGTATGCCATCACACGACCGCTCGCCCGGGCCGGGAGTGGGAGATGGGGTGGGCGCGGTGATCTTGAAGTACCCGATCGCCTTGTTGCGGCTGGAGGTGCCTTCCATCGTCAGCGCCCAGATGCCGGGCGGGAAGGTAGGGTCGCTTTCCAGATAGATGCCGCTCACCCTGCCCCGACTATCGGCAGGCTCTTGAAATGGTGCGCCATACACCGACTGGTCGGGCGCGGTCAGATAGATGCCCACGTTCTCGCCGGGCTGAAAGCCCCACGCTTCGAAGTCGAACACCGTGCCGCCCGGCCCGCAGTTAGGTGAAACGGTCATGTTGATGCTCTGTGGTATGTTGGAGCAGTCGGCGGCGGGGTTGGGCGTGGGGGTGGCGGTAGGGGTGACGGGCGGCGGTGTAGGGGTAGCGGTAGGGCCGCCGGGGGTGGCAGTGGGTAAGGGCAGCGGCCCCGACGGTCGCCCGGCATTCTTATACCGCCAGTCGTAGTAGTGCTGGCCGATGTTACCTACCTGCACCTTGAAGCCGGGCACGCCGTTAGGCACGTAGGTCACCACGCGCCGCTCAAAGGCTTGAATCAGTACGTCCTGCATTTGCCCGGCGATCTTCACCTGCGCCCAGTAAGCTTCCGATATGGGCAGGCCAAAGGCGTACACCCATGGGTCGGTGAGCCGCCCGCTGGTCACCCTGCCGGTCTGGGGGTCGTAGATAGGCCCGCTTTCGTTCAGGAAGTTCCAGATGGCTTCGGGTATATTGTGCCGCGTGGTCTGCTCATAATAGGCTACTCTGACCCCCGGGTAGCTCTGCTTGATTGGGTCATCGCCTATTGTCCCACTCCGCGTGATGGTGGCAGTCACGGGTTGGCCCAGCCTCGACGGGGCCGGGTGGTCCCCCAGCGTGGTGTTGGTGACATTTAGGAAACTGCGATAGGTGGGCGCATTGGGGTCATCCGGGTCCGAGGCCAGCGGTATCTCGGCAGGCCAGCGGTCCACGAATTGCGTATCCCCCACTTGCATCTTGCCGGAGATCAACTCCACGGTAAGCAAGCCGTTAGTCACGAAGAAGGGGTTGTTGGGGTCGGCGCCGGGGTTGTTGATCTCCATGCGGCTCTTGTCGAAGTACTGCACCAGCCGCTTGCCCCCCTGACCCTGCGCGTAGTCTTCCATCAGGCCGCCAGTGTTGGGCGCTGGTCCCCAGTACCAACTGCGCTGTACCTGACCGGAGGCCACAAGCCTGTCTGTGCGCTCCCATGTGCGCTGAAACGCGGGGTGGGCAAACGGCGGAGCCTGTTGTTGCCTTACTCCCACCTGATCGGCAGAGTACACTTCCTGTGCGGACAACCCCAGCGCGGTCATCTCCTCGGCACTCAATGGCACCAGATAGAGCGTGCGCTGCGCCCCGTCCACTGAGATTGAGCCGCCGTGAGGCCGAGAGACGATGTGCTTGGAGAAGTCGTAGCCCGAGCCTCGCGCAGCGCCGGGGCCGGTCCAACCTGAGACCAGCGATATGGCGAGCACGCCCAACATCGCGTGGGAGAGGAGGCGTCTGGGTACTGCTATATGCATAATTGTGGTTCCTTTCGTGGAGATCTCTTAGAACTAATGGGGCATATCACTTATCCGAGCAAAGGCGATAAATATCAGAGGTGTAGGAGTACTCCCCTGCCAGCGGGTGCCCTGTGGGTGCGGGGGTGCAGGGGCACTCCCCTGACGGGGGTGTGGGGGTGTCCCCAGTCCTACCATCTCTCCCCACCCCGCAATTTATAGCCTTTCTATGAAGAACTGGTATCAGCTCACCGTTGCACGGCCAGCACCTATGCCCTACTGCACGGGCAGGCAGGGGGCGCCATTGCCTCTCCTGCCTGCCCGCTTTTGAGCGCATCAAGGTCTGACCACGCAGAATGCGATTATAGCCACATTGTTGCTCTGCGCCCCCTGCACGGTCAGCGCCCACCTTCCGGGGAACTCGGCGAACTCGGGTGGTATGGCCAGCGGGTTGAACCTGACGCGGCCATCGCCTCCGGCACAGCACAGCGGTGCGGCAGTGCCGAACACATCACCATCAGGCAGCGTAAACCAGAAGGACACCTCTTCGTTCGGGCGGAAGCCCCACGCCTCGAAGTACACCACGTCGCCCGGCTTGACTATAGGCCCGGGAAGTATAGAGCCATTCCTCGTCGCCGAGGTGTCGCAACTGGGACCGGGTGTGGGCGTGGGAGGTGCAGGGGTGGGCGTTGGCTGGGCCACTGCTCTTGTGGGCGTGGGCTGAGGCCGGCCGCCGCCGGACCCGTACTTCTCTCTGTAGCGGAAGGTGCCCAATTGCGACAGCAACACCCGGAATGCAGGCGGCTTCTCTGGGTGGTACTCGAACACCGCCCGCTGGAAGTACTGCACTTTATAGGGCTTGCCGTCAAGCTCGGACACCTCGATGAATTCGTCGGATATGGGGAAGCCCTGCTGGGCCAGTCCGCCGTTTCGCTCCCAGTAATCAAGGAACAGGCCGCCTACCCGCTTGCCGGTCTCGGGGAAGTCACGGAACCGCAGGTCCGAGTTCACCCTCTGGTTGGGCGCACCACCCGGATACTTCTTCTGGTAGAGCATGACCCCGAGCAAGGTAAGCAGCACGTCGTGGGGTGGGCGGTTCTCCGGGTGGTACTCGAACACCGCCCGCTCGAAGTACTGCATAGTGTAGGTCTTGCCATCTATCTCGCTCGTCTCTTGCAGTTCTTCAGATATGGGGAAGCCCTGCTGTGGGAGCTGGCCATGGGTAAGCCAGTACTCTAAGAACTTGCCGCACACCCGCTTGCCGGTCTCGGGGAAGGTGCGACAAGTGCCCTGTGCATAAGTGGGGCTGGCCGGGAGCGCAGGCAGTGCCAGCAACAACGCCACGAACACCATCAGCCCATTTGTCTTCAGGCCCTTCATCTGTTGCTCCTTTCTCGTTGTTCAAACGATTGCTCACGTTGGTTCAGGTGCGTTCGTTAATTCATCTTCAGGGAAGACGTCAGGGGAAAGAGAGAGCAAATACTCCACCCCTATAGGGCCTCGCCGTGCCCCCTGCGCCCATCGCCCTATTCCCCGATGTCAGATGTTGCACAAGTACTACATACTACATAGTCAAACCCTCCATCTGCTCAGGGGATAACACAGAACAATATGCGTGCTTCCTGATTGCTGGCCACGCCTAGAAACTCGAGCGTCCACCGGCCGGCGCTCCAGTTACGTGGCACGGTGTACTGGAAGACCAGTTTACCGTCTGGCCCCACCGCCCACGGCGCAGTCTCCGCCGGCCCCAATGCCTCGCCGTTAGGTTGCAACCACCGGAAGTACAATGCCTCACCGGGCGCGAAGCCTGATATCTCGAACTCTATCTGCCCGCCGGGCTTCACACCAGCAGGTCGAGCCGTGCCGTTCTTACTGCCCGAAGTATCACACGCAGGCGGGGGTGGGGGTGGTGGAGGTGGCGGTGGAGGTGATGTGGGAGGCGTGTATCGCGCAGGTGTGTTGGTGGGCGGTGGCTGGGGTGGCGGGGGTGGCGGCTCGACCTCCCTGACTGGCGTATTGGTGGGCGGCAGGGGCGGGGGTGGTGGAGTCGGCGATGCCTTTTGATCCTGCCTGCGGGCCTGCTCCAATAAGGCCTGCTGAGTGGCCTGAGCTCTCTCCTCTATAGCCCGCTGGGTGGCCTGAGCTCTCTCCTGTATAGCCTGCTGGGTGGCCTGAATGTCCACGGTAGGCTGAGGCGTGGCGGTGGGCGGGGTCACCATTACCGAAATCTTCTGGCAAACCACATCCTCTGCATCGTTCACGTCCTCAAAGTTAGACACGCATAGCTCGTAGCGCTGGATCTTGCCCGGCGGCACGTCTGGCTGTACCTTCAACTCCCCGGTGCCGTTAGAGCGCATCTCCACCGGCTGGCCGTTTATCGAGGCGAATTTGGCCCCTCTCACCCGCCAGTTGAGCGTCACGCTCTCACCGGGCACCACCTGTTGACTGTCGCTACTGAAATCCATGATGGTGATCACGGGTTTGGGCGTTGGAGGACAGAAGAAATCTTTGAGAGGAGGCTGGCACCTGCTCCACTGGTCGGGCCGCACGATAAGGAAGGCGGCCACCAGCGCCCCCAGCAATAGACCGAGAAGCACCAGCTTCCAGCTCTTGAACACCGCCCGCTCTATAAATTCGCCGTTGGCTCTCTGTGTGTGCTCCGGGTCGTCATCCACTGAGTTGCCGTCCAGCGGGTGCGCCAGCACTGCGAAAGTATGGTGTTTGTCCGGGCCGATGAACTCCGGGTCTTTGGGCTTGATGGTGAGGGGCACCACAACGGTGCTCTGGGGCTCGAGCATGGGTTCGGGCACCTTGAACCGGTAATCGAGGGCCATCTCGGGGTCGCGCCCGTACAGACCGAGTTGCACGCTGTGGTTGCTAGTGTTGCGCACCGTCACCTTGAAGTTGCCGGTGCGCCCGGCAACGCGCTGCGGCTCTAGATCTATGTCGAAATCGAGGAAGGTCTCGACGGTCACAGCGCCGGTAGCCATGCCAAACTGGGTGGGGTCGTCGTGGGAGCGAGCACGGACCACGAAGGGGTAGTGACCGGCTACAACCTTCGGGCCTAGAGGCGGGTGTATGCGTATGGACAACTCCGCGGTATCTCCGGGGAACAGCGATACGCTGGGTACCGGCACTGTGTACCACGAGGGGTCGAGGTTCTCTACTTCTATCGTGTACTGATCCACGATAGAGCTTGCGTTGTGCACCTCGATGGTTAAGTCCGTCGGTGGTGTGCCGGGGGCTACGGTTATCTGGGGCTGGGAAAGCCTTACTACAATGGGCCCGGGGGCTGTCGTTGCGAACTGCATCATTGCGGCGTTATCTCCCTAGTGCGTGGGAAACAAGAGATGGTCATCCATAGCAAGCACGAGGCGTGAGCGCTCAGGGGGGTTGCTTGCACCACAAGCACGCGTGCCATGCAGTATCGAGTGACACACGGGGTAGGGGTGTGGCATAACACACCCCTGTTATAACGGTTCGAGGGCAGTAGCGCTCGTGCAAACATGGCGAGTCCCGCTCGAAGCTCGAAGCTCGAAGCTCGATATGTACGCAACTGCTCAGGGGTCTAATAGAACCTGTCTTATAAAGACCGCAAGAGCGAGAGATGGGGATGCTCATTATAGTGAGAGCATCCACAGGAATACCCCAGAGAGCGACCCTCGTGGTAACCTCTACCCAATTCTACTGCCTTGGCAGGGCCCCAACTAGCATAGGGAAGGCTATCTGCTCTGAACGTTGTTCCGAGCGACTACTGACCTCTCTTTGCGTGCTTCTGGAAAAGTCGATATCAGGTCAGGCCTATGGGCCAGAACCCTGAACAACTGGCTACCAAGTATAGCACAAGGCCGCGCTCAAACGCAACAGGTAATCTCTTTCTGGTGATTACCCACATCTTCGAATAGCAAGGCTCGGCCTCATGTGGTAAGAAGGAAGTGTTCAGTAACCTTCGCCAACCACAGG
>DAOTTC010000090.1:0-11328 GCA_034437815.1 Chloroflexia bacterium | reverse complement strand
CGCCCCCGGCAGGGGAGTGCCCCTGCACCCCCACCGGTGTGAGGGACACCCCCACGCCCCCGGCAGGGGAGTGCCCCTGCACCCCCATTTTTGAAGTGGGACATCCACACCTAGGGGGTGCCCATGCACTCATGGTATTTGGTATAAGGGGCGGATGCAAAGCCAAGCCAAGTCAAGTCAAGTCGAACCAAAGTGCGGAGAACAACGCAACGAGCACCCGAAGGCGCTCGTTGTGTGTCACCAAGTTTCGATGAGTGCCGGACAAGGGCCGGCGACAGGTGGCTCAGAGGGGAAGCGCCTCTTTTATGGCCTTCCGGCAGGCAATATGATCACCGCGGTGGCAGATAGAGCGTTGGCGTTGACGCCGGTGGTGCCCTCCACTATCAAATTGCTGCCGGCCTTCACGTCGGCCTGAGCGGCGCCGACCAGCGTGGCTTTACCGTCAACTATGGACAGCGTTCGGTAGCCGGTGTTACCTGTCAGGGTGACCGTGACGGTTTGCCCGCGTCCCGGCGCCCGCATGGTCAGGGTGTTGCCGCTAACGCTCTGCACTCTGCCAATCACCAGAGCGGAGTTGGTGGTTACCACACGGATGGCCCATGCTTCCACCGTTCGCCCGCTGGGGGCAGGTCTATCAGTGCCCTTCTGGGGTGCGCCCAGCACCTGCACGTTATCACCCACCTTTAGGGAGCTAACGTCCTTGAAGCCCGCATTCAGCACCACCGTACCAGCCGAGGTGACCACGGTGATCTCTCGGTCACCGCGCTGTGCGGCTAGAGTGATAGTGTTGCCGCTGATGGCTTTGATGGTGCCGGCGGCAACATGCTGGGCCAGCCTGTGGTACGCGGCCCGTGCCTCATCTCTGGCCCTGTCCACTGCATGCAAGCCGCACCGACCCTGCACCAGCACACGCGCATCAACCACACCCTGCTGGTTGGTGGACATGCCCGCCACCTGCACAAACTGGCCGGTGCGTATATCGGCCAGAGTGCCTTCCACGCACCTGCGCTGCCCTTCAGGACGCACCAGTATCCACGTGCGCTGGCTGACGTTGGCAGTGACAATGCCCAGTCTGGTGCTCAGGGTCAGGCTGCTCTGGCCGACGGCATCCACGCGGCCAACGAAGCGCACCGGATAGGGTTGGCCCTGCGTGCCCGGCCCGGGGGTGGGGGTCTGGGCGGCGGCCACACCACCCAGCAGGCTGAATCCGACCAGAGCTACAAGCCCGAATATGCTGAAAACAGCCATTTTCAAACGCATATCAACCTCCATTGTCAATTCTTTGAACACTGGCATCCGGTCCTTTCTTTCCCCAACATCGTGCATGAAGGGGCATCAGTTGTGGCCGGAGGTCAGTTTCAGCTAAGCCTCGCATGTGCTGTGCACACACGAGCAGTGCCATAACGACAACCGGGGTAGCCGGCAATTTCATTCTAAGGCACCCCGGTCGCTGTGTATGTTAGGCAGTTGTAAAATCTTTGTAAAAAGGCCGCAGGCCGCGCACAGGCGCGCACCCCCGAGGCAGGGTGTGGGGGCGCTATGCGTTGGCGGCCTCGCGCTGTTTGCGTGCTTCTTCGATCACCTTCTCGGCGATGTGAGCGGGCACCGGCTCGTAGTGGTCGAACTCCATGGAGAAGGTGCCCCTGCCTTGTGTGATGGAGCGCAGGTCGCTCACATAGCGCTGTACCTCGGCAAGCGGGGCCTGCGCTTCGATGGTGGTAAAGCCGTTGCCCATGGGGTTCATGCCCAGCACGCGACCCCTGCGCCCGTTCAGGTCGGATATGACATCACCCGTATAGCTGTCGGGCACGGTGATGTGCATGTTCATAATGGGTTCCAGCAGCACCGGTTTGCCCATCTGCATGCCCTCTTTGAAGGCCTGCGCCGAGGCTATCTTGAAGGCCATTTCCGAGCTGTCCACCGGGTGGAAGCCGCCGTCGTACAACACCGCTTTGACGTTGACCACCGGGTAGCCGGCGAGCACACCCTCTTGCAGGGCTTCGCGGATGCCCTTCTCCACCGCCGGGATGAAGTTCTTGGGCACCACCCCACCCACGATACGCTCGCCGAACTCGAACTCACCGTCGGGCAGCGGCTCCAGTTCGAGCACCACGTCGGCGAACTGGCCGTGGCCGCCGGTCTGCTTCTTGTGGCGATAGTGGGCGCGGTCCACGCGGGCGGTGATGGTTTCGCGGTAGGGCACGACCGGTAGGCCAATATTCACGTCTACGCCGAACTTGCGCTTCATGCGGTCGGCGGCGATCTGCACGTGGCTTTCGCCCATGGCCGACACCACGGTCTGACCGGACACCGGGTCTTTGCCTATGCGGATGGTGGGGTCTTCCTCTATGATGTAGTTGAGGGCGGTGCCCATCTTGTCGAGGTCGGCTTTAGTTTTGGGGCTGATGGCCGCCGAGAACACCGGCTCCGGGAATGCGATGCCGGGCAGGACCAGCGGGTTGCCCACATTGCACAGCGTATCACCGGTCTGAGTCTGGGACAGCTTGACCACCATGCCGATGTCGCCTGCGGGTAGATGCTGCACAGGTATCTGCTCTTTGCCGCGCACCACGTACACCTGACCGATGCGCTCTTCGACGTTGCGCGTGGAGTTGAGCACCTGACTGTCCGAGCGCAACGTGCCTGTGAACACGCGCAGATAGGTCTGCTTGCCAAACTGGTCACGGATGGTTTTAAACACCAGTGCGGTAAGCGGCGAGGCCTCGGTCGGCTCCAGTTCGACCTGCTGGCCGGCGGGGTTTGTGGCCGTGACCTTGCCCGCGTCCAGCGGTGAGGGGGCCAGATTCGTGAGCACATCCAGCAATTGCGATATGCCGATGTTCATCAGGCCCGAGCTGCACAACACCGGCACCACCTCTCCCGACTGCATACCTTTCTTGAGGGCGGCGATCAGTTCCTCCTGACTCAACTCCTCCCCTTCCAGATACTTCATAGTGAGGTCGTCATCGGTCTCGGCTATGCGCTCGATGAGGGCTTCGCGTAGGCCCTGAGCCTCGCTCATGAGGTCACCGGGGATGTCTCCTTCGGTGAAGCTGCCCGCGGTGCTGCCGGCCTGGTACAGATAGGCTTTGAACTGCAACAGGTCCACGATGCCCCGGAAGGTCTGTTGAGAGCCTATGGGCAGTTGCAAGGCCACGCACTTCTTGCCCAGCACCGTTTGTATGGAGCGATAGGCCATGTGAAAATCGGCGTTTTCGCGGTCCATTTTGTTGACCACCACGATACGAGGCAGGCCGCGCTCGTCGGCAAACTTCCACGCCTGCTCGGTGCCCACCTCCACGCCCGCCGATGCGTCCACCAACAGCAGAGCGGTATCAGCCACACGCATGGCGGCTTTGACCTCGCCCACGAACTCGGCGTAACCGGGGCTGTCAATCATGTTGATCTTGCACTCTCGCCATTCAATGGGCGCAACCGAAATCTGCACGGAGATGTGCCGCCTGACTTCGTCCGGGTCGTAGTCGGAGACGGTATTGCCTTCATCTACGCGGCCCAGACGGGTGATGGCCTTCGAGGTGAAGAGCATGGCCTCCAACAGCGAGGTCTTACCTGCGCCCCCGTGCGAGAAGAGGCCGACATTGCGAAGTTGTCCGGTGGTGTACTGTTTCATAATCGAGCCAGAAACCTCCAGTGTTATGCTGTTGTGTTGTTTACGCCTTGCCCGTGTTGGGCGTTGAATACCAACACCTGAAGATGCGTGAAGGCACCAAGTGGATGCGTGCGGACACGCTGTGGGCCGGTATATCGCAACGCGCTATTAAAAATTATACTCGCTATGCCCGGAGCTATGCAAAGTCGGCTTTGAGCTGTGTGGGGGTGTTGCCTTCTTTTCTCCACCATCCCCACCTCATGTTTGGGGCGCAAGGCCTTGTGCCACAGGCACTGTGTGCAATAGGTGGGGGAGTATGGGTAGGGCTATGCCTTCTCAGGCCCTCTCCTTCCCCAACATCTTGCATGAATATGCGTTAAGGGGTGGCACAGGCCCGATGTGGGCAGGTGGCGAAACAAACAAAAAACAGACCCACCGGCATGTTGCGTGGTGGGTCTGTTTAGTGGGGTACTTTGTGGGTTGTAGGGCAGTGCTGTTATTTGACTATTAATTCACCCTGCATGCCGCGTTCGGCATGGCCTTGAATGTCGCACACCACTCTGTAGGTGCCGGGCTGCAAGTCTACTTCGAGCACTTTCTGTCCATCGCTCTGCGCGAAGTTAGGCGTTCGACCCACTTCGCTACCGTCCCGGAGCACCACGAAGTTGTGCGTGAACTGGCCGGTGTTTGTGACGTTGAACCTCACCCTGCCCGACTGTACCTCGATAGTCTTGGGTTCGATAGCCCATTCTTTCAGGGTAACCTGTACTTCCTGTGCGCTACCTCCCGACGGATCAGACGCAGGGGTGGTGGCGGTTGGTTCGCTGGCGAGAGGGGGGGCAGTAGCGGCACCCCCGGTGCCACCTCCACCGCCGCAGGCCGCCACCGATATGACAAGGGCGCATATCAGCACGGCCAACAGGCCGGTTCGCCTCACCAACTTACGCCAATTGTTTGAAATGGTCATTGCGACTGTTCCTCCTTTGATTTTTCTCTGTCAGGTAATTCGCGTGTTGACTGGTGCGGCGGCCACCCCGAACGTCCTCTGATGACACCTTCAGCGCCCGCCACACGTGCCCATCTCTATCCCTATCCCAGCAAGCTATGGGCCATCGGCGGCTGCGGCACGGTCCAGCACCGATTGCCGCAAGCGGGCGACGAAATCGGGGTCGGGTCGGGCTGTTCCCATGCGGAGGGCATTGAGCCGAGCGGCCATGGCCAGCATGGTCAGATGGTCCCGGCTAAATTGCGGCTGCACATCTGCCCACTCGCCCCTGATGGTTAGCGGGCTTGCATCAGCCTGCAATCTGTCTATCTGCTGGTTGAGCAGTTCTATCTGCTTTTTGGATATGGATTTGGATCTGGGAGCCATTGGCATTCTCTCTATCTGTCCTCTCGACTTCGAGCCACGGTCAGGCGTTGTTCCATGGCACACGTCATGCAAACAGCTTGGACCGGCTTTCCCATAGCAATACGGTTGCTCGTTACACTTTGGGGGGGGTTTGGCACCTGAAGGGGAGTTGAAGCCCCCAAAGCCTTGCCCGATCCCGGGCCATACTTCACCTGAGGTTATGCGATGATTCAACACATAATGCTGTGGAACTACAAAGACGAGGTAAGCGCCCACGAGCGCAGCCGCATAGAGGCCGAACTGCAAAGCCTGCCGGGGTTGGTGCAATCCATACGGGCGTTGGAGTGGGGACCGGTGGTGGGCGGGCGCAACCAATCATTCTCGCACTGTTTTATAATGACGTTTGATGACCGCGAGGGGCTTGCCCTGTATACCGACCACCCGGACCATGTGCGCTTCGCGCAAAGATTCCGGCAGGTCTGTGCCGTACAGGTAGTGGTTGACTTCGAGGTGCAAGAGCAGTGAAGGACTTTCCGTGGCCCGATCTGGTGCTGTTGGCGATCGTGGGCCTATCCGCATGGTGGGCGACCCGGCGTGGCTTTATGGTGGTAGTGCTCAATCTGCTGGGCTTCGTGTTGGCGCTAGTGGTGGCTTTCAACTACTATCCCGATGTTGCCGGCTGGATCACTGACCGGTTGGGCTGGTCGCCGGTATGGAGCAAGCCGGTGGCCTTTCTGGGCCTGTGGGCGCTGGTGCAGGGGTTGGTCGGGCTGGTAGAAAATCTGATATTATGGCGGGCGCGGCCGGGCTGGCACAATTCGAAGGTTAACAGGGCTCTGGCGATAATCCCCGGCGCGGTGCAGGGCCTGCTCACCGCCGCCGTCATCCTCACTGTGCTGGTGCTGGTGCCCACGGGGCGGGAGGTGCGGGGCGACATCCTCGGTGCGCCTATCAGCGGCAGGCTGGTTGCGGCTACTTTGGCCGTGGAGCGGCCCCTCGAAGGCATATTCGGGCCGGCAGCGCGCGAGGCGCTGGGTCTGCTGATCGTACCCCCGGCTCAGCCCGGTCAAGTTACCGAGGACGGGGTCAGGCTCAACTTCACGGTGCAGGACGCCTCTCCTGACCCGGCCGCCGAGGAAGCCATGCTGGAGCTTGTGAACCGCGAGCGCACATCCCGAGGGCTGGCGCCGCTGGTGATGGACTCCGAGTTGAGGTTGCTGGCCCGCGCGCACGCCGACGACATGTTCAAGCGGGGATACTTCGCGCACGACACGCCGGAGGGGGTTGACCCGTTTGACCGCATGCAGCAGGCCAACATAGAATACGGCATCGCAGGCGAGAATCTGGCCCTTGCCCCCACGCTCGAAATGGCCCATCAGGGCCTGATGGACTCGCCCGGCCACCGGGCCAACATCCTGCGCCCGGAGTTTCGCCGGGTGGGCATCGGGGTGTTGGACGGCGGTATCTACGGCAAGATGTTCGTGCAGGAGTTTACCGATTAGCCGGAGCTGAAGGTGAAGGTGAAGTTGATGGGCGTGGCATCCACCAACTTGCCTTCGTCGCCAATCACGGCCCTCACCACCCTGTGGTTGTTGGTGTCGGCGATGTACAACGCGGCCTTTTGGTGGCCTCCGTCACCCGCCCACACGCTCAGGCCGCCCGGCTCGTAAAGCTCCGAGTGCTGGCCTGAGCCATAAAGCGTAGCCACTTCCATGTTGGACAGGTCCAGCATCTTCACCTTATTGTTGTAAGCATCAGCGATGTAAACCCTGCCATGGTGGTGCGCCACGCCCAGACAGTGTTGCAACCGAGCGTGCGCAGCCTTACCGTCACGGTCGCCGAATTCGAACAGCCCCACGCCTACCAGAGTGCGCGTGTAGCCGTGGGGCGCGAAATCCGCTGCCCTTACAGCGCTCGACTCGCTGTCGGCGAAGAACAGCCTCTCACCATCGGTGGTGAGGCCGGAGGGCTGGGCGAGGGAGGCACGAGGGTTGGGGCCGTCGTCAATATTCTCGCGTCCACTGCCCACGAACGCATCTAGTTCACCGGTGCTCAAGTTCATCCGCCACAACTGATGGAGGCCTGCCATTGCTATGTAGAGCCACCCATCGTGCACCAGCAGGTCCCACGGCGAATTGAGCGACACGGATGTGCCCACCCCCTTGCCGCGCCGGTCGTAACCCAGCCTGCCGGTGCCTGCTACGGTACGTAACGTGCCGGAGGGCAGGTGGGCGGCGCGGATGGCGTGGTTGTCTTTGTCGGCGATATACAACACATCGCCCGCGAGGGCCATGCCTTCGGGGTGGTGCAGTTCAGCCTCCTCGAAGGTGCCATCATGCAGGCCGGGGCTGCCCCGCCCGACAGCATGGGTCACCTCAACTTGCCCGTCTTCCGAGACACGAGCCACAAGCACGCGATTGTGGCCCGTATCGGCTACAAACAGCCTGCGGCCCGGCGGGTCGGCCAGCACCTTGCCGGGGAAGCGCAGAGGTGATTGCGTGGGCGGGGCGGGGTCGGGCGGGAAGTGCACAGGAGTGCGATCCAGCAGGCCCTCGGAGGCATATGCTTCCACCGCCTCCGCGATGACCGGGTCGAAGTCTTCGAAGGTAAACTCGCCTGCGTGCTGGCCCATATACTGCCCGTCGGGGCTAACCAGCACCACCGTGGGCCATGCGCTGATGTTGAACGCCCGCCATATCCGAAACTGCCGGTCATTGACCACGGGGTGCGTGATTTCAAGCCGGGCGGCAGCGGTGCGGATGTTTTCGGTGACGCGCTCGGCGGCAAATTTGCCCGAATGCACCCCGATTACCACCAGTTCGTTCGCGTACTTAGCCTCGAGCCGGTGCACCACCGGCAATATGTGCATGCAGTTGATTCAGCCATATGTCCAAAAGTCGAGCAACACCAGCTTGCCGCGCAATTGTTCGAAGCTCAAAGCCCTGCCGCCGGTGTTGATCCAGTCGAGGCCGGTGGGAAACGGGGGCACTGGAAAAAGGCCGCGCAGGCGATTTCTGTTGACCATGGTAAGGCTCCTCAGCGCCGGGGGGCTTGCGTTTGTGCCGCACACACCTGCCCATATCCCGCCCTATCCGCGTCCAACCCATACCGGTGGCGGTCCGGCGTCTATCCATATAACCGGCTATAACTTGGTGGCTCAGGCTATTATAGCACGGGAGAGTAAGGCTCGAAAATACAAAATTAGATGGGTGCCACCAATAATGGGGGGTTCGCTCATCGGGCATTGCGCTAGGTTTTACACCTCACCTTTACACAGCCCCTGCACCTACGGCAGTGAATGTGATACAATAGGGGTAACAGGTGTAGGGTATGTGAGACGCGACCGCCCTCGGCAAGACCGACCCGCGCATCATGCGCCTTGGTTGCGCCTCACTAGTAGGAGTGTGCTTCAGATTGGAGCCTGATAGTTGGATAGCACTGTTGGTTGCCGTGCTATTCCTGCTGTTGGTAGCACTGGACTCTGCGGTCGAGACCGCCCTGACCAACATATCGCGATTGCGGTTGCGACAGCTTCTGGAGCGCGGGGTGCCTCGCGCTCAGGCCATAAATGACCTCTTAGAGAACCCTCGACGCTTCCCCGCCACAATACTGTTCGTAAACATCGCCTCGCTGCTGGCGATCGGAGCTTTGTCGCTGTACGTATCGCGGGGCTTCACGCCGTGGTGGTCGCGCCTGCTGGCCGTGGTGCTGGCCATCGTGGTAGTGTTGGTGTTCGGGGTAGCCGTGCCCAAAGCCCTCGCCATGCGCAATCCGGAGCGCACCGCCCTCGCATTGTTTGGCCCCATCAGCGTCATCCACAGCGCAACGGCACCGCTGGTGTGGTTGTTCGAGAAACTGGCAGGTCCCTTCGTGCACCTGTTCGGCGGTCGTACTGCCCCGGCGGGCCTCTTCGTAACGCAGGAAGAGATGCGCATGCTGGTCAATGTGGGCGAGGAAGAAGGGGTCATCCAGCAGGAAGAGGAACAACTCATCCATTCCATTTTCGAGTTCGGCGATACTGTGGTGCGCGAAGTGATGGTGCCACGGCCTTATATCGTGGCAGTGGAGGAGAGCGCCACGGTGGCCGAGGCCGCGGACACAGCGCTCAGGTCGGGCCACACCCGTCTGCCGGTATACAGGGATACTATAGACACTATCATCGGCGTGGTCACTGTGCAAGACCTGTTGCGTGCAATCCGGCAGGACGGCGACAACCTGCCCGTCACGCGCATCATGCGCCCGATACACTACGTGCCTGAAACCAAGAAGGTAGACGAACTGCTGCGCGAGCTTCAAAAAGGGCGCATGCACATGGCTATTGTGGTGGACGAGTACGGCGGTACCTCAGGGTTGGTGACCATCGAAGACCTGCTCGAAGAGATAGTGGGTGAGATTCAGGACGAGTACGACGTAGAGCCGCCCATGGTAGAGGTGGTGAGCGATCATGAGGTGAGGGTGGATGCCCGCCTACCCCTCGACGACATAAACGACCTGCTGCACGTAAAGTGGCAGGCCGAAGACTCGGACACGATAGGCGGGTTCGTGTATGAGCAACTGGGCAGGGTGCCCCGGCCCGGCGACAGCGTGCAGGTAGGCAGCCATGTAATCAAAGTGCTCAGCGCCGAAGGCACGCGCCTCAAGCAACTGGCCGTGGTGCGTGAGGAGCCTCAGATGCCAGCCGAACCGCAAGAGCATGCTACCGAGAGCCAAGAGCAGGGTAGCCCTGCCCCGCAGGCCCAGCGCGCTCCAAGATAGAGATAGAGATAGAGATAGAGATAGAGACAGGGATCAAACTAGCAGGAGCAGCAACCCATCATGACCCCCGCCGATATTGATGCATTGATACACGCCGCCAGTATGGCGCGGGACAGGGCCTACGCGCCTTATTCAGGCTTTCGTGTGGGGGCGGCACTGCTCGCCGCCAGCGGCAGGGTATACACTGGGTGCAACATCGAAAATGCAGCCTTCTCGCCAACCATATGCGCCGAGCGGGTGGCGCTGGGCACGGCCATCGCATCGGGCGAGCCACCGGGCGCCTTCACGGCCATTGCCATAGTGGCGGACCACGACCGGCCCACTTCGCCATGTGGCGTGTGCAGACAAATGCTGTTTGAGTTAGCACCGGGCGCGCGGGTGATAATGGCCGCCGCCCCCGAGAAGGGCAGTGCTCGGCTGGAGATGATGCCTGAGCAATTGTTACCGTATGGATTCAGGCTTGACGTGTGACGGCCTATATGGACGAGCAAGGCAAGCAAACCGGGCTATTGCCCTACACCCCTCTAACCATAAGCTCTCTCCTCGATACCCTCATTATAGGCCGGCACGTGCAATTGCACCGGCAGGTAGGCTCCACCAACGACTTGGCCCGGCTTGCCGGGCAGCGCGGCGAACCCGAAGGGTTGGTGGTACTGGCCGAGGAGCAACTGGCGGGCAGGGGCAGGCTCGGAAGGCGCTGGGTGGCACCGGCGGGCTGCTGCATACTGTGCTCGGTGCTGTTGCGACCGCGCTTCCCGGTAGACCGCGCCTTCTACCTCACGATCGCTGCCTCGCTGGCCATCTACAGGGCATGCAGGAAGCTCATGGCAAGCGGTGGGCACGGCAGCACCCCCGCCACCGCAGCCGACGTGACCATCAAGTGGCCCAACGACGTGCTGGTGAATGCGCGCAAGGTCGCCGGGGTGCTGTGCGAGAGCGAATTCAGCGGCGGAAAATGGTCTTTTTCGGTGGTGGGCTTCGGCATAAACGTCAACCTATCGGCAGAACAATTGGGCCAGATCCACGCCCCGGCCACTTCGCTGTCAGCCGAACTGGGCAGGCCCGTGGACCGTGCTCGCTTGCTGGCATCAGTGCTTGGTGAATTGGAAAGCCTGTACCTGTCGCTACAAAGCGGCCAGTTCGGTCCGGTGTATGCCGAGTGGGCCGCCGCTCTGGAGACTACGGGCAAGCGCGTACGGGTGCAGGTGCACGAGCCATCGGGTGCGGTGTCGCTGACAGGGCAGGCTGTGCGGGTGGAGCAGGATGGCGCGCTGGTGCTTCGCTTGAGCAACGGCACAGAGCGCAGGGTGTTGGCGGCTGATGTGCTACAGCCCGCAAAACCGGCCACATCGGGTTCGGGGAGCACGGATTGAGGTTGGGGGTGGGGGTGGGGGCCGGGGGAGGGCTGTATCCCCCGGCCTTCCTCGTGTTATTTGGCGCCCATGGTGTTCTTGGTGGTTACTCTCGGGGAGCAGACGGAGACTGGCCCCCGAGTGGTGGTGGAACCAATGGGCTGAGTTGCTGGTTCTGGTGATTACCCACATCTTCGAATAGCAAGGCTCGGCCTCATGTGGTAAGAAGGAAGTGTTCAGTAACCTTCGCCAACCACAGG
>DAOTTC010000089.1:0-10923 GCA_034437815.1 Chloroflexia bacterium | reverse complement strand
AACTGCCAACAAAGAATACGCTCTCGCCGCTGCATAATTAGCCGGCGACGTCCGCTCCACCTGACCCCGGGTGGTGGATGCCGGGCGCCAGAGACCGGGGTGCGGTCGCCTTAGTGTCTGGGACAGGCGACCTAAGACCTGACAGACCGGCGTAAGGTCACTCCGTCCGCGGAGGGGCTTTACGCGAGACCAAAACGCGGACTAAGCTTGTAGCATATCTCTGGCTGAACTCTCTGGACGGCGGTGCAATTCCGCCCACCTCCACCACTTGCAGGCGGCACCCTTTCCCATGCGGAGAGGGTGCCGCTGTTGTATACATCCCGATGGATAGAGCAGGCTGGGTGTGCTCTATAACGGTAAACGGTGAGTGATTACCGCATATAATGTATTGCAAAAGTGCCCCAATTAAGGTATATGAAATGTGTGCTTTTGTGCAGGCAACGCCTCCCTTGCCTCACAGCACTTACACCAAAACACAAGCAGGAGGGAAACAACATGAGACGTATAGCACTCTTGGTAATCGCCGCGTTGGCCGTGTGGGCGTTCAGCGGGGCCAGTGTGTACGGTCAGGGCGCAGGTCCCGCCAACAGGGTGATCGTTCAGTTGAACGAGCAGAACAACTCAGGTCAAAGCGGTCAGGCCGTGCTCACCGCGTCAGACAACCAGACTGTGGTGAGCATCACTTTGTCGGGGGGCACAGCCGAGCCACAGCCTGCGCACATCCACAAAGGCACTTGCGAGAACCTTGACCCAATACCTGCCTTCCCATTGACCAGCTTGACCAACGGCACCTCCGAAACCACCGTGAACGTCAAACTGGATGACCTGCTGAACGGACAGTACGCGATCAATGTGCACAAGTCCGCTGCCGAAGCAGCTACTTACGTGGCCTGCGGCAACATCGTAAGCATGATGATGGGTCCGGGCGGCGGCACCGAGACGGGTGGCACCGAGACGGGTGGCACCGAGACGGGCGGCGCCCCTGAAGCGGGTGGCGCCCCTGAAGCGGGCGGCCCTGAGGTGGTCGGTATGCCCAGAACCGGAGCGGGCAACCAGACTCTCGCCATATTCGCCTTGATCTTGGTAGCCCTCGGCCTGACCGGCATGGGTATCAGGCTGGCTCGACGCAAGGCCTGATTATCTATCGGGTATCAGGCAGGTCATGTAACCCAAGCGGACAACACACAGTCTGAAAGCAACCGGGGGTGGGCTGACAGCCACCCCCGGTTTATTGTTATGCCATGTTCTCCTTATATACCGTTTCCAAAGAGGCCGGGTATTAAGCCTGCCTGATGCCCTGAAAATCTATCTCGACCTTGACGGCATCGCTCACCAGCATCCCCCCGGTCTCAAGGGCCACATTCCATGTAAGGCCGAAGTCTTTGCGGCTGAGGGTGGTGGTGGCAGTGAAGCTGACCTTCTCATTGCCAAAGGGGTCATACCCGCGACCATCGAAGGTGGCATCGAGAGTTATTTCTCTGGTCACGCCGCGGATCGTCAGGTCACCTGTGACCAGATATCGGTTGTCGCCTGCCTGCCGGATGTACCTGCTCACAAAGGTTATGGTCGGATAGGCGTCCACATACAGGAAATCCGCCGAGCGCAGGTGATTGTCGCGGTCAAGTACGCCGGTGTCTATGCTGGCGGCGCTGATGCTAACTGTGACCGACGACTTGGTGATGTCATCCTCGTTCAATTCAAGGGTCACATCGAAGTCCTTGAATCGCCCCTTGACGGTGGTGATCATCATGTGCTTCGCCGAGAACCCTACGGTGGTGTGCGCAGGGTCGGCCTTCCATATACTTGTGCTTGTGCCGGCACTGGTCTGGGCTATGGGATTGGATGTAGCGGTCATTTTTGTGCTCCTTTTATTTGCTTTATATGTAAACTGTCTGTAGCTAAACCAACTGGCCAAAAAAAGAGAGAACTGCAGAAGCTACCGCGATGGCAGGGACCTGTCCAGCTTGCTGAGCAGAGCAAGCAGTTCCTGTTGTTCGCTTCGGCTGAGGCTCGACAACTGCCGACGCACAAACTCCTCGTGTGCCGGCACGGCCAATGTGGCCAGTTGCCGGCCGGCTTCGGACAGATGAAGCATGTTGATGCGCCTGTCCTGCCGATCGGCGCATCTCTCCACCAATCCCCTTCGCTCTAGTCGGTCGATCAGGCCGCACACGTTGCCTTTGCTGACGAGTAGCCTGCCGGCCAGTTCCTGCTGGCTCATCGCCCCATGTCGGCTGAGCTGGGCTAGCACGTTGAGCTGGGCCGGCGTAAGGCCATACTGGGCAAGCAACCCGACCGACCCATGGTGTATCTTGTCGAACACCCTCACCAGCCGGTACCACGCCAGCACCGCTGGGTCGCGCGCCCCTGCTACAGATGTGTCTGGTTGTCTCTCTTCTCTGGTCATTTTGGTTCGCTCACAGTCGTATGGTTTATATATAAACTATTTTCGGCGATTTGTCAAGGGGTAATCTTTGACATCCGACATAATTACTGTGGAAAGAGGGAGGGGCTTTGGGAGAGCTGTGCCTTCATCAAGCCCTCATCAAGCCCCCATCAAGCCCCTCCCTCTTGTTGTGTGGGCTTATTGCTACACCTGTTACAACTATGGTACAATACATGCGTAAGTGCCGCGCAGGCTGCTCGCCGCTTTGTAGTAGGCGTTTTTGTTATAAGAGTTATTGTTCGGCAGGCAGATGCAAGGATAGACGTTGAGGCAGGGGTCTAACAGGAAGAGGAACACGACATGTACAACGCTCCCGTGCTGGTGCTGAACCAGAACTTCGAGCCGCTCAATGTGTGCAACGTGAGGCGCGCTCTGGTGCTGGTGCTGTGCGGCAAGGCCGAGGTGCTGGAGCTGAACCATCAAGTCATCCACACGCCTTCGATGGCTGTCCGATGCCCTTCGGTGATACGCCTGTCGCACCTCATCAGGCGACCCCAGCCGCGTGCCCGGCTGAGCCGCAAGGAGGTGTTCATCCGCGACAACTACACCT
The DNA here is from genome assembly GCA_034437815.1 of Chloroflexia bacterium. GTDB lineage: Bacteria > Chloroflexota > Chloroflexia > QHBQ01 > JADMIH01 > JADMIH01. The sequence goes on along the minus strand of DAOTTC010000089.1, from coordinate 7,927 downwards.
GCCAGTACTGCGGCACGCGCACGCGCGACCTGACGCTGGACCACGTAATTCCACGCAGCAAGGGCGGCCCACACACATGGGAGAACCTCGTCAGCGCTTGCAAAGCCTGCAACCACCGCAAAGGCGGCAAGACTCTGGCCGAGGCCCGCATGCAGTTGGCCCGCCAGCCTCGCGAGCCTAAGACCAACGTCTACCAGATGGTGTATCGCTACATGGAAAACGGCCCGCTCGACGAGTGGTTGATCTACCTGCCGCCCATGCAAGCGCATGCATCTTCCGGCCAACCTAGCTGAAGCCTCCATCGTTCACGAGGCTTCAGCTACTACCCCCTCACGCCTTCTGAAGGCCCGTGTGGGGGTTTTGCTTTATATTTGCAAAATATCGCTGTTGCACACATACTTACTTATGAGGAGGCTTATATGCTAGACATCAGGCTGTTTCGAGAAGACCCCGACATGGTGCGCCGGGCACTGCGCAACCGCAACGAAGACGACAGCGTGGTGGACCGGGTGCTGGCGCTGGACGAACAGCGCCGCGCCCTGATCGCCGAGAAGGAGCGCTTGCAGGCCCGCCGCAACGAACTGTCCAGACTGGTGCCTAAAGCCACGCCAGAGGAGCGCCCCGCACTGATAGAGGAGTCCCGCGCCATCGGTCCGCGCATCACCGAGCTGGATAGGGAGGTGGATCAATTAGAAGAAGCCCTGCACCGGCTCATGCTTGGCATCCCTAACCTGCCTGATGAGAGTGTGCCCATCGGCATGGACGAAGGCGACAACGTAGTGGTGCGCACGTGGGGCGAGGCTCGCCACTTCGACTTCGAGCCGTCTGCCCACTGGGACATAGGCCTGCGGCTGGGCTTGATTGACTTCGAGCGGGCCACTAAGGTAGCCGCCGCCCGCTTCTATGCGCTCACCGGGTTGGGTGCGCGGCTGGAACGTGCTCTCACCAATTTCATGCTCGACCTGCACATCAACGAGCACGGCTACACCGAGGTTTTCCCGCCCTTCCTTGTGAACGAAGCCAGCATGGTGGGCACCGGTCAGCTCCCCAAGTTCGCCGATGATGTGTACAAAGTACAGGGCGAAGACCTGTACCTGATTCCCACCTCCGAGGTGCCGCTGGCTAACCTGCACCGCGAAGAGATACTGCCCCCCGATGCCCTGCCCATCTACTACACTGCCTACTCGGCCTGCTTCCGCAGTGAGGCGGGCGCGGCGGGGCGCGACGTGCGCGGCGTGATCCGCGTGCACCAGTTCAACAAGGTGGAGCTGGTCAAGTACACCACCCCCGAAACCAGCTTCGAAGAGCTGGAGAAGCTCACCGCCAACGCCGAGGAGGTGTTGCAGAGGCTGGGCCTGCACTACCGCGTGGTGGAACACTGCACGGGCGATCTGGGCTTCAGCGCCGCCAAAAGCTACGACATCGAAGTATGGCTGCCATCGCAGAACACCTACCGCGAGATATCTTCGTGCAGCAACTGCACCGACTTTCAGGCCCGCCGCGCCAATATCCGCTATCGCCCCGGACCGGAGGAGCGCCCACGCTTCGTGCACACCCTCAACGGCTCCGGGCTGGCCGTGGGGCGCACGTGGGCGGCCATCCTCGAAAACTACCAGCAGGAAGATGGCTCGGTGGTCATACCGGGCGTACTGCGCCCCTACATGAGCGGGCTGGAAGTCATCCGGCCATATCGCGAGGCATAGACGGCATAGATATGATGGATACAGACCACACCGGTGCCACGTTCAAGGTAGCCCTGCTCCAGATGGCGTCCTGCGGCACAGATCAGGCCGCTAACTTGTCCAAGGGAGAGGCCTTTTGCCGTCAAGCCGCGGCTATGGGCGCGGACATAGCCCTGTTCCCGGAGATGTGGAACATCGGCTATAGCTTCTTCGACCCCGCCTCGCCGGGGGCGCGAGAGCGGTGGGAAGCGCAGGCCATCGGCCCGGACGATCGGTTCGTGCTCAACTTCAGGGCGCTGGCCCGCAAGCTGAACATGGCTATCGCCCTCACCTACTTGGAGAGGTGGGACGGCAGGCCCCGCAATTCGGTGTCGGTTATTGACAGGCAGGGCCAACTGCTCATGACCTACGCCAAGGTGCATACCTGCGAATTCGACATGGAATGCAACCTGACCCCGGGCGATAATTTCCACGTGTGCGAGCTGGATACGGCCCGTGGCGTGGTCAGGGTCGGGGCGATGATATGCTACGACCGCGAGTTCCCGGAGAGTGCCCGCATACTCATGCTCAAAGGAGCTGAGGTCATCCTGACGCCAAACGCCTGCACCATGGAGGAGAACCGCATAGCCCAATTTCAGACTCGTGCCATGGAGAACATGCTGGGCGTGGCTCTGGCTAATTATGCGCACCCTCAGGCCAACGGACATTCCACAGCGTTCGATGGCATGGCTTTCAACCCGGATGAAAGCTCCAGAAACATGCTGGTGATAGAGGCCGGCGAGCGTGAAGGCGTGTATATAGCCGAGTTTGATATGGGCCGGTTGCGCGACTACCGCAGGCGTGAAACGTGGGGCAATGCCTACAGGCGGCCTCGCCTCTATTCGGAACTTACCTCGCCCGAGGTGCAGCCACCCTTCGTCCGCGCCGATGCCACTCGATAGCATGTGGCCAGCCGGAGGCCGTATCGTAGCCTCTGGATTTGACTGCTAGCTCTTGGCCGGACAACTCAGGCGTACTGAGACGGAGTGCGGTCCCTTGTGCGAACAGGTTGTAACCGGGGTGCGTACTCAACAGAGTGGGGCGGGTGAAAAGGTATGGGCGGGTGAAAAGGTGTGGCAGGCACAACGCATAACAGGGCCTGAGCGCACCCGGTCACGCATGTTTTTATGGAAAGGATAGGCATGAAAAGGGTCGCTTTGGCACATATGATCTTGCTTGCGTTGTTGGCGGTGGGTTGCGGCCAGCAGCCGTCATCCTTATCTGCCGTCGCGGGCAGCACTCCGACGGCGGAGCCGGGATACGCTCAACCTGTGCTCGCCAGTTCAGAACTGGTCGTGGGCAAGGAGCGCTTTGTCTTCGGGCTGGTGGACAGCAGAACCGGACAGCCGATCTCCGACGTGCCGGAGGTCACCATCCAGTTCTTCAAGGTGCACGATGACGGCACCGCCACCAAAGTGGGGGATGCTGCCCCCATATTCCGCAGTGAGAACCTGCCGGCGGGGGTGTATGTGACCCATATGACGTTTACCGAGCCGGGCAAGTGGGGCGCGCTCATGACCATCAAAAGGCAAGGCCAGCCACCCTATCAGGTCAAGGCCAATTTCGAGGTGCAGTCGGACAGCACTGTACCTATGATCGGTGAGCCTGCCCCGCCGAGCAACAACCTCACGGCCGGAGATGTGCACAGCTTGGACGAGATATGTTCGGCCAAACCACACGATGATATGCACGACCTGACGATTGCTGAGGCAGTGAGATCGGGCAAGCCTACGGTGGTGCTGTTCGCCGCTCCCGGTTTCTGCCCGAGCTTCACCTGCGGCCCCGATCTGGAGATGGTGCAGGCCCTCAAAGCAAAATATGGGGGCAAAGCCCACTTCATCCACATCGAAGCGCCTAATGAGATACAGAACCATACGCACACCGGCCCCGTGGACCCGCAACATCACCAGCAGCCGGGGCATCAGGGCGTGGCCAAACCTCAGGTGGAAACCGCCAGAGAGTGGGGTTTGAAGACCGAGCCGTGGCTCTTCCTGATAGATAAAGAAGGCAAGATCGCCAACCGCTTCGAGGGCGGCCTCACTATAGACGAAGTAGAGCCCGAACTGCTCAAACTTCTGGATTGACGCCGGCCCGGCGCTTATACCCCTTATCCGAGCAAAGGCGATAAATGGTGGGGGTGCAGGGGGGGCGCCCCTGCCGGGGATATGGGGTGTCTCCCCAGTCCCCAGTCCCCAGTCCCCCACTTCTCCCCTCTCCATAATTTATAGCCTTATAATGAAGAATTAGTATTAGCACTGACCACTGGCGATTGACGACTGACGCGCATTGGCGTCCGGCGCTCGCCTGTGGTATAATCCCCGCGCCACCATTGTGCAATTCAACCTCTCCCCCGGTGGATGGGGGCAGGAGGTGGGTGAAGGCTTGGCGAGGGCCTACCATCCCCAAGCCCCATCCCTCTTTGCACGACACCTGCTTTGAAATAGCATTAGTGTTACCATCCCTCGAACAAAGCGTGAAGGACCGAGCAGATGAGCATACTCGCGGATAAGAATACCCGCCTGTTGGTGCAAGGCATCACAGGGCGCGAAGGCACGTTCCATACCCAGCAGATGCTGGACTACGGCACCAACGTGGTGGGCGGGGTGACCCCCGGCAAGGGCGGCACCACCCATCTGGGCGTGCCAGTGTTCGACACGGTCAAGCAGGCCGTGCGGGAGACCGGGGCCAACGCCTCCATCATATTCGTGCCTGCGCCCTTCGGGGCCGACGCCATCCTCGAAGCCATAGACGCCGGCCTGCCCCTGATCGTGGCCATCACCGAAGGCATCCCCGTGCTGGACATGATGCGCGTGTATAAGGTGCTGGAGCACAGCAGTAGCGTGCTGATTGGCCCCAACTGCCCCGGCCTGATCACCCCCGGCGAGGCCAAGATAGGCATCATACCCGGCTATATCTGTCGGCAGGGGGGTGTAGGCATCGTATCCCGCTCCGGCACTCTCACCTACGAAGTGATATGGGCGTTGAGCGAGGTGGGCATGGGCCAGAGCACGGCAGTGGGTATCGGCGGCGACCCCATCCACGGCACAGACTTCATTGATTGCCTGCGTCTGTTTCAGGAGGACCCGCAGACCGAAAAGATCGTGATGATAGGCGAAATAGGGGGCGACGAGGAAGAGAAGGCCGCCGCCTTCATCAAACAGCACGTGACCAAGCCCGTGGCCGGCTATATCGCCGGCCGCACCGCCCCGCCCGGCAGGCGCATGGGCCACGCTGGGGCCATCATATCGGGCGGCGCGGGCACTGCACAGAGCAAGATCGACGCGCTGGAAGACGCAGGCGTGAAGGTGGCCCGCATCCCCACTCAGATACCAGCGCTGCTGAAATAGCACACATGGGCCAGAAAGTTAGCACCACCACACCTGACTATGGCATTGATGCACCCGGTGTCGTGCGTGCGCTGGGCCTGTCCGGCCTCGCAGGTGTGCTGATCGCCCTACTGCTTGTAGTGTCTGGTCTGGCTCGTTCGGCCCTGTGGGCATTCGCGGCTAACTGGGCGCTGTGGGCCGGGCTGTCCACTCTGGTCGCAGCAGGCCTCATGCTGTGGAGCAGTAAGCTCGGCAAAATATGGGAGTGCCGACGCGTGCTCAACTCCATGCCGTGGCGCGGCGATGAAATCGTGCTGGATCTGGGCTGTGGGCGCGGGCTGTTCCTCATCGAGGCCGCAAAACACCTGACCACCGGCAAAGCCATCGGCATAGATATCTGGCGGGGCCAAGACCAGTCGGGCAACAGCCCTCAGGCCGTGCAGGCCAACGCGCTAGCCGAAGGAGTGGCCGACCGGGTGAAGCTTTACACCGCCGATGCCCGCCGTCTGCCCCTGCCAGATGCGAGCGTGGACGTGGTGCTGTCCAGCCTCCTGCTTCATAACCTGCCCACCGATGCCGACCGAGAGCGCGCACTGCAAGAGATCGTGCGAGTGCTCAAACCCGGCGGGCGGGTGGCCCTGCTGGACATAAGATACGCACCCCTGTACGCCCGGCTCCTCCAACAATACGGCATGGTAGACGTGCACCGCTCCGGCCCGCGCCTGCTGATCTTCCCACCTGCCAGCCTCGTGACCGCCCGCAAACCTTCCGCTGCTGGTGCCAGTGGAGGAACCTGATATGGCCGAACAGCAAGAAGATATCACCATCAGAGAGGCCACACCTGAGGATGCGTCCGGCATAGCCAGAGTGCACGTGGATAGTTGGCGCACCACCTACCGTGGGATGATGCCCGACCAACTGCTGGATAACCTGTCCTACGAAAGCCGCGCCCACAGGTGGGAGCAGATCTTGAGCGACCCTGCGGGTGCCGGCTTCACTTACGTGGCCCAAGACCGGTCGGGCCAGATAGTGGGCTTCGCCTCCGGCGGGCCTGACCGAGATGAGGACCCGCGCTATCAAGGCGAGCTGTGGGCCATATATCTCCTCGAAGAATATCAGGGCAGGGGCATCGGGCGGCGGCTCACTCAGGCGGTGGCCCGCAGGCTCGCCGACATGGGCATGCACTCTATGATAGTGTGGGTGCTGGCCGACAACCCCGCCCGAAGGTTCTACGAGGCGCTCGGCGGCCAGTACGTGGGCGAGCGAGACATCGAAATTAACGGCGCGAAGCTCAGAGAAGTGGCTTATGGGTGGGCCGACACCAGCCACCTGTTGTGAAATCGCTATCGCACCTCGTGCGGCCCCGTTGAACACCGGGGTCAGGGCGGCACCTTCATACACATGACCAACCCCACCACGCGTCCCAGCTATCTCACACACCTCCAGTGCGCCGATTGCGGTCGGAGCCACAACTCCGATGCCGAACAGCACCTGTGCACGGCGTGCGGGGGCATCTTGCTGGCGCGCTACGACCTGAAGACGCTGGCCGGGCAGTTGTCCCCCGAACATATCGCCTCCAGACCGTGGAGCGAAGGGCTGTGGCGGTATGCAGAACTGCTCCCTGCGGTCAGCCCTGAGCGGCGCGTGTCGCTCGGCGAAGGTTCGACCCCTCTGCTTGCCCTCGAATGGCTCTCCGCGGAACTGGGCGTGCGCGCATGGCTGAAGGACGAAGGGCGGAACCCCACAGGCACTTTTAAAGCGCGGGGTGCGGCGGTGGGCGTGTCGCGTGCCTTGATGCTTGGTGCGCGCACCATCGCTCTACCTACTGCGGGCAACGCGGGCGCGGCATGGGCGGCCTATGGCGCGAGGGCAGACCTGCACGTAGTGGTGGCTATGCCGGCGGATGCCCCAGCGCTCACCCAACAGCAGGTGCGTCTGTATGGGGCCACCCTCCATCTGGTGGACGGTCTGATAAACGATGCGGGCGCATGGGTGGCCGCAGGGGTGCGGCGGGAAGGCTGGTACGACGCATCCACTTTCAAAGAGCCATACCGCCTCGAAGGCAAGAAGACTATGGGCCTCGAGATAGCCGAGCAGTTGGGCTGGCAGGCCCCGGATGTAATCCTTTACCCGGCGGGCGGCGGGGTGGGCCTTGTAGGCCTGTGGAAAGCCTTCGACGAACTGCGCGCCCTCGGCTGGCTGGACGACGATGCGCCCCCACCCCGGCTGGTGGCCGTGCAGTCGGCGGGCTGTGCGCCGGTAGTGCGCGCTTGGGAAGAAGGAGCAAGTGCCACACGCTTCTGGGAAGGAGCACACACCATCGCCGCGGGCCTGCGGGTGCCAGCACCGCTGGCGGGTGGTCTCATGCTACGTGCCTTGCACAACACAGGCGGCACAGCCATAGCCGTGCGCGACGACGAAATTGTGCAGGCAATCGGGGAACTGGCTCGTCACGGCCTGTGGGTGTGCCCGGAAGGGGCGGCGCTCCTGCCTGCGGTGCGCCACCTGCGGGCAAATGGCTGGATTCGCTCAGGCGAGCGCGTGGTACTGCTCAACACGGGCAGTGGCCTGCTCTACTGGTCAGGGGTCGCCAGTCGTCAGGATTAGCCACCAAGACTCCAAGACCCACCAAGACCCACCAAGGGCACTATTGGAGGGGGTGGGGCGTCCTGCCCCAAACGCCCCGAGGACCAACCGGGTTGGACAAGTGTAGACTGGGGGACACCCCCACACCCTCGGCAGGGGAGTACCCCCACACCCCCGATGTTTATCGCCTTTGCTCGTATAAATGGTGCTGGTGATTACCCACATCTTCGAATAGCAAGGCTCGGCCTCATGTGGTAAGAAGGAAGTGTTCAGTAACCTTCGCCAACCACAGGA
>DAOTTC010000088.1:0-86901 GCA_034437815.1 Chloroflexia bacterium | reverse complement strand
CCTGTGGTTGGCGAAGGTTACTGAACACTTCCTTCTTACCACATGAGGCCGAGCCTTGCTATTCGAAGATGTGGGTAATCACCAGCGATTCCGCCCAAGGTTCTACCAACAATGTGGGAGGGCCATCCGCCCGCGCTCCCGGTTGAGTGGGGTCTGCCCTTTGGCCTCGCCCGCAGAAGCCAGCCCTCGATGCTTGGTGGCACCGCGAGGCCAGTGGGGGCGTGTCAAAGCGCGACGCTGTATGATATAATCCTCACGCTGAGAGATCTCGCGCTCCCAAGCGAATCCCAGATTCCAAGGAGGAAAGCCACACGTGGTAGATAAGCGCGTCCGGGCGCGCCGGGCACTTGCTCGATTTTCGCTGGTTGTGAGCTCGATTTTGGTGCTTGCGGCCTGTCAAGGTCCTACGACTGTTGATGTGATTGAGCAGTCAGGTCCCTATGTGGCCTCCGTCCGCATGGACCCGCCCACGCTTAACCCACCCCAGATCGGCAGTTTGACGTTTGAGGTGAAAGATGCGCAGACGGGGAAGGCGGTGACGGAGTTCGAGCCTGTTCATGAAGCGCTATTGCATAATGTGTTGGTGCACGGCGACCTGCTGTACTTCGACCACAGCGCCACGGACCGGCTGGTGCAGGGCGGTGCTTCCGTGCAGGTATTTTTCCCGCGCACCGGCACCTATTACTCCTATGCGCTGTATAAACCACGCGGCGCCGACTTGCAGGTGTTCAAGGTGAGCATAACCACCGGCACGCCCACTCACGGTGCGCATCTGGTGGATGACTCCAACGTCTCGAAGGTGAACGGCGGGGTGCGCTTCGATCTACTGAAGAGCGCCAGCCCGATACGCGCCGGCCAGCCGGTGCAGCTTGTGTTCCACGTGACTGAGCGCGGTAGGCCGGTGGATTATCTGTGGCCCGTGTATGGGGCCGCCGGCCACCTGTGGATAGTGGACGAGGCGGGAGAGTACTTCGCACATGAAACGGGCGCGGCGCAAACTCACCGGTATCTGACAGGCATGGGCACGCCGACAAGCGGCGTGCTCACCCCGTTACCTACTATGCCCGCAGGCGGTCGGAGTGCAGTGACCACGCCTGTGCCCACTTTTGCTCCGGGCATAGTAAATGCTATGAGAACAATAACTGCAGCTCCGGTCCCGACGCTGGCACCGGTGCAGCAGACGGCCATGGCTTCGCTGCTGGGCACCCCGGATGTGTTGCCTGACCCCGGTTTCGGGCCGGATATCGTGTTCACGCATACCTTCCCCCATGCGGGCATGTATAAGATGTGGTTGCAAGTCAGACATCGTGGCGAAGTGATCCATGTAGACTACGCTGTGCGGGTTGAACCATGAGGCAGAAGGAGGGTCCGATCGTCCGATGGAGCACGGAGCCGAACATATCGAGTATATGCTAACCCCTCCGATTGCGAGCGCACCCTCCAGCCGTCTGGATGTGCGGCTCTCGGTCAACGGCCAATCCTATATGGTAACCGTGCCCGCGCGCCGCACGCTGCTCGACTTGTTACGGGATGAATTACACCTGACGGGCACCAAGAAGGTTTGTGATATGGGGCAGTGCGGTGCGTGCACAGTGCTCCGCGACGGCATGCCCGTGCTGGCGTGCCTAACGCTTGTGGCAGCTTGCGAGGGGGCGGACATCACCACGGTAGAAGGCCTTGCCGGGCCGAATGGCGAGTTGACCCCTGTGCAGCAGGCATTCATCGAATGCGACGCCCTGCAATGCGGGTTCTGCACGCCCGGTCAGGTGATGGCCGCCACCGCGCTGCTGCGAGAGAACCCAAACCCCACCGACGAGGAGATCGTCTACTATATGTCGGGCAATCTGTGCCGGTGTGGAGCGTATAAGGGCATATTTGAAGCTGTGCGGGCGGCGGCTCGCAGTGGTGGAAGTTGACCGAGGCTGAGTGGTGAGTGTGCAATGGTCAGGGTTGTAAAGACCAAGGTAGAGATAGAAGGCCGCGTGCATGAAGAGACCGTTGTTGTGGAGCGGCACGATCTGCCACCGTGGGCGGAAGACCACGTGTTCAGCGTGGTGGGCAAGCCGGTTGGCCGGGTGGACGCTCGTGAGCGGGTCACCGGTGCGGCGCGGTATACGTCTGATATACAGCTTCCGGGCATGCTGTACGCGGCTGTCTTGCGCTCGCCCTATGCGCGCGCCCGCCTGAAAGTCGTGGACACCTCCGCTGCAGAAGCCCTGCCCGGGGTGCGCTCCGTGCTGAGCATGACCAATGCGCCCGATATGAAGTGGTGGGGGGTGAGCAAACTGTTCGATGAAGAAGTGCGCTTTGTGGGCGATGAGGTGGCCGCGGTGGCCGCCGACGATGAAGATACCGCGCGGGAGGCCCTGCGCCTGATTAGAGTAGAATACGAGCCTCTGCCCTGCGTTGTGGACATGGAAGAGGCCGTGCGGGCAGGTGCACCTCAGATCCACCCTTTGGGCAATGTGCTCAAGGACGATAAGGGTCGCGAGGGTGAGCTGTACACGCGGGGCGATGTAGACCAAGGATTCAAATCGGCGGATGTGATCGTGGAGGCGGTGTACCGCACGCCCACGGCCCTGCATAACTGTCTGGAGAGCCACTGCGCCGTGGCCGCATGGCAGGGTGATGAGCTGACGGTGTGGGAATCCACCCAGTCGGTATACGGGGTGCGTCGGCATCTGGCGCGCATATTCAAGCTGCCGGAGAGCAAGGTTCGGGTAATATGTGAGTATATGGGTGGAGGGTTTGGCAGTAAGTTCAGCGGGCATAAGCATACCGCGATCGCCGCCCTGCTGTCGAAGATGGCGGGCCGACCGGTGCGGCTGGTGTTGGATCGGACCGAGGAGAACCTTGCCACGGGTAATCGCGGGCAGACGGTGCAAAGGATCAAACTGGGGGCGAAGCGCGACGGCACACTGGTGGCTATAGACTTAGAAGTGCACTACGGGATCGGCGCATACAGCAGTTGGGCTAGCCACGTGGCGGGACCGGCGCAGGAGTTGTACCGGTGCCCAAACGTGCGCACACTGGTGCTGGGTGTACGCACCAATCTGGGCAGCCATCAGGCATTTCGTGCACCGGGCTTTGTCGAAGGCACATTCGCCCTCGAATGCGCGGTGGACGAGCTGTGCGAGAAGCTTGGCATGGACCCGTTGGAGTTCAGGCGCAAGAACCACGCCTCACGCGATCAGGTGTCGGGGCAAGAGTATTCGGCCAAGCATCTGCTGGAATGCTATGATATGGCGGCGCGACAGCTTGATTTGGACCCGCAGGCACCCCTGCCGGCACCGCGGTCGCTGGGGGGTCGGGGCGCGTGGCGGCGAGGCATAGGCATGGCGAGCCAGCTGTGGAGCGGCGGCGGTGGGCCGCCCGCACACGCGCTGGTGCGGCTGAACTCGGATGGCACGGTGGAAGTGTTGTGCGGGGTGCAGGACATCGGCACAGGTACGCGCACCGCCTTAAGCCAGATAGCCGCCGAAGAGCTGGGGGTGCCGCTGGAGCGCGTGCGCTTTCGTCTGGGCGACACGCTGGCGGGGCCGTTCGCCCCGGCAAGCGGGGGCAGCGCCACCATCTCCTCTGTAGGGCCGGCTGTGCGCAGTGCCGCCGAAGACGCGCGTCGCCAGCTACTAGATGTGGCGTCGTTTTTCATGGAGGTGCCTGCGCGCAACCTTGTGGTAGCCGATGGGTACGTGAGCATAGAAGGCCGGGCTGAGAGCAGGCGGGCCATCGCCGACATACTGTCCGAGATAGGGGATTTCATGATCACGGGCAAGGGCTTCCGTGGCCCGAACCCCAAGGAGATCCTGCGCACGTGGGGCGCACAGTTCGCCGAGGTGGAGGTGAATGTGGAGACGGGCGAGGTGAGGGTGCTGCGCATATCGGCGGTGCACGACGTGGGCAGGGTGATCAATCCGAAGCAGCTGCATAGCCAGTTCTACGGGGGCATCCTTCAGGGTCTGGGCTTTGCGCTGATGGAGGAGCGAGTGGTAGACCACCGGGACGGAATGGTGCTCAACCCGAACTTACAGGACTATAAGATACCTACCATCGCGGACACGCCGGAGATGATAGTGAGTGCGCTCGACCGGCCGGACAACCGTGCCAACCATGTAGGGGCGAAAGGTTCAGGGGAGCCACCTATCATCCCCACGGCGGCGGCGATTGCCAATGCCGTGCACAATGCGACGGGTGTGCGCATACGCGCCCTGCCTCTCAGCCGGCAACGCGTACTGGAGGCGCTTGCAGGGACCGACCGACCGGAGTAGGGGGTTGTGTCGTGAACGACTTTGCCTATGTGGCGGCAGGCTCTGTTCAGGAAGCGCTACGGGTGCTCGAACAGAGCCGGGATGCGCACCTGATTGCGGGCGGCACAGACCTGCTGCCGCTGATGAAGCAGGGGGTAGTGGAGCCTTCCACCCTTGTAGACATCAGCCGGTGGCGAGAGGGCCGTTACATCCGCGTGCATGGCGCCGGGTTGAGCATTGGCGCGCTCACCCCGCTGAGCGAACTTGCCACACACGATGTTATACTGCGCTCATACAGGGCACTGGCTGAGGCGTGCCGGTTGGCCGCCACTCCGCAGTTGCGTAATATGGGCACGATCGGGGGAAACCTGCTTCAGCAGAGCCGTTGCTGGTATTATCGCGGACCATATATGTGTTGGCTTAAGGGCGGTGACCGCTGTTACGCGCGCGAGGGTGAGAATGAGTACCATTCCATATTCGCCACCGAGCCTGAAGTGAGCCAGTGCGTGAGCGCCCACCCTTCGGACCCAGCCGCCGCCCTGCTGGCCCTCGGAGCGCACGTAAAGGTTAGCATGCTGCACGGAGAAGTGGACCTGCCTCTGGAAGCGCTATATGCACTGCCCACACCTGACCGCCGCAGTTTCGTCACCCTGCCCGAACACGCGGTGCTCACCGAGGTGACCCTACCACCTGTGGGGGATAACCAGCGCTCGACCTATGTGAAAGCCATGGCCCGCGCCACGTGGGCTTTCGCGCTGGCGGGCGTGGCTGTGTGGATGGACCTGAGCGGGGGCACCGTGAGGCAGGCCCGCATCGCACTGGCGGGAGTAGCGCCCATACCCGTGCGGGCCGCTAGAGCCGAAGCGTTGCTTTTGGGCAGTTCGCCCGCTGAGTGGGACTACGGTCGCCTTGGCAAAGCGCTGGTGGAAGGCGCCCGGCCGCTGGCACACAACCGTTACAAGATCACCTTGCTTCAGGGGATATTCAAACAGGCGCTTGAGCAACTGCTTGCCTGATAGGAGCAGGGCAACGGGCGCGAATACGAACAACGGGCGAGGTGCGCGAGGGCCGCACCTCGTCTGCCCATTTGCGTGGGTGGTACTCCTTTATGCTTAGTGCCGGGCGCGTACTTTAGGCATAATGGCGTATTGTGCTGCCATAACAGGCAGAGTAGAATATAACTGAGAGAGGAGGTAGAGCCTGCGGTGCGTGCCCACTACTTGTGATGCGCGCTCTGCCGGAGTTGCAAGAGATAAAGAGATGGAAATGCTGGTCGAAATCCATTCTGTGCTCCGCTGGGTTGTGCTGGTGGTAGGTGTAGGAGCCTTGGTGCTGGCCGGGCTGGCGGCGACGGGCACGAGGCCATGGGATCGGGTGGCGGATAGGGCGGCCTTCTTCTTCCCACTGGCGATGGATGTGCAGGCGCTGGTGGGTATAGTGCTGTGGGTGCTGGGCCAGCGCTGGACCACGGTCTATCTGGGGTGGATACACCCGTTGGCGATGATTGCGGCACTCGGTCTGGCTCATGCGGGCCGGGCCAGATCGGAGCGCGCCGACGCGTCACGTGACAGGGGCAGGCAGGCCGTCATCTTCTTTGGTGCAAGCCTCGTGGTCGTTCTGCTGGCAATACCGCTCTACTCTTGGCCCCTGTAGACCCTGTTCGGTATTGAGTGCTCAGTGCATATTCACTCAATGCATATTCATATGAGATGTTGGGGAAAGGGAATGAGCGGGCCGGGGAGGGCACAGCCCCCCAAGCCCCTTCCTCCTGCTGTTGCACACAAAGTGCCATGAAGCAGCATAAGCTAAGCTAGCTTGGCTTATGCAGAATGGCGACCCAGAATCAACGGAATTCGAGGGCGATATCACGGACACTGCACGCACAACAGACAACCAAAGGCGCGCCCACACACGTCTGCTCTCTCACCCACTGCTCCGCAGCCTGCGGGTGCAGTTGATCCTGCGTACGCTGTTGCCGTTGGTGCTGCTAGTAGGGGCCTTTGCATTGGCTGGACAGGTAGCGTACACGCAGGTCAGCGAAGCGCTCGCCAAGAGCCGCAACGCCGAAGTGGCACGCGTGCAGGCGGCACGCATGGGAGACCACATGATGTCGGCAGTGCAGGCCGTGCAGAACGTGGCCGAAGACCCTGTGCTGCTGACCACCGAGCCTGCGCGCATATATTATTCGTTGCGCAGCGAGCCTGTCAGCCAGCATTTCGATCTGATACAGGTTTCAGATGCCGAAGGACGCATAATAGCCGCTTCCACGATAGACCGGAGCGGCACCCTGCTCAACACGTCGGCGTTCCTGCGGCTGAAAGGGGGCCACATCCACTTACCCGTGATCATCGAGCATACGCGGATGAGGGACGGCACCGAGGCATTGGTCGTGACGGTAGAATACATAGGGACACGGGGCGAGTTCGGTGGGGTTGTGGAGGGTGTGCTGTTTCTGGGTAGCCCCAAGCTGGGCAGGCCGCTGAGCGAAGCTGCCACGGCCCCGGCGGGTGTGCCGGCCACAAGCTCCGGCATGCTGTCATATCTGGTAGCGGGTGACGGCATCATTCTGTGGCACCCCGACCCCACGATGATAGGGCGGAGTTCTATAGTGGCCTCGTTGGTTGATGCGCGGAACGCCGCCCTCAACAGCGGTGATACGGCACCTGCTCCGGTGTATGGGGCCATCGTTACGGCGGTGGACGGAGAGCAGTCTATTCTGGGATATGCGCCGGTGAGCTTGGGCAGGCTCCTGCCGCGAGCGGCGATCGAGGCCAACTGGGTACAGTGGTATGTGGTCACACAAGACAAATGGGCGAACGTAGTGGCACCAGTGCGTGCATTGCTGTACGCGCTGCTGGTGCTGGCGTTGTTGACCATACTGGCTGCCGTTGTGTCGGTGGCGCACAGCGCGGCTACGCTTACGAGGCCTGTAGCCCAGCTGGTGTCCGCAGCACGGGCCTTGAGCGAAGGCAGGTTGCGGCACCGATTGAAGGTGCAAGGCCCTGCAGAGATTGAAGAGCTGGCCAAACAGTTCAATTCCATGGCCGCGCAGATCGAGACTTCTTATGCACAACTGGAGAGCAAGGTGGCTGAGCGCACCAGAGAGTTGGCCTCGGCCAACGCCGAGCTTGAGCGCCGGCTGGTCGAGAGCATGACCATGCAGGTGGTGGCCGCCAACCTCGCGGGCAGCGCCGGTCTGGACGAAATCTTGCAGACCATTACTCACTCGGTGAGCGACGCGCTGGACACCGAGGCGACGGCGGTGTTCCTGCCCTGCGAGGACAACGAGCGTGAGTTGGAGACGGCGGCGGTGTGCAACTTCCCTGCCCTGCCCCGTGGGAGCAGGCTGCCTGTGGACAACTCGATCACCGGTTTGGCTTACAAGACCGGACAAGCCCAGATCAGTCTGAGGGCGACTGAGGACCCACGCGATTTCAAATTCAGTGCCGACCAAGCGAACGCGCGATCTGTGCTGGCGGCCCCTCTCATTTCGCGCGGCCACACCATTGGGGTGATAACCACCATCAACAAGAAGTCGGGCGATTTCACCGAGAGCGACCAAGCGCTGATGACGCTGCTGGCCAATCAGGCCGCTGTGGCCGTGGAGCGTGCCCGGCTGTACTCGGACGCGCAGCGCCAGTTGAAGACCCTCGAGACCATCAATGAACTTGCCCTATCAGTGACTGTGAGCCGGACCATCGAGGAAACTCTGGCCGAGGGGATGGCGCATATCGGCAAGCTGCTTGATATGAGCGGCGCCGTGGTATATCTATACGACGAGAAACAACGGCAGTTGCATTATGCCGTCGAATACAACCTCAACGATGTGCACCGCGATGTCCTGATGCGGACGATTCCGGTTCTGGCGGTGGACCGTCCTCGGGACATGCGCATGGCCCTGTTGGACGCCTTCACCACGCAGACCCCTCAGACCGTCGAGGACATGGACGAGCCGGGCTACCTGACCAAGTGGCAGAGGCTGTTCGAGCAGGCAGGTCTGCACCCCCAGACCAGTTTTCTCAGAGACCTTGGGGTGGGTTCGCTTATAGCCCTGCCGCTGAGCGTGCGCAACAAGCCTCTGGGCACGATGATACTGTATTTTCCACAGCCCCGGCGGTTCTGGCAGGAAGACCTGCGCCTGTACATGAGTTTCGCCAAGATTCTGGCGCTGGCGGTGTACAACGCGCACCTGCTTGAAAAATCGGGTAAGCTGGCGACAGTTGAAGAGCGCGCCCGTCTGGCCCGCGAACTGCACGATTCGGTGACCCAGTCGCTTTTCAGCCTCAACCTAACGTTGCGTGCGGCGCGGCGCATTTTGCCCGGGGACGGGGAGAAGGCGGCCCGCCTGATGGACAACGCGCACGAGCTGGCGCAAGGCTCGCTTGCCGAGATGCGTGCGCTGATATTCGAGCTTCGACCACAGGCGCTGGAGATCGAGGGGCTTGTGTCTGCGTTGCAGAAGCACTCGGACGCCGTGCGGGCGCGAAGCGGGCTGACCGTGCATCTGGAGGTACAAGGCGATCGTAGGCTGCCGATCGAGCATGAAGAAGCCCTCTATCAGATCGCGCGTGAGGCGCTGCATAACGTGGTGAAGCACGCACAGGCCGGCGAGGCGTGGGTAAGGCTGGACTTGTCAGGTGAAGAGATTGTGCTGAGTATAGAGGACAACGGGCATGGGTTTGACCCAGACAGGCTCGCCGAGGGCGGCGGTAGTCATATAGGCACCAGCACCATGCGGGAGCGCGCGCAGGCCATCGGAGGCACGTTGAAGATTGTGAGCGCGCCCGGTCATGGCACGATGGTGCAGGCGCGGGTGAGCGTGCCGTCCGGCGCGGCCGGGGCCGGTGAAGCCCCCGTATCCGGTGCCGATCGGCTTGCGGGCGAGAGCGCCGGGGGTAGAGATACGGCGGCCGGTGCCATCCGGCGCTCACAGGGTACCAGAACTATGTGGAGGGGATAGGCAATGGTAGAAGGCAATATTCGGGTGTTACTGGTTGACGACCACGCGGTGGTGCGGCAGGGATTGAAAGCCTTCCTCGCCACCGAGCCTGCGATCGAAGTGATAGGTGAAGCTGCCAACGGGCGTGAGGCGATAGAGCAGGTGGAGCGCTTGCAACCCGATGTGGTGCTGATGGACCTTGTAATGCCGCAACTAGACGGCATCGGGGCTACTGCGGCCATTAAACAGTCGTGGCCGGAGGTTGACGTCATCGCCATGACTTCGTTCATCGAGGACGAAAAAGTGTTCGGCGCAATGCGTGCGGGGGCCACGGGCTACGTGCTCAAAGACGCGGACCCCGACGATATAGTGCATGCCATTCAAAGCGCGGCGGCGGGGCAGGTGCACCTCGATCCTCGCGTGGCCCGACGGTTGATGGAAGAGCTCCATCCTACCAAGCCCAAGCCTGCGGCTAATCAGGAGGCCCTCAGCGAAAGGGAGGTCGAGGTGCTCAGGCTGGTTGCCAGAGGTTACAGCAACCAGATGATTGCCGATGAACTGGTGATCAGCCCCAAAACGGCCAAGACACACGTGAGCAATATATTGAGCAAGCTGGGCCTCGCGAGCCGCACGCAGGCGGCGGTATACGCGCTGCGCGAGGGGTTGGTTACGGCGGAAGAGGTGTCCATGTCTTGAGGCGTTGAAGGCTTTGGCCGGCTGCTAGACCTACACCTTCACGCGTTCACCCAGTCTGCGCTCTGTGCCCTTCAACAGGCGCTGGATGTTGTCGCGGTGCATGAGGATTATGAACGCCGAGATCAATATGAGCAGGAGGGCCAGCGGTTCGAGCTGGCCGATAACCACAAGCACTATTACGGCCAAGGCAGATGCAACTGCCCCGACGATGGAGCCGAGGGACACATAGCGCGACATGAATATGGTGGGCACGGCAACCAGCACGCCCGCCAGTATTATCCACGGGTTGACCATCAGCACGGCACCCAGCGCGGTGGCTACCCCACGGCCCCCGTGCCACTTGCCCAGCACTATCCTCAGGTAGATTGACCATACATGACCCGCCACAGCGGCCGCTGTGGCCAGCAGACTGACGAGGGTCATGGTGGATATAGACAGGGTGCCGAGAGCCAGCCGAGCCTCGCCGGGCAAGAGCCACGCGACCATGAGCCTGCCGAGCAGGACCGCCAGACTGCCTTTGATGAAATCTCCGGCCAGCACTAAGGCGGCGGCGCGCCTGCCGACGGTTCTGAGCACGTTGGTGGTGCCGGTCTTGCCGCTGCCATGGCGGCTGATGTCAATATTGTTAGCGCGAGCCACGATCGCCCCAACGGGCACCGCGCCGATCAGGTAGGACAGGATGAGCACGAGGCTCATTACCACCCAAGTATGTGTTGCCATGCGCTATCACCTCGATAATTTGAATGATGAGTGCTGTTGGGAGTGCATAGTCAATATACAAGGAGTGAGCGGTGTGGGCAAATCCAGACTACATATCCCATAAGCCCCAACCCAACAGAAAAACAAAACAAATCCCAACAAGCCAACAGCAAAGAACGTTCCACCGCGCACCCCCACTACACTTTTTGCGCCCCACCAATCTCCACCCATAGACCTACGCTCTTTACTCTTCCGGTCTGGTGAAAGGAACTTGGGCTGGTGTTATCATAAAACAGGGGCCAAGGGTTCGAGCGACCCCATCCATCAGCCGTGGACCGAGCAAGCACCCCTATCAGGAGGACAACCACGTGAGCCTAAACGCGTTTACGCATACAGCGGAAGAAGAACGCAGAGCAGCCAATAACGGTCATCGGTCGGTGCAAGTCCAAAACGAAGGGGCGATATCACTCGCACCGGTTATGGCACCAACCACCATAAAGACGACGAATCTGAGCAGGACCTACAAAGTCAAGGGTAACAAGAAGGACAAAGACCGGCAACAGCAGCCACACAGCACGCTGGTCGCGCTGGACAACGTGAACCTCGAGGTGTATCAGGGCGAATTATTCGGTCTGCTAGGCCCGAACGGAGCCGGCAAGACCACGCTTATCAAGATACTCACCACCTTGCTCGCACCCACCGGAGGAACCGCCTATGTCGCCGGTTACGACGTGGTGAAGCAGGCCGATCAGGTCAGGCGCATGATCAATATGGTGAGCGGCGGCGAGACCAGCGGTTACGGCCTGCTCAAGGTGCACGAGAACCTTTGGATGTTTAGCCAGTTTTACGGCCTTTCATGGAAGGACGCGTACAGGCTGATTGACGAACTGCTCGAAGTGGTTGAGCTGAGCCATAAGCGCAACGCCACCGTAAGCTCCCTGAGCACAGGAGAGCGCCAGCGCATGAACTTCTGCCGTGGGTTCATTACCGACCCCACGGTGCTGTTCCTCGACGAGCCGACGCTTGGGTTAGACGTACATGCCGCTCGAATCGTGCGCGATTTCACGCGCCGGTGGCTCAAGAAGCACCCGGAGCGCACCATACTGTTGACCACACACTACATGGCCGAAGCCGATGAGATCTGCGACCGCATAGCGATTATTGACCACGGCAAGGTTCTAGCCTGTGACACGCCGGCTAATCTGAAGAAGCTGCTCCAGAAGCAACCGGTGTTCGAGATTGGCGTATCGAGAAGCACAGATGAGACGGTGCTCGAAGCGCTCAGGAGTCTGCCGGGTGTGCTGAGAGCCACCAGCACGGCCGACCCGACAACGAATTTGCAAAAGCTGAACCTTATTTTGCACGAGGAGGCCGTAATAAGCTCGGTGGTAAGCACGCTGGCCGAGCACAGAGCGGGCATTCTGACCCTGCAAAAACACGAGCCAACACTCGAAGATGTGTTCATCAAGCTAGTGGGCCGTCGGTTGACCGACGGCGAAGGCGAGGGCTAGTGCCCCGGCATACGGAACACACGAACACACCTCTGAGCTATTACCAAATGGTATGGGAAGGCTGTGACGCACAGGTGGAGGGCCAAAAGGTGAGCAAGACGGGAATCAGAAAAAGCACGGGCTGGGAATTGTTCTTGAGGGCAGCCTTCGCCCGGGGCTATCCACGCATCTTCGGGGCACATCGAGAGCTAAGCTGGCTGGTGTTCGAAATCATCATACCATTCATCAACACCTCGGCTTTTGTGTTTCTGTACCGCGCCATGAACGCGCCTGAAGCGTACATCGGCTTCGTGGTGCTAGGCGGGGTAATGGCCACCTACTGGCTGAACGTGCTGTGGATGATGGCCTCCCAACTGTACTGGGACAAGCAAGCGGGCTTGCTTGAGATTTACATAATGTCTCCGGTATCTATGATGGCCCTGCTTCTGGGGATGGGGGTGGGCGGCTTGTACATGAGCACACTGCGCGGGGCGACCATCGGCATAGTGGGCACGCTGGTATATGGAGTGCGCTTCGATGCAAGCCAGTGGGGCTTCGCACTGCTGGTGTTTGTGGTGACCATGTTCGCTTTATACGGTCTGGGCATGCTGCTCAGTTCGGTATTCCTGATGTGGGGACGAGAAGCATGGCAGGTAGCCCTTGCGCTTCAAGAGCCGGTGTTCTTCCTGTCAGGCATGAACTTTCCTCTGGACAGGCTGTTCCGCAGCATCCCGGGAGTGCTAACGATAATCTCAGCGATCGTACCGGTGAGTTTCGGGTTGGATGCCCTGCGGCAGTTGCTCTTCCCGGGGCAGATTCAGGGCGTGTTTAGTCCAGCTGTTGAACTGCTGTTGCTCGGTGCGATGGGTGTGGTGTTCGTGGCAGGCGCGTACTTGATGCTCAAGTATATGGAACACCTCGCGAAGGTCGAAGCCCGGCTCAGTCTGCGCTGGCAATAACAGTGCAGAGACATAGAGGACACAGAGTGATCGCATAAATTATTGGCGATTGGCGGCGGATGACCACCGATGAATTCGACGATCGGAGCAAGCAACGATGGCTGTAATCCACAACGTTCGCAGACCCGCAAGCACTGGACGGGGCCTCATCCTGCGCGAGAACTGGCGCACCTTCCGGCTGGCCGCTTGGCTGGGCTGGCAACTGGAAGCTAACTGGGCCGACCCGCTGGTGTTCCTGATTTTCTCGGTGCTGCGCCCGCTGGCGTCGGCGCTGATTCTCGTTGTGATGTTTCAGGTAATCGCAGGAGGCCAGAGAGGCGGATTCTTCGACTATCTATATTTGAGCAACGCTTTCTTCATGCTGGTGATAAGCGCCCTGTCCGGCATGCCATGGGCTATACTGGAAGACCGCGAGCACTTCCGGATGCTCAAGTATATCTACACATCACCGGCCCGCAAGCTGGCTTACTTAAGTGGGCGGGCGGTGGCAAAGCTGGCGCTGGGTCTGTTGACCACTGTGGTGTTGCTGGGCACAGGGGCGCTGTTGCTTGGCCTGCGGTTAGACATCAACAGGGTGCAGTGGGGCTGGCTGGTGCCATACTTCCTGCTAGGCATGGTGGTACTGCTCGCGCTGGGGCTAGTGCTGGCAGGAGTGGCGTTGGTGGTGGCGCGGCATGGTGGTTTCATAGGTGAGGTGGTGGGCGGAAGCCTGTTACTGTTCAGCGGGGCGTATTTTCCGATAGACATCTTGCCGCCGGTGCTACGTGAGGTGGGCCTGTTGTTACCTGTGACCTACTGGCTGGAAGCCATGAGGCGGGCCATGACAGGTGGTATCGTCACCATTACAGAGAGCGGCATCTCCGGGGCCGGTACCGCGCCCGTGCAACATACGCCGGTCAGCCCTGCACTGGCCGGCATTGATAACGGGCAGTTGCTGCTCATCCTGATGGCGAGCGCCGCGATATGCGCATTGGGGGCTTATCTGTTCTACAGCTGGGTCGAGCGGTTGGCCAAGGAGCGCGGCATGATTGACAGGTTGACTGGCTACTGACCGAGGTGGTATAAGACGTAAAACGTAAGGCCTTCTGTATCCTAACCTGAATGCCATATGCTGTCCGGCGGTAGCGAAAGCTCAAGCGCTGTTGATGCCGGCGCCGAGATTGCAGCGAAGACGATACGCCCGCGGATGCTGGAGCACGCGAGCCGCGCCTCGGCCGCTCTCAAAGCGGACGCAGGGGCGCTGGTGGTGCTCGCGGGGTTCGCGCTGGCCCTGTGTGCACCGGTGCTGCAAGGCAAAGTGCCCATAGCCTCCGACACGCTGGCCCTATGGTCCCCGTGGAACCGGCTCGCAGACAGGCCGGTACATAACCCTGTTGTGGCCGACTCGGCCCTGTTGTATCTGCCTTGGATGGTGTTCGCCAGAAACGCGGTGATAGACGGCGAGTGGCCTCTGTGGGACCCCCATGCTTTCAGCGGCTTTCCGTACACAGCCAACTCGCAGAGCCAACTCTATTATCCGGTCACGTGGATACTGTGGCTCCTACCCCTGTCGACCTCTATACAGGCGCTAGTTCTGTTCAACCTGTTGCTGGCGGGGACGGGCATGTATTATCTTTGCCGTCATCTGCACGTAAGCAGGCGAGGGGCGCTCATCGCTGGTTTGGCGTTCGCGGGAAGCGGCATGATGCAGCTTGCGCTGAACATCACAGGAGTAGCATCGGTATATGGCTGGTTGCCGTGGATGCTGTTGTTCACGGACAAGGCCATGCAGTCAGGTCAGGCCCGATGGGTGGCAGGGGCGGCGCTGATATGTGGGTTACAGGCGGTTGCAGGGCACATGCAGTGGGTGCTCTACAGCTACTTCGCCCTCGCGTGCTGGGTGATATGGCGAGCAGCAGGGGCCTTGGCGGGGGGCTGGAGGGGAGCGGCGGCGTTGGCGTGTCGCGGGGTGCTGGCGATGACAGGTGGCCTCGCGCTGGCGGCAGTACATCTGGCTCCCATCTTCGAGCTGGTGGGTGAAGCTACGCGAACGAGCGGGCGTGTGTCTTCGAACTCGCCTTCACTTGCCAATTTGCTCCGCATGCTCATGCCCGAATACTTCAGCACCGCAGTGCCGGGCATCGGACCGCCAATGGTGTTCGGCGACCTATGGTATATAGGGGTAGCACCCCTATTGCTGGCGGGGGTGGCGCTGTTGCAACGCCCCTTCCGACACGTATGGTTGTGGGCCGGGTTGGCGTTGATCGCGGTGCTTGTAACCTATGGCATCGGACCGTTTCTGTACCTGCGGTGGCTGCCGGGCCTGAATGCGCTCGTGCCATCGCGCATAGGTTACCTGCTAATATTCGGGCTGTGCGTGTTGGCAGGCATCGGATATGACGCTCTGGTGGGTCGCTCGCAGAAGGGCACGGACCATGCTATAAGCCGCACTATATGGCCGATGGGAGCGCTGTGTGTCGCTTCGGTTGCGGCTTTCGGCTATGCGTGGGTGCTCTACTCGACCGAGCAGGACCCCGCACACCGCGCGCTCAAAGAAAGCCAACTGGGCCGGGGAATAGTGTGGGCTGCGCTGAGCCTTGCGCTAATCGCCCTGCTGCGCTTTGATGGAATACGCATACGCAGAGGGCAGAGGGCGACGCCCGTTGGGGCGTGGTATGCGCTGTCGCCTCTGTGGGGGGCGGCGCTTTTGCTTGCTGTGAGCTTCGACCTGCTCACAGCCGTGCCCGGCTACAATTCTTTCGTCGATCCCGACGATGTAGCACCCCAGTTTGAAGCGATCAACCGGCTGCGGTCCGCACATGGGCAGTGGCGCGTAATGGGAATTGACAGCCCGATGCCGGTGCTCAACCCGAACACCCAGACCCTGTATGGCTTCGACTCGGTACACGGCTACGACTCCCTGCACACGCGAAGGTACGAAGAATTCTGGGCAACAGTGGACCCCGGAGTGCTGCCGAAGCGGGGAGGAGGCCCATACTCCAATGTGTTCATACGCCCGCAGGTGTACACATCCACGCCTGCTTCGCTGCTGGGGGTGCGATACATAACCAGCGCGGTCCCGTTGACCACCGCAGCCGTGGCGAACCTCACCATTGTTTACTCTAAGGAGTTGATTATTTACGAGAACCCAAACGCGCTGCCCAGAACATTTATAGTGCCGAAGGCCAGAGTAGCCAGCGCCGAAGAGATAAAGGCACTGCTGGCGGCAGAGGATTTCGACCCTCGACAAGTGGTACTGCTTGAGGAAGAGCCGACCGCCACAGCGCCGGTCGAGGACGCCGGGGTTGCGACCGCGCAGGGGCGCTCCCCAACGCATATAGGCGCCTCTCGGATCACTGTCTACCGACGCAACAGCGTACAGATTGAGGTGGACCTACGGCAACCGGCATGGCTGGTGTTAGCCGACCCGAACTATCCGGGGTGGCAGGTAAGTGTGGACGGGCGCGCGCAGAAGATATACACTGCGTACTTGTTGCTCAGAGCCGTGCCCCTCACCGCTGGCAAGCACGTGGTGACCTTCACCTTTGTGCCGACCACGCTCGTGCCGGCCGGCACCATAAGCGCGTTGACCCTTGCACTGCTGGGGATGTTGATCCTGAAAAGACCGAGACCCAGACCTAAAATTCGGACGGGGGATGAAAGGGGATGAAAAATGGTGAAAATACAGCGTGACGGGCAAATCGGGGCGCAGTTGCTGGTGCGGTGCCTCGAAAACGAAGGCGTGAAATACATCTTCGGGTTGCCGGGAGAGGAGATACTGGACGTATTGGACGCGCTGGCCGACAGCCAGCAGATCCGGTTTGTGGTCACCCGGCACGAGCAGGGCGCGGCCTTCATGGCAGACGTGTACGGGCGGTTGAGCACCTATCCGGGCGTGTGCATGGCGACGCTGGGACCGGGAGCCACCAACCTGATCACGGGCATAGCCGATGCCTATCTGGATCGCGCGCCGCTGGTGGCTATCACAGGTCAGGCGGGGTTGGAGCGGGTGTACAAAGAGAGCCACCAGTACATTGACGTGGTGCAGATGCTCAAGCCGGTCACCAAGTGGAATGCCCGTATTGAGAGGCCGGACGCTATCCCTGAGATGGTGCGCAAAGCGTTTCGGCTGGCAAGGCTGGAAAAGCCGGGAGCCACGCATCTGGAGCTTCCAGAGGATGTGGCCGGTGAGCCATTGCCCGCCGACATCAAGCCCATGCCGGTGCGCCGCACCTCGTATCCACGGGCCGGGGAGAAGCCGCTTCAGCGAGCCGCAGAGCTGATTCGCGCGGCAAGTGCCCCGCTCGTGCTGGCAGGCAATGGCGTAATACGCAGGCAGGCCGCGGGGTGGGGCGCGGCGGATGCCCTGCGCGAGTTCGCCCACGCGCTCAACGTACCGGTGACCCATACGTTTATGGGCAAGGGGGCGCTCGACTATCGCGACCCTCTGGCCCTGCCGGCTGTGGGACTACAGCGTCCGGGCGCCGATCTGGCTAGTATGGAGCAACTTGCCAGAGCCGATCTAGTGGTGACCGTTGGCTACGATCTGGTCGAATGGGCGCCTGCCCTATGGAACCCCAAGCGCGATAAGGAGATAGTGCATATTGACAGCACCCCGGCCGAGATTGATGGACACTATATCCCATCGGTGGAAGTGGTGGGCGAGATCGGGGAGTCGCTGAGAGCGCTGGCGGCGCTGTGCGGGACACACTCCAATTTCCGGGGCGAGCAGGGGGGTGCGACAGGAGCGGCAGGAGCGGCAGGTCAGCAGGCGGGACGCCATTTGAAGGAGCTACGCCGTTATGCCAATGACCCTGCCATGCCCATCAAGCCGCAGCGAGTAGTCTGGGACCTGCGGCAGGCACTGGGCGACGATGACATACTCATCAGTGATGTGGGTGCCCATAAAGTATGGCTGTCCCGTTTCTTCCCAGCCAGCAGGCCCAACACCGTGGTCATAGCCAACGGTTTCGCATCCATGGGCATAGCCTTGCCCGGTGGAATAGCGGCCAAGCTCGCCCTGCCGGAGCGCAAGGTGGTCGCGGTGAGTGGCGATGGGGCCTTCATGATGAACTCGCAAGAGTTGGAGACCGCGAAGAGGCTGGGCACGGCCTTTGTGAACGTGGTGTGGACGGACAATCGCTATAGCCTCATCGAACTGAACCAGATGCGGCGCTTCGGGCGCGCACACGGCGTAGAGTTCGCCAACCCGGATTTTGTGCAGTATGCGCAGTCCTTTGGCCTGCCCGCATGGCGGGTCGAGCGTGCAGAAGACTTCCTGCCATTGATTCGACGCGCTCTTGACCTCGACGTGCCATCGGTGATAGAGGTGCCGGTGGATTACGCGGAGAACCAGAACCTCAGCAGCCTGCCCGGAGAATAACAGGCGGGCTAGGGCTTTGCCTTACCCAAACCCCTCCCTTTGCCCTTCCACAGGAGGTCGACATTAGTCGAGCAAAGCAAAGGGGTGGGTGTCGGGCAGGCGAGGCGCATGCGGTCGACCCAGAGGAGTGACAGCGTGCGTCTCGTCGAACCAGATATACTCGTCGAACTGCGCGGGCAGGCTGGCCTCGAAATAGTGGCTGAGCAATTCGGTCTCTGGCCGGTAGATGACCCCGATAGCTCGCTCCAGCCGTTGCACGCGCAATTCCTCGTCGAGCGCTTGCACGGCCGGTTGGCGCAGGCTGAGGATAAAGGCTTGCACTCCGGAGCGGTGGCACAAGTGCTCATAACTCCGAGGGTGGGCCGGGCGCACTTGCATTATCTGCACAGGCTCACCCCAGTTGGAGGCCGCGGCTACCGTGCCATGGTCAGTGCCGAAGCCTATAATGTACGCCTCCATGCCATATGCCTGCCTCGCCAAATGCCCGATATTGATCTCATCACGCTCGAACATCTCGGTCGCACAGGCATCCCCCACGTGTGAGTTGTGTGCCCAAACGATGCCCTTCGCATCGGGTCCGTACCTGTCCATAAGCGTTTGCAAGGTTTCGAACATATGCCGGTCGCGCAGGTTCCAAGATTCGGCGGTGCCATAGTACATGGCGCGATAGTACTTCTCGGCATCGGCTATGACACGGGCATTCTGCAAAGCATCGAAGAAGCGCTCGCCTGCTTCCTCATCCGCGCCTGACTCGAACTCCAGACGCTTTCGCAAGAGGTCTACCAGCATCTGCACCACCTCTTGCTCGCAACTTTTATACTGACCGGTGATGGCTGCATGGCCGTAAAGGGCAGGGTCGGACTGGAAGGGCGTCAGGCATCCGTAACGCGCCCGGGCGATGCGTGCCGACTCAGGGTCTACCTGCTCCAAGTAATGCAGTACTTCGGCCACCGACTCGTACAGGCTGTACAGGTCAAGCCCGTGGAATCCCACACGCCGGCTGTGTGGGAGATGCATGTTATGTTCGCGGAGCCACTCCACGAAATCGAGCACCTCTACGTTGCGCCACATCCAAGTAGGGAAGCGCACAAAGATACGCGCGGCACGTCCGGGGGTGGTAGCATGGCGCACATACCTATCTACGCGGGCTGTGTCGGGCCAATCGGCTTCAGCCGCGACGAAATTGAAGCCCTGCTGCTGAATCAGGGCACGGGTGATTGCCGCTCGCATCCTGTAGAACTCGGAAGTACCATGAGTAGCTTCTCCGATGAGCACAACGCGACAACCCGCGATTCGCTTCAGCAAAGCGGTCAAGGTGGCCTTCTCAATGTCGGCAATTGGCTCTGCCCCTTCGGCTATCAGCGCGGCCACGGACTCGACCTGACCCAGCAATTCATACCGTCTGCGTGGTGAATCGGGGTCGGGCGGATCAGGGGGGTTCGGTGTGTGGTGGCGGACGTCTGGTTCGATCCTGTCGCTGCCCGGATTGCGACCTGAGGGGGCGGGGTCGTCAGGCCAGCCCTGTTCGCCAACAAGCGGCACGAACCGCACAGGCCCCAGATCTTGCCGTTCATAGCGGTCTGGTCCACGCCTCACGATGCGCACCAGAGACTGACCATGCCGGTCACCGAGTGGTATTACCATGCGCCCGCCAATCTTGAGTTGGTCGAGCAGAGCTTTGGGCACAGCCGGACCGCCTGCGGCCACCGAGATCGCATCATATGGGGCATGCTCCGGCCAGCCGAGGCTGCCATCGCCCAACTTGACATGCACGTTGTTGTAGCCAAGCTCGGCGAGCCGTTGCATGGCGGCCTCCGCCAGCGACGGGAACCTCTCGATAGTGTACACTTCGCCGGCTATGCGACTCAGCACAGCCGCCGCGTAACCCGAGCCGGTGCCTACTTCCAGCACCCTGTCCGTAGGCGATAATTGTAGCGCCTGAGCCATCAGCCCTACCAGATAGGGCTGGGTGATGACCTGACCCTCTGGTATGGGCAATGGGGTATCGGCGTAGGCAAAGGGGCGCTGGTGTTCCTCCACGAAAAGCTCACGTGGCACTTCACGCATAGCTTTGAGCACCGCCGGGTCGCGCACACCCCGCGCTTCGATCTGCTGTTTGACCATCAATTCGCGTTCCCGACGCGTGGTTTCGTACTTGAATATATCTGCGTCGCCCGCCATATAGCCATCCTCCCTGTATCCCCGACATTGGATTTCAGCACAAACCGGACCAGCACAGCACGAAGAATCCGAGCCTGAATGCCACCTTACATTGGGTTATAATGGGTCTGCAAATCCGTGATGTTTGGTGCTCATGTTTCAGCACCTAACCATGAAAGGAGGCACTGTCCATGCCAGACGACAGCAGGGCTTTCTCGTTCCTGAGGGTGAACCATCGCGACCCCAAGCCCCGAAGCCGGGGCCTCACGGAGATTCGCGGGCCTTATTACACGCCAATGGGCCGGCGCTATCTCGAGGACGTGCTGGAGACCATGGGGCAGTACGTGGACATACTGAAGTTTGCGGGGGGGTCGTTCTCGCTGATGCCTCGGAGCGCATTGGTAGGACTGATTGACCTCGCCCACCGCTATGATGTGCAGGTGTCCACAGGCGGCTTCATTGAGCACGTGCTTACACAGGGGCCGGAAGCAGTGGACCGGTACATTGGCGAATGTCGTGATGTGGGCTTCGATATTATCGAGGTGTCCGGGGGCTTCATCACCATGCCGGTGGACGACATGGTGCGGCTGGTGGAGCGGGTGCATAAAGCTGGCCTCAAAGCCAAACCAGAAGTGGGTGTGCAGTTCGGGGCCGGCGGGGCCACCTCGGCGGCCGAGTTGGAAGCCGAGGGCACACGAGACGTAGGTTGGGCTATCCACATAGCTCGCCGGTGCATTGAAGCCGGGGCCTCGCTTATCATGATCGAATCCGAAGGCATCACAGAGAATGTGACCACATGGCGCACCGATGTGGTAGCGCGCATAATTTCAGAGCTGGGTCTGGAGCGGGTGATGTTCGAAGCCGCCGACCCAGAGGTGTTTGCGTGGTACATCAAGAACTACGGCCCCGAGGTGAACCTGTTTGTGGATCACAGTCAGATCGTCCAACTTGAGGCCCTCCGGTCGGGCATCTGGGGTACCAAGAGCCTGTGGGGCCGGGTGCTGACCTATAAGGGTTGAAGGCGTGCAAGACGTTGAGGTAGGGAAGGAAAGGCTGGGGAGGGACAGCCCTTCCCCAATGTCTTGCATGAATATGCACCAGTTGCTTCTCATGGCTCGGATTTTGCTACATCCAACTGGTGGGTTTCACCCTGACTATTATCGGTGACCAAGGAGGTTTGCTACTGCTATGCCGATGGCACAGAGACGAGCCGAGGTGGTGTGGGAAGGCAGTCTGAGAGAGGGTCAAGGCAGAGTTAGCGTGGGCAGTGGAGTGCTGCGTGACCAGCCGGTTACATGGAGGGCACGTGCCGAAGAACCGGACAGCACTACCAGCCCGGAAGAATTGATCGCCGCTGCCCACGCATCATGCTTCGCGATGGCGCTATCCAACGAGCTTGCGCAGAAAGGGCACCCGCCGAGCCGCCTGTCTATCACGGCAGTGTGCACTTTCGACCGGGTTGACGGCAAGCCTACCATCACCACGATGGAGCTTGATGTACGGGGCAGAGTGCCCGGCCTGAGCCAAGAGGACTTCGAGCAAGTGGCCCGTGCGGCAGGCGAGGGTTGTCCGGTGTCCCGAGCGCTCAAAGGTAACGTGAACATTCAGGTCCGCCCCACACTGGAACAGTGAGCAATGCCCACGAGCCTCACCTGACTGACATGAGACTATGAGACTATGAGGTCGCACAGATGGACATGGACAATGAACAAGGTGGCCGAGCACAATCCAACGACCCCGAGGGGTCACAGGTCAGGTCACTTGGCGATGAGCCACTCTCCGAGCGTGCCGAACCCATGCCTGCGCACAAGCCTAGTCAGGCCGAAGGGGATCGACAGACGATCCTTGAGGACATAAGGCAGAAAGAAGAGCGCGGCGAACTGTAGACGGCAGGCGCGACAGGCGCGAGATGCGCGCCATGCTCATGGCCGAGCGGGTGAGAGGTGAGAGAAGAGGGGCCTGTCGCCCGTCCTTCACATGTGCGCCTCAAGGCACACTACACCTTTCGGTCCGACTATGGCGTCGTGGCGCACTCCCGGGGGCAGTTCAAGGCGGTCCCCCGGCTGAAGCTCTATCGATTCGCCCCTATCGGGCAGGCGAAAAGTAATCGAACCTTGCACCACGTAGAGCACCTTATGGTAGGGGTGGGAATGCACGCCGTACACGTCCCCCGGGGCGTTGGACCATGCGTAAGGTTGTAGACCTTCGGCTTCGAACTGACGCCTGATCGAGGCTTCGGTCACTGGAGTGCCTTCTTGCCTGCGGATTACCCGCACCATGCTCGTTGGCTCCTTTCGCCAGCTTGTATTCACAAGACACGCTGTGTGAGGTCA
This sequence comes from Chloroflexia bacterium, assembly GCA_034437815.1. GTDB lineage: Bacteria > Chloroflexota > Chloroflexia > QHBQ01 > JADMIH01 > JADMIH01. Next base: position 64,016 of record DAOTTC010000088.1, on the reverse strand, counting down.
ATTATCCCGGAAAGGCTATAAATTAGGAGAGGTGGGGACACTTGTACCCCCACAACCCCCGGCAGGGGAGTGCCCCTGCACCCCATCTTGTGCCACTGTTACAGGCGAACGTAATCCGCGGCGTTGTCGTCGAGGGTGGCTTTGCGCCTCCGGTAGCGGTCGGTGGTGCGGGGGTCGCTGTGGCCGGCGGCGTCCTGCACTTTGGAGATGGTGGCACCGGCTTCGAGCGCCAGTGTTATAAACGTGGCGCGCAGGCCGTGGGGCGACGTGTCCACTTCAAGCCCCGCGCCGGTTATGCGCCGGGTCACTATCTGCCACACCGACCAATCGGACAATGGTTTGTCGCTCACCCGCCAGTGCGCAGCCGGGCCGCGTCCTATGCGCCTCACCGCGGAAAACAGCGGCGCATATATGGTGGTGGGCACGAACCTGCCCTGCGAGTTGACATAACCACGACCTGCCGCTGTGAGCCATGCATATAGGTCAGCCAGCACGCCGTCGTTGAGCTTGACCAACCGCCGCTTATTGCCCTTGCCCGTCACCACGAGAACATGGTAGCCGTTCTCCAATTTGAGGTCGGACAGGCGCGCTGCCACCACCTCTGACCGGCGCATGCCCGTGCCGATCAACAGGTGCAACAGCGCCGCATCCCGGAGGGCCGGCAGATCGCCTGCGGCGCGGGTGTGCGCTAACAGTTGGCGCGCCTGCTCCATTGTGAGCGCCGGCTTCCCACGGTCTCCTCCATGCTTGAGACCCGCGACCGCGCGCCCTTCGGCGGGATTGCGCGCCTGTCCTACCAGCAAACCAAGCTCCCAAGCCTCGGTCACCAGCCGGCGAGCCACCGTCAGCCGCCTGTTGACAGTGGCGGGTGCATACCTGTGGGCCAGATATGCGCGGTATCCTATCATAACAGGCTTGGACACCTGCTGCAAGGCAATGCCCCGCTCTTGCAAGTAGCCCAAGAAATGCCTGATGTCCCCCAGATAGGCCCGCTTACTGTTGCCGGATAACACCCCAGCGAGCACCACTTCGACCGGGTCTGGGCAGGCCAGAGGGGCAGGCAAGGTAGTAAGAGCCTCAGGCCACTGCGAAGTGGGAGCGGATATGTGAGAAGTTATCGGGGTGGCTTCCCCCGGGTCACCGGCGGCGCTGTCCGAGAGCCGGTGGTGTCTGGGCTTGTTTACGGCCGATGCCATGATCGTATCCTGTCGTGTGTGGGTGCTGTTTGCAGCTTTACGGACGAGGCACAGAGGCACACTTGCTATTATACATGCGCGAGGCCTTATCGCAACGGATATCCACTGCGCGGTCTAATTTAGCCAATGTACCCACGATAACGGTAATTATCGTGGCTTCATATCGCCAACTCCATCGCAAAGGGGCGTGGGATCAACGCATCCCCTCGACGAGATACACGCTGTACTGACCGATCCGGCCCGCGAAGACCAGCCGGTAGGCCCGTTGCATATAATGCCAGCGCCGGGCCGAGGGAGTATTATGCCAACGGGTATCCATAAGCTCGGTCGGCACCACCAGCAGGCTGGTGTCGTGGGCTTGCACAAAGTGGTTTATCTCAGCCTCATCGTGGTTATAGAAATCCAGCACCGCCCAACCTGTATTATGGTAAAGGGCTGCGCTCACTCCGAAGCACACAATGCCCACGGAGCCTTGTCCAGTTGGCGCATGCGGTAGTGACACGGCCTCTTTCACCAGAGAGGCCAGCGCTTGTTCCTCGGCTTGAAAGCCGGCGAGCATTCGGGCATTATCGTGCGCCGCCACCAGACCATGGGATAGACCTCCCACGATGCCTACAAGTGCAAGTGCTGCAAACACCGCCGCGGCCCACTTTCGGCCCCAAGCTAACGGCAGGCTGTATGTCGAAGCAGCGCTCCTCAAAGCATTGATTGTGCCCGTGCCTATCAACACAGCCAGCGGCGGCAGGTATGCCAGCACATAACGGTGGGTCTGAAATGTGGTGCCGCTCAAGAAGAGGGCGGGCACCAACCACCAACTGACGAGCAGTGTGAGGGCGGGCCACTGCCTCTTGCGCACCATCAGGGCAAGACCCAGAGCCAGAGCAGGCAGGTATAACGGCGAGAGGAAAGTGCCCGAAGGGTCAGCGGCGGGCATGACCACATAGAACACCGACATCGGGTAAGAGAACACAGCCATGTCACCCGACGACCTGCTAACAATGGTCGCAAAAAAGTTGCCCATGTTCCAGTCCACGGGCAAGCCGGCAGGGCTGTTGGTGTAAGACAACCTGTAGGCGATTTGAGGCAGCAGGCCCATAGCAAATCCCACTCCCCCCCACGTGAGCAACCGGCGTAGTGACTGCAGTGCCCACGTCGGTCGGGCAAACCTCGTTCTTGATTGCACTGGGTGCTCACCTGCCGCGCGTGGGTCTACGCTCGCAGGAAGCGGCCTGTACGCAAGGAGATAGGCCAGAGCCGGGACCACCAGCAACACGGAAGTATAGCGCACTGCGACAGCCATGCCCAGAGCCAGCCCCGCGATAAACCCATAGACCGCAACAGGTGCGGCGCGGCGCGGATAGGGGTTATCGCTCAGGGCCACGGCGCGTACCCAGCAATTTAGCCCCAACATCGTCCAGAACAGGGCGGGCAGGTCGGACATGAGCGCCAGTCCACTGCGCACATACACGCCTGTGAACAGCAGGGTGAGGCCCGCCACCACGCCGGCAAACAGGCGCTCGGGCGCTGGCCTATAGCGCAACAGCTCCCATGCAAGCACAGCCACCATCACCGGCAGGAGCACGGCCATGACGAGTGTAATCGCGCGCCCACCCTGTGGACCATCGCCCACCACCAAGCCTGCAATTATGTGCAGATGGTAGCCAACCGGCCAATGATACAGCCCCACTCCCTCGAAGGGCCATCGGGGAACCTCCCCACCGGTCAGCCGACGCCACAGCTCGAGGGACTGATAGTAATAAGCGTAGCTGTCTTGCCCGTACAATCCATCGAAGGGGAATCGAAGGAGGAGGTAGGCTAAGAGTGAAGCGCCTACACAAGCCACGCCTGCAAAAGCGAGCAGAGGCGCCAGCCCACAGGGTACCCGCGGAGCGCTCTTCACCTGTGGTGCCGACCAATCCATCAAACCCTCGGAGCAGTCTGCGTAGGGACCAGTGCGTAGATATACAGCGCTTCCACCAGTATGTCGCGGTGGGCCACGAGCATGACCTGCAAGCCCGCGGCTTCCAGCAACGCAAGGATCGCAGATATGTCCGCCGAGTCGCCGAGCACAACAAGGGCTTGGCCGTGTGGGGTCAAGTGCTTGTGAAGGCCCGAGGCGAAGCGGGCCAGCCACTCATGCGCGCTGCCGGCCATATAAGCCCGCTCGATCATAGTGCGTGGTTCACCACGGTAGTAGGGCGGGTTGGTGACGATCAGATCGAAGCGCTCACCCGCAACCGGTGCGAACAGGTCGCCCGCACGCACCATGACACGATGTTGCAGGCCGTAGCGAAGCACATTGCCGGTTGCGCACCGCACTGCCGCCGGGTTGATGTCGGTGGCCACCACCAGCCCGGCACCGGCTAGACCGGCGGTGATGGCCATGATGCCTGTGCCCGTGCCGAGGTCCAGCACCCGGCCACCGGGCGGCACTACCCCCGGCCTGCGCAGGTAGGTCGCGAGGAACGCGCTGGTAAAGTGCAGACGGGGATCGAACACGCCAGTCAGCACACGCAAACGCAAACCAGCGACGCGCACCTCGTGCGCAGGCCGGGCACCCGGCCGGAAGTTGCGGAAGCGCCAGTCCAGCACCCGCTTCAACACATACCTGACCAACCGCTTCCATCGGCGCTTCATCGCTGGGTGCTTTCTGCCCTCATGGCTCCCGTCAGGTAGTAAAAACATAACAAAGCGCACTCTCCACTGACAGCGGCCAGCGCCGCGCCCGGTGCACCCCACGCTCCCACAAGCATGAGGCCCATGGCAACCCGCACCCCAAGGTTCAGCACTAGCCCCACGTTGGCGTGAGCCTCACGGTAGCTGGCGTATAATTGCACTGTGGTAGTGCGGTTCACCAGCAGGGCCGGGAGCATAAGGGAGAGCACTTGCAGGGGGTGCGCGGCGGCCCGAAAGTCTTCCCCGAAGCTGAACCATACAAATAGGTCGGCCAGCAGCAGGCCAAGGAGTGTGGCAACCAAGCCCACGAGGGCCATCGCGCGCACTGCCTCTCGGTAGGTAGTGCCGACCGACCCCCCATTGTGTGCCACTGCCAGCGCGGGCAGCAGGGCCGCATACAGAGAGTTGGGGGCCAGCACAAGCAGGTCGGCTAAACGTAGGGCAACGCCGTACACCCCTGCCGAGGATACGCCTCGCAGCGCCTCTATCAGGAAAAGATCGATCCTCAGGGTCAACGCTCCCACCACCCCGGCGAGGGTGAAAGGCAGCGACCGGCGCAACAGGTCGGCGGCAAGGTAGCGCAGGCGTGGGTGCAATGCGCCGGTCCCATACATTCGCTCGCTCTTCCGGAACAGCCACCAACCAAGTGCCAGCTCATAGACCTGCACGACCACAAGCCACACCATGAGCGCGGGCACGCTGCGGAAGGCCACAAGCACGGGTATGGCTCCGGCCAGCTGCAAGGAGAGGCCAGAGACATTGATTGCCAGAACGTAACCCATGCGCCCCCATGCTCGGAACACCGCGCTGAACGATGCGTTATATGCGTTGAGTACCAGCAACAGACCCGCCACTTGCACAGCCGGCACGCTGCTCCTATCCGGGGCCAACAGGCCGGCAAGCGCGGGCAGAGCAAGCGCCAGTGCCAGCACGCCGCCCAACATGCTCTTGGCCAGCAGCGACGCCAGCAAGAGCTCTCTGCTCCTCGCAGGCGAACGGGCCACTTCTCTGGTCAGGTGCGTCTCCATGCCCATCTCGGCGAAAACGCCCAGCACGAACACCAATGCCATGACCGTGGCGTATTGGCCAAAGCTGTGCACACCGAGTAGCCTGCCCACGGCGATGGACGTCAAGAAAGCGAGGGCCTGACCGAGGCTGTTGGATAAAAACAGGGTGGCGCCCTGACGCAACAGCCCAGAGGTGGGCCATAAATTGCGTATTCTGGATTTTAGCTGTCTGCGGCCGCGGCTGCCAAGCACAATCACGGCGACCCACCCTCCCCAATTGTTCTCTGCGAGCCTGCATTTGTTGGGGGCGTTCTGGACAGCACCAGCACGCAGTGGTCGCCAAGAGAATGGAAAGGCCACGTGCCGGCGAGGGCACGGTCCACGCGTGCCAGCCACCGGAATAAGCGCGGCGAGCGCCGCACCAGCCCGGCCAGATACTGTGGCGGCAGAAGCCATGGCAACGCGAGGGTGCGCTCCAACCGAAAATGCGCCCCGAAGGCGCGCCGCATCGAGCCGGGGGTTCGATAGAAGATTGTGATCTTCTCGTGGGGCCAATCAGCTCTTACGGTGGCGCCGGCACGTCCCCCCCACCTGCGAAAGGCCACTCGAGGTTTGCCGGTCGCAAGATACCACGCCGCCTCCCACAGGCAGTAGCGGTTGATGACAGAGATGAGCACTCGCCCGCCCGGCCTGACCAACGCCGCCAGCGCGTCTGCTACCGGAGCCAGATCGGGTTCGCAGTTCAGAGGGCCAAAACTAGAATACGCCCCGTCGAAGGCCTGAGGGCCATAGGATTCAATAAGCAGCCAAACATCGCGGGCGGCAAGCACTAGGGGTGTGATGCGCCCGGCCACATCATGGGCTGAACCACCCTCGGCCAGTTTGGATTGCACCTCGGCTATCATCGCTTGGGCCGGATCGGTGGCCACGACTGTGACCCCACGGCGCGCCAGATATATGGCCTCAACACCGGTACCGCAACCAAGCTCCAGAACACGGTCGCCGGGCTTGAACAGGCTCGACAGCAAAGCCAAATTGCGCGCTCGCGTCCACCTCGCAATGGGATTGGATATCTGGTCGGCATCGTAGAGGGGAGCAGAAAGGCTAAAAGCTCTGGCCACCGCGTCATGGTACGCGATAGGTTGGTGAGAATCTGTTGCAGGCATCGCATCTACATGCAGTGCAGGGGTGTGATAAATCACGCCCCGATCCTTGTAATATTCCCCTCCCCTACGGTTCGGCCTGTACCAGTATACCAGATTGGTGCGGAGCACCACCTAAGGATATGCCTCGTGGCATCGGGGGACAGCCTCCGCCAACACGGAGGGAAAAAGAGCAAAGAGCCGGGGACTTATACCCCCGAGGGTTGCACAATTGACAAATAGTATGAGTCGGCCCTTGTGAGTGTGTTGGCTCATTGCGTGAAAAGTATGCCAATTTTGGCGAAAGTACCAATTACCTATTGCATAAGCGTGCGTATTATGTTAAGATGTTCGCAATGAATTACAATCGAGCGCGCTCGTGTGATAGCGCGACAACGACATAGACCCTGCCACAACAAACTCAGCGGAGGGCCAATGCCGAGGTTTAACCATCAGACGGTTGCGCGCGTCCTGTTGTTGCCGCTCCTGCTTGTGATACTGCTTGCGGGGGCGGGTCGCATATATTCTTCCACCGATCTCCTCTCTTCCGGCGCCGACCTGCCGGTGTATGCTCAAGAACCTGTAGGCGCGGGCGAGGCTAATGCACGCTCGGCGTCATCGCCTGCCATCGAAGGCCATGTGCTCGAGGAGGGGTCGGGTGGGCCGGTCGCAAATGCGCGGGTAACCATCAACGACGGCGCTCATGCTTTCACCGATGAGAATGGCTATTTCGCGTTCCCCCTGCATACACTAGAGGATACGGAGGCCGTTACGAGTGCGGACCGCCAGCCGGTCACGGTGAAGGTGCATAAGGAAGGCTACGCACTGTGGACCCTGCACGGTGCGGTGTACTACCGTGGGGATACCCTGCGCATACATGCGCGTCTGAAGCTCGCGGGTAACGATGCAACAGTGCTCACTGCCGCCGCGCACGGCAGGGCAGCCCTACTAGACTTAACCTCAGCGTTCGGCTTGGACCTTGACGCGACTGTCGGCGCTAGCGTCAATGAAAGGCCGGCGATCATGGCTTACCAGACGGGAAGCCAGACCCCACCCGCGACCATCCGAGTGTATCGGGTGGCTACCGGGCAGGTGGAAGTGGTGCCGTTCCGAGACTACCTGAAGCACGTGCTTCCCAATGAATGGATACCCACATGGTCGCCCGAAGCGTTGAAAGCAGGGGCCATGGCGGTGAAGACATATGCGTGGTTCTGGATCAGCAGAGGAGGCAAGCAGACGGCTCTGGGCGCAGACCTCAAGGACAACGTCGACGATCAGGTGTACGACCCCAACGTCAGCTACGCCAGCACCGATGCCGCAGTGGATGCGACCTTCAACTACAGCCTGACCAGAAACGGGGTGCTGTTTCAAGCTCAGTATTGCGCGGGCTCATACGACCCCGACCCCGTGGGCGAGTGTCCGTGGCCAAGCTCGTACATGACTCAGTGGGGCACCGCCTACTACGCAGACCGAGGCAAACCATGGGGCTGGATAACCGAGTTTTACTATTCGGGGGCGCGCGTTAGCCCGGCGCCGCCGGGTGGCGGCTATGATGGTATGCCCGCGCCCACCGCGGCCAGCACTGTCACTCCTACCGGCCGTCCGCCGGCACCACCCACCTTCACCGTCGGGCAAGGTTCAACCAAGCCTGAGGTATTCATGGAGGCGTATAATCGCAATGGCGGGGTGCAGGCTTTGGGCAGGCCGATAGGGGCGGTGCGCTGGTGGTTGCCCTATATCTCCGAATACAATGTGCTGGCCCAACCGCTGAGTGGACCACAGGGCGGGGGAGGCGTGTGGCTGGTGTACGATGTGCTCAAATCGGCTCCGCGGGCTTATGTGCTATCCGGGGCTATCGCGCAGGCATATGCGACACATGTGCCGCCCGGCCCTGAGTGGGTGGGCCCGCCCATCTCCGACCCCTTTGTGGCTGCACCCGAACTGGGCGGCGCACAGAGCCAGAGCTTCACCGGAGGGCTGCTCAGCATCAGCGGCGGCTCGGTGAGACTTACGCCGTGGCCCGATAGGTTCACGGGCTGGAAGGCCGAATATTTCACCGGCTACAAACCCCCTTCACCGCAGGACGCGCCCGCCTTCAAGCTGCCCGGCCAACCTACGCTGGTGAGGGACGTGCCCGAACCCAATATTGCGTGGCCCACCGGCAAATCTACGAGCTATGGCCTCGGCACCGAAGGGTGGTCAGCCCAGTTTACGAAGGAGATTCAGGTCGCTCCGGGCACCTATGATTTCGTGATTTCGGGCGAGGGCGGTGCAAGGCTGTGGGTTGACGGGGTGCTGGCGGTCAACGGTTGGTTCTGGGAAGGCTGGCACACCGAGAGATACAGAGCAGACCTCGACGCGGGCATGCACACGATCCGTGTGCAGTACTACAGCAAAAGCACGCAGGGTAGATTAGAGTTCACCATGCTTGCCGCGTCCGGTGGGCCGCAGGTGCCAAAGGTGCAACCTGCGCCTTCCGATGGACAGGGGCCGGGTGCGCTGCGCGTGCGTGTACAGTGGCTGGGCAGGCAGAAAGCCCCCAACGATAGTTGGATTCAGCCGCTGACCTTGTTCCTGTCCACCCCACAGGACGCCAAAATCGTGGCCAAATACAGCGCAACCACCGACCGCAACGGCGTGGCTGTGTTCAGGGGCCTGCCTGCCGGGGTGTACAACGTGCATGTGAAAGGCCCACATAGCCTGCAAACCGCGCGCGCATCGGTCAACATCACCCCATCGGCGGTGGTTGAACTGGATATGAAGGCGCAAGTGGAGGGCGATGTTGATGGCGACAACTGCGTCACCGTCAACGATTTCGCTGTGGTGCAGTCCATGCTGGGTGTCGACAAGAGCACGCCCGGGTTCAACCCCGCCGCAGACCTGAACGGCGATGGGGAGGTCAGCATGAGCGATGTCAGCCTGCTTCGCTCCGGCTTCGACCTGTGTGGCGACATCTCGGCGGACGGTGGGGTGCGGACGATGGCGATGAGCACCAACTTGGCGCACGCGCTGTCTCCATGGCTGAACCCCGAGCAACTACAGAAGACGTTGACCATGCGCATGGCTGCCAGCAGAACCAGCGCGCGCGTGGGCGAGGTCGTAGAGGTCGAAGTGCTGGCCGACACGGGCACCCAACCCGTGGACGGGGCGGCATTCATTGTAAGGTATGACGCAAACCGGCTCTTGTTGGTAGACGCGCAGGGGGCACCTGCTCAGGCAGTTGAGCCGGGGGTGGCTCTGCCCGCGGTCATGGGCAACTGGGTTGACGGCAAAGGCGGTGCCCTCGGTTATTCTGCAGGGCTGTTGCAAGGAACACCGCCGCAAGGCACGTTCACCATCGCAAAGCTCAGGTTCAAGGTGCTGAGCGTGGCACCCGACCCTGTGCACATTACCTTCTACCCCATGCCATCGCGGTACATGCAATTGACCAATGGTGGGGTCAACCTGCTGGCGCGAGCTTCGGGTGTCGTGCTGGTCACTTTGCCGTAGGCTCGCTGGCTCGGCGCATCTTCCCCTGATGCCAATCCTCCATAGGAAGGCTATGGATTGCGGGTAGAGGGAAAGGTGGGGGACACCCCCACAACCCCCGGCAGGGGAGTGCCCCTGCACCCCCTATTGTAGGGAGTAGACAAGTGGGGGGCTAGGGGACACCCCAACAATCCCCGGCAGGGGAGTGCCCCTGCACCCCGGTATTTACCGCTAGGAAAATTAAGAAAATAAAGGCGGAGCTTTCGTCAGCGTGCGCGGCGTGGCGCGGGCGTTTGTTGGCGGTAGCGCCAATCGTAATAATGCCTGCCTACGTTGCCCATCTCCACTTGCCAGCCCGGAGGGTTATCGGGCACGTAGGTGAGCACCCGCCGCTGGAAGGCCTGCACCATTACCCACTTTGTTACCCCGTTGATTTTCACATAGGTCCAGTATGGCTCGGTGATGGGGTAGCCCAGATCGGTGAGCCATTCCATGATGGGCGCGTCGACATAGCTCTCGGAAGGGCTATCATATACGAGACCCCGCGCGTTCATGAAACTCCAGAAAACGTCCGGTATGTTATGACCCGTCTCCTGCACATACCTGACGAGCCTTACCTGCCCCGCCTTGCTGAGGTCATCGCGCACCTGACCTGTATTATCCAGCACGGCGGTGACGCTGTGGCCGGTGCGGTCGGGAGCACGGTTCTCCCCTGAAAGCGAGGCGACAGCGGCCAACGAGGCATAAGTAATGGCGTTCGGGCTGTTGATGTCGCCCGCAACGGGCACTTGGGAGGGAGGGCGCGGCGGTTCGAACTGCTGATCGCCCGTCTGGATGCGACCGCTTATCAACTCCACCACCAGCAGTCCATTCGTGACGAAGTATGGGCTTTGTCTGTCGCCATCGGGTCGGTTGATCTCCATACGGGCTTTGTCGAAATATTGGACGTGGCGCGTGCCGTCGGCCCCTTGCGCATACGGTTCATGGGCCGCCGCGAAGGACACCGGTCCCCAGAGCCATGGCCTGCTGGTCCGGTAGGTGAGCACGGGCCTGTCTGCCCGCTCCCACTTGCGCTTGAAGGCTTCATCGGCGAAGCCGGTGAGCGGCTGCGGCGAGGGCACCATGAGAGGGGTGGGCGTGGTGGTGAACGAGGGGGCAACCGGCACTCCGGTGGCCTGTCGGGCATCGAAGGCTGAGAAGTAGATGTCCTGATGGCCGTTGCGGGTGTCCACCCATGCGGCGTACACCCTGCTTCCATCCGAGGAGACGTCGAGCGCGATGTAGTCGCCTATGAGCACGCCCTCGAAACCCACGTCTGGGTCGCTGGCGGCGGCGGCAATGCGAATGTTGGTGCTGAAGGAATTGCCCCCATCGGTTGATCGCGCATAATATGGGACGAAGCGCCTGTTAGCCGGGTCATCGCGGCGGTCGAGCCACAGCAAGTGCAGTGTGCCGTCCGGGCCGGCGATCGCCGCCGGGAAGAACTGGTCGCGCCGCTGGGATGCCGGGTCATCGTTGACGCGCTTGGGTGTGGACCACGTGCTCCCGCCGTCGGTTGAGGTCACCAGCAGCACGTCGGCTTCACCGGCTCTATAGTCGTTCCACGTCACGTACACAGTGCCGTTGCGCGGGTCCACAGCCATGGAGGGCAGTACGAACATGCGGAACCGGCTGCCGGGGAGGGGGCTGGGGGGGCGGCGTACGTTAGCGGCCTTGCGCACCTGTGGGAAGGTCTGGCCCCCATCGGTCGATCGGGCGACATATAAGGCATCGTTCTCATCGGCAGGTACGTCGGTGTAGTACAGCACGTATACCTCGCCGTTGGGTCCCACCGCGGGCCATGAGCCTTGGTTTTGCACCTGACCCTGTAGGTTGACGGCCACCGGCTCTGAGAAGGTGCGTCCGCCGTCGGTGGAACGCGAGATAACGATGTCCCCTCGCTCTCTATTGCGTCCTAGCCTCCTGAACAGGGTCCATGTCACGTAGATGTTCCCCCGGGTGGTGGGGTTGGTGCTGCGGTCAATAGTAATCCATTCTTTGTCGTTGAACACGTCAGCACTGTTGGCCGCAACGAGCACCGGCACGTCCCATGTTCGGCCCTTATCGCGGGAGCGGGCTACGAAGATACCGCCCACAGAGAAATCGTTTTGGTTGTAACCTATGAGGGCCATGTAGGCCGTGCCCATAGCATCGAACACCAGCACAGGGTCGCTCTGGTTGGGCAATTCGGTAGGCAGGCCGGCGATATGCCCGTCGGCCCAAGTGCGCCCGCCATCCGTAGAGAGATAGTGCCATACTTGCTTGGGTCCAGTGCGCCAATCCTTGGCGGCGGCGATCACGTTGTTGGGGTTTGTGGGGTCCACCGCAAGGGTAGGCTCGTGTTGGTCGGCGGTGGTCGTCTGGTTCACACGCACGTCGTAGAGGTCGGCGGTCTGCCTCAGGACGTCCGCAGACGGACCGGCAAACCAAGATGCTGCGCATAGAGCGGGCGCTAAGATAAGGCCCGCACAAGCTAGCAGGCTGAGGAGGCGCGGGCGACGGTGTATCATCTTCACGGGTCTTTCTGCGTGGGGATGGGGCTTGCGCAGTCGGCGGGTCTGAGACTTAGTTTAGACAAAGGGCGCAGGCCTGTCAAGCAACCGCTATCAGTGGCCATCAGCCATCAGCCTTAGTGTCTTGATGGCTCTTGGTGGTTAGCTCTGCTCTAACCACTGGCAGCTTACGATCCCGATTGTTGGTGGAACTGCGCGGGCCGGTCGCGCTTGCAGAGAGCATGCATATGTGGTATAATTTTCGGCTGTGACCTGTACGGAGCACTGCAAAATAGCCTGACCAACGAGACACAGGAGAAACAGTGTCATGCCCAAGATGAAAACACACAAAGGAGCGGCGCGGCGGTTCAAGATAACCGGCACGGGCAAGATTATGCGCACCAAGCATATGAAGAGTCACTTCAGACGCAAGAAGTCCACCCGCGTCAAGCAGATGTTCGACCGCATGCTACCGCTGAACCCCAGCAACAAGAAGCAGGTGAAGCGCTTGTTGCCTTACGGCGCATAGTATAGCATCGTAGCAGTGACCTGTCGGGCCGCCATGCTCTGCGCTCGAGGGAATTGAGACAAATTGACAGGAGAAGGACGCATATATGGCACGCATTAAGAGAGGACGCACGCGCCATCGCAGACACGCCAAGGTTCTGAAAGCCGCCAAGGGCTACTATGGTACGCGAAGCAGGTTGTTCCGCTTCGCCAACCAGATGGTTATGCGCGCCCTGCGCTATCAATACCGCGACCGGCGGACGCGCAAGCGCGATATGCGCAGGTTGTGGATAGTGAGGATCAACGCAGCCGCGCGGCTTGGCGGGCTGTCCTACAGTAAGTTCATGGCGGGGTTGGCCGCCGCCGGCGTGACCCTTGACCGCAAGACTCTGGCCGATCTAGCAGTGCGGGATGCCGCCGCCTTCGCCAATCTGGTGGCTCTGGCCGGTGGGAGACCCGTGGCTCCTGCGCTCATTCAGGAAGCGGCCAGTCAGGCTCTCGAAGCCGCCGAGGAGATGGCCGAGACCCCCGAACTACCTGCCGCAGGAGAGACCTCTTCTGCTCAGGTCAAGCGCACTGCCAGAGCCGGTGCATAGCGGCGCATAGCCCAGCCCGTACACCCGCCCCGCCGATGAACACAGGTCAGGGGACTGCGCGGTTGTTCTCGCCTGATGGTGGAACAGCCGTATTCTTTTCGCTGTGGCAAGTGCGCAGCATCGGGAGCCAACACGTTGGAAGGTGCACGGCGCAGTGATCGACAGCTCGGCCAATCCCACCGTCAAAGCCCTGCGCGCCTTGACCACCACAAAAGGCAGACGTGAGCAACGTCGGTTTCTGGTCGAGGGGGTGCGGGCCGTCGAAGAAGGGTTGCGTGCGGGTTACGTGCCCGCCGTATGTCTGTACAATCCCGAACTGCTTGCCAGAACCGAGCGCGGGCAAGCTCTGTTGACCTCGCTTCGTAAGCTGCGAACCGACACGGGCAAGCCACCGATGTTATTGGAAGCCAGCGTGCGTGCCCTCCAGTCGGCCTCGGACACCGTTCACCCACAGGGGATTGTGGCGGCCTTCCCCATTGTAGACCGCGAACCGCCGACTCCTGCGCCCGCCCCGGCGCTCGCGCTCATATGCGACGCCATTCAAGACCCCGGCAATCTGGGCACCATCCTGCGTGCTGCCGAGGCCGCAGGTGTGCACGCAGTATGGCTCAGCCCGGACTGCGTGGATGTGTATAGCCCCAAAGTGGTGCGGTCAGCCATGGGTGCTCACTTCCGCCTGCCGATTTATCCCAACAGCGACTGGCCTCAGATCGAAAGGGCGGTTCAGATGCTGGGGGTGCCTGCCACCCGCATATTCGGCACCGATGCGGCGGCACGGCAAAGCTATGATGAAGTTGACTGGCTACAGCCCGCGGCACTGATCATTTCGAACGAGGCGCACGGCATCAGCCAGCAGGCCCGTCTGCTGGCTGAGGGGGGTGGTGGGTTGGTGTGCATCCCCATGATGGGGGGCACCGAGTCGCTCAACGCGGCCATAGCCGCCGCCGTCATCCTGTTCGAGGCGGCCCGCCAGCGGCGTCGGAAGCAGGGGTGCGTGTGAACTGCGCTATAACAGAGGGAAGGGGAAAGGAGAAGGCACAGCCCTCTCTTTCCCCAACGGCGCCCTTGCCACATTGCGCAAGCAGTGCTATAATAGAAATCGAAAGGCGCCTTTCCCGTTAATAATCGAATATTCATCTGGTGCTAGGGGAGCTCGGGGAAGCCGGGCTGAGAACGCGGCCGTTCGTCGCGGACCCTTCAAACCTGATACTGGGTAATGCCAGCGTAGGGAAGCCACCTGCATCACAACATCTCACGTTATGCACTTGCGGGCCGCATTCTCCGAGCTGGGGTTTGCGGCCTTTCCTTTTATGTTAGCTTTTTGTCTATGCGGGGGTACGAGTTTGACAGAGGATGCCGGGAACTTGGAGGTGAGCCGCGAGAACGGTGGTAAGTCGGGTGGGCCTCGGTGTGTGTGGGTGCTGGCAGCAGGTCCCACAAACGATATACGGGCGTCCACAAGCTGGCTGCCCAGACCGGAGCGCGTGGTGGTCGCAGACGGTGGGACCATGCTGGCGGCGCAACTGGGGCTGGTGCCCGATTTGGTGGTGGGGGACCTCGACAGCATGCCCCCGGCGATGAGCGCCGAACTGGAGGCTCGTGGGGTGCCCTTCCGCCGCTTCGAGCACACCACCAAGCTAGAGACCGACACCGAGCTGGCGGTGTTGGCCGCACTTGAATGGCTACCCGATGTTGTCTATGTGCTGGGCGCGATCGGGGGGCGGTTGGACCATACGCTTGCCAACGTGCTGTTGCTCACCCACCCTGAGGTAGCCCCGTTCGATGTGAGGCTGGTGGACGGCGGACAGGAGGTGTTCTTGGCCAAGCCCGGCGTATGGAACAAGATCGTTGGGCACGCGGGCGACACCCTCACCCTGCTACCCGTCGGACACGAGGTCACTGGCGTCGTGACCCGCGACCTCGAATATCCACTGCGAAACGAGAGCCTCTATCCCGGTAGGGGCCGGGGTGTGAGTAACCGGTTGCTCGGCCCTCTGGCACAGGTGAAGTTCGATTCGGGACGGTTACTGGTGGTGGTGCTGCATCTACAAACTGTATAGACAAGGAGGAAAATCATGGGTGCAACAGTACAACCTGAGCGCGGCCCGATAAGGCGCACTGAAGAGGCCGTTTATCGCACACCGGCAGTGGTGGTGATCGGGGTGGCCCTGCTGGCGTTCTTCATACTCTGGATCCCCTTCTACTGGTGGCTGGATAGGACGTTACCCGCCGAAGACCAGACTAACAACCTCGCACTCGGCATCGCCTCAGCAGTGTTCTGGCTGGTGGTGTTCGGCATAGTGATCGCGGCGGTCAAGTGGACTAAGACTATACTGGTGGGGTGGACCACAGCCGACCTGATGCTCAGCGCGGTGTTGGGGGCGGTGTTCGGTGGGCTGTTCGTGTTGTGGGCCCTCGTTTACAACGCTGTGGCACCTGCGCTTCGGAGCATACCCGGTGACTGGTCGGCGTTGGTCAACGGCTTCTGGTTCATCCCGGCCATCCTTGTGCCCTACATCATCCGCAAGCCGGGGGCGGCGCTGGTGGGTGAGACGTTGGCCGGGGTGATCGCCGTGCTCTTGGGCAGTCCGTGGGGCATACTGGGTTCCGCCATAGCCGGGCTGACTCAAGGCCTCGGTGCGGAAGTGGTGTTCGCCCTCACCGGCTGGAAGCGCTACGACTGGCTCACGCTCATACTCGCAGGGCTGGGTGCGGCCATTACCGGCTTTGTGTACGTTTACCCCATCTGGAACAGCCAGTTGGCGCCTTTCGCTCTGGCCGTGAACTTCGTGGCCGGGACCGTCAGCGTGCTGGTGTTCGCGGTGGTAGGCAGTAAACTGCTGGCCGATGCCCTGCTACCTACAGGTGTATTGGACCGCTTCGCTATCGGGCGCGAGCGCCGGGCCGCGGAGCAATCTGCGGAGTTTTAGGGCGCTGGACGGGTTCATTGTGGAGTGTGGGCATAGGCAGGCAGAGTTTGTCCCTGCCTACCCACGCTCCCCCACTGCACCATGTGACACTAAAAGCAATTGAGCGCGATGCCTCAGACGCAACCCCAACCCCCAACACACCCCGTGCTTGTCCGGGACCTACGTCTGCGCTACCCGGAGACCGGGCGTGTGGTGCTTCGGGGTGTCAATCTGCAATTGAGGCGTGGCGAGGTCAAGCTGTTGCTCGGTCCCAGTGGTGCGGGCAAAAGCTCGCTTGCCCTCACCCTCAATGGGCTGATCCCGCACCATATGGACGGGGAAATCCGTGGTGAGGTGCTGGTCAACGGGCGCTCCACCACCGAGACATCGGTGCCATGGCTCACCACTCAGGTGGGTCTGGTGTTTCAAGACCCCGACGCACAGATAGCCACCCTTACCGTTGAGGAGGAGGTGGCGTTCGGCATGGAGAACCTGTGCGTCCCTCCCGAGCAGATGCCCGTGCGCATCCACGAGGCCCTGCGCCGCGTGGGCCTTCAGGGCATGGAAGATAGAGGCACCGATGCGCTGAGTGGAGGTCAGAAGCAACGGCTGGTGCTGGCCGCTACCCTTGCTATGGGTGCGTCTGTGTTGGTGTTGGACGAACCCA
Source organism: Chloroflexia bacterium (assembly GCA_034437815.1). Taxonomy (GTDB): domain Bacteria; phylum Chloroflexota; class Chloroflexia; order QHBQ01; family JADMIH01; genus JADMIH01. The sequence continues at coordinate 47,317 of DAOTTC010000088.1, read as the reverse complement.
CTGCCAACCTCGACCCTGCGGGCACCTCCGAGTTCTTCGCCCTGCTGGCGCGCCTCAAGCAGGAGGGCTTTACCATCCTGATAATCGAGCACAAGCTCGATGAACTCATCACGCAGGTAGACACTATTGAGGTGCTTGGCCGAGATGGCACCATTGTGTTGAGTGGGCCTGCTCGCGAGATACTCGACCGACACTACGATGAGTTGGACCGGTTGGGGGTGTGGTTGCCTCAGGTCACCGAGCTTGCCGCTAACTTGAGGAGATGCGGTGTGGTGCTCGACCCATTGCCGCTGACTGAGTTGGAGATGGTGCAGGCGGTGGGCAGGCTTCTCGATTCACAGAGCCCTCCCCGTGCTGGCGGAACGTCGCTGGATGGCCGCCAGAGCGGGGGCGAGACCGTGACAACCATGGTGACACAGGCCGGGGAGGGGTTGCCCGCTCAGGCTCGACGCACCGAGCTTGTGGTGCAGGTGGAACAAGTGCACTACACATATCCTGATGGCACTCCTGCGCTCCATGGGGCTTCCATGCAGGTTGGCAGGGGGGACTTCTACGCTCTAGTAGGGCCTAATGGTTCCGGTAAGACTACCTTGGCACGCCATCTCATCGGACTGGCGCGCCCTCAATCTGGCACGGTGCGCGTGCTGGGGCGCGATGTCGCCGGGCAGTCGCCATCCGAGCTTAGCCGCCATATCGGCTATGTGTTCCAGAACCCGGAGTACCAGTTCGTAACGCTCGCTGTATACGACGAGCTGGCCTTTTCCCTCAGGGCGCGTGGCCTGCCGGAGGATGTGGTGCGTGACAGAGTTGAGCCTTTGCTGGAAGAGTTCGGCCTGCAAGAGCACAGCCATGCCAATCCATTCAACCTCAGTCAGGGTCAGAAGCGCAGATTGAGTGTGGCTACGATGCTGGCGCTGCAACCGGAGATACTCGTGCTGGACGAGCCGACCTTTGGGCAGGACCGTGAGAACACCGAAGTGATACTCAGGCATCTGAAGCGCCTGAACGAGGGCGGTGTGACCATAATAGTTATCACCCATGACATGAAGTTGGTGGCCGAGCATGCTCGCGCTGTGGGTGTGATGGTTGATGGACGGGTGGTGTTTCAGGGGTCGGTGGTTGAGCTGTTCTCCGACCGCCGACTGGTGGGTGAGGCGCGTCTCGATGTACCTCCCGTGTTCTCTGTGTCCGAGGCGCTGCGGGCGTACCATTCCAATCTGGCGTTGGCAACATCAATTAGCCAATTTTGCAATGAGCTATGCGCGCATTTACATATCAACAAGGCGATAGCTTCCTCCACCGGCTGAACCCCACGGTAAAGTTGGTCGCCATCATAGCAGTAACCGTGGCTATCACGTTCGTACTGGATGTGGTCACGCCGCTGGTTTTCCTGTTGGTTTCGTTGTTTGTTACTGTGGTGTTGGGTCGTATCTCTATGGGATATGTTGCCCGCAGTATGGCACCCTTCATCTACTTCGCGCTGTCCTTCGTGGTCATCAACACCCTGTTCCACAGGGACATCGGCCCGGTAACTCCCATCTTGACCATCGGGCCGCTCACCATCAGCTGGGAGGGTCTGCAGCTGGGCCTGTCCATTGGTCTGCGCGTGCTGTTTCTGATATCCACGTCGCTGATGCTCGTCGCCACCACCAAGCCCGGCGATTTGGTGCTCAGCCTCACTCAGCAGGCAAGGCTCAACTATAAGCTGGCCTATGCCATCTTGGCGGCTTACCGCTTCGTGCCTATACTGGCTGCCGAATACGACAACATTCGCGCCGCTGGGGAGGTGCGCGGGGCGCGGGCGAGGGGCGGAATGCTAGCAGGCCTGCAAAACCTCAGGAGGGAGGTCATACCACTGCTGGCAGGAGCCATCCGCCGCTCGGAGCGCATGGCTGTGGCCATGGACAGCAGAGCATTCGGCGCATATCCACAACGCACCTATCATAAGCGGCTGGCGGTCACACGCAGCGACTGGGCCTTCCTGCTGGGCGTGCTCGTGGTATCAGCGGCCATCTTTGCCCTGCTATCCTACACCGGATTGATCAGCGGGGTAGGAGTGCAACTCGAACAACCGCCACCCACAACGCCATAGACACTGCGGTGACATGGCCCGGGGAGGCCTACACGCGGCGGCCAAACTCCCGCTCCAGTTGTCCCTGCGTGAGATGCAACATAGTAGGCCTGCCGTGTGCGCATGCCCTCGGATATTTGCAAAGCTCCAGCTGGCTGAGCATGGCGCGCATCTCATCGAGGGAGAGGGTCTGACCGGCACGGATGGCGCTATGACAGGCTAGGGTGACGAGCAGGTTGTCGCGCCAGCGCTCAGGCGAGCTGCCGTGGATCACTTCATCGAGCAGTTGGAGCAAATCCTGACCCAGATCGCGCTTTGAGCCTGCATATATGGCGGGCACCGCCCGGACCAGCAGGGCGCTCTCCCCAAAAGGCTCGAACTCGAAGCCCAGTTCCGCCATGGCGACCAGCACCGGCTCGACCTGCGCGCGCTGCCGGGCGGTGAGCTCCAACGGCAGGGGTTGTAACAGCGGCTGCACGGATATTCCGCCCGTGCCGATGGCCGTCTGCAACTGCTCGTACAGGATGCGCTCGTGAGCTGCGTGCTGGTCTATAAGGAAGAGCCCATCCGGCCCTTCGGCGATGATGTATGTGCCGCCCACCTGACCGACCACGCGCAGAGGCGGCAGGTTGCGCGCCGGTGGTGGCGGCAGCGGCGAGGGCGGCACGTCCATGGTCTCCGCGCCGGGTGGGGTGGGGCCGGCCGCGCCGAACTCCCTTGAACCCGAACCGGACCACATATCCGACTGTGCGCCTTCCACGAAGGAGCGCTGTGGCCAAGGGCTGAATTCGACTTCCAGACCGGCTGGACCTGAGGGCAACTGCCAACCTTGAGCGCCGCGGGTGCCATAAATGGGTGGTGGCACATGTGCGGCCAGCGCAGACCTCACGGCTCTCTGTACGGCGCTGAACACGGCACGCTCATCGCGGAACTTCACCTCCAGCTTAGCCGGGTGCACGTTCACATCCAGCAGGCCGGGGTCAATGGTCACATGGATGATGGATATGGGGTGCCTGCCCACCATGAGCAGGGAATGGTATGCTTCTTCCACGGCAATGCACAACATGCGGCTTTGCACGGCCCGCCGATTCACGTAGAAGTGCATGGCCTGCCTGCTAGCGCGCGAAATGGCCGGCGGCGACACGTATCCGTACACGTCGAGCTCGGTGCCCGTGAGAGGCTCTTCGCCATGGTCTGCCCCTTCCGGCTCGCCGTTTGGCTCCATGCCCACGGGCAGGAGCGAGGCGGCAACTTCAGAGCCATACACGCAGGCGGCTGCGGTGCGCAGGTCGCCATCGCCGGGCGACTGGAATGTGAGCCGCCCTTCGCTCGTCAGGGAGAACCGGATGGCAGGGTGGGCCATAGCGTACTGTTGCACCAGCGCCGTGATATGGGCCGCCTCGGCCTGACGGCTCTTGAGGAACTTCAGGCGGGCGGGCAGGTTGTAGAATAGGTCGCGTACCGTGACCACCGTGCCATACGGTGCGCCCCTCGGCCCGGCCGACACTATGCGCCCGCCTTCCACCGATACTTCGTAACCCGCATGACTGTTGGCCGGGCGGCTGAGAAAGTGCACCTTGCCGACGGCGGCTATGGAGTAGAGGGCCTCGCCCCTGAAACCGAGGGTGCGCACCGCCCACAGGTCGTCTACCGTGCGTATCTTGCTGGTGGCATGACGCAGAAAGGCACGCGGCATGTCCTCACGCGATACGCCGCAACCGTCGTCCACTACGCGCACCATCTCTCGGCCACCACCCCTGATCTCCACGCGGATGTGGCGCGCACCCGCATCAATGGCGTTGTCCAACAGTTCGCGCACCACCGAGGCCGGGCGCTCGATGACTTCGCCCGCGGCGATTTTGGCCGCCACCTCCGGCGGAAGCACATTTATCGGAGTCGGGCGCATGGTACCCATGGTTTCCGTAGCCATTGTATTTTTCCTACCTACCCTTCTACCCTTCTGCCTTCCGGCCCCACCCGCGCGGTCAATCCACAAACAGCGGGCACAGCGAGAACCTTGTGACGTCCACCAGTCCCTTATCCGTGAGTTTGAGCTCCGGTATGACCGGCAGGGCCAGAAAAGCCATCTGCATATAAGGGTTGGCCAACGTGCAGCCCAGACCGAAGGCCGCTTCCAGCAGTTGCCTCATGGTTTCGCGTACCTCGTGCACAGGCCGGTCGGACATCAAACCCCCCACCCGCAGTGGGAGGCGCGCCAGCACATGACCGCCGCTCGCGGCACATATGCCACCACCCATATCTACCACAGTGCGGGTGGCCACGAGCATATCGTAGTCTGAAGCTCCGACCACCACGATGTTGTGCGAGTCGTGGGCTATGCTGGAAGCCAGCGCGCCTGTGCGCAAGCCAAACCCTCTTACCAGACCCACGCCGATGTTGCCCGTGCCCCGGTGCCGTTCGACGACCGCCATCTTCAACAGGTCGTTGTCTGGATCGGCCAGCACCTGACCATCTTGCACACGCACATCCACCACTTCTGAGCCGGTCACTATCTGCTCGGCCAGCACCCTGATGGCCCGCGCTCGCCCGCCCTCAGCCCGAATCCGGAACGAGCCCTCGTCCAACACGGCCACATGCATAGCCGAGCGCGGTGGAGAGACGTGATTGCGGGCAGGCACGACCATCTCGCCATGCTGAGCCACCAATCTGCCACCCGCGAAAGTGCGCGTGATCCTTACATCGCGCAGGTCCTCGAACGTCACTAGATCGGCCCGGTAGCCGGGAGCCACCGCGCCGAGGTCGTGCAGGCCATAGTGGCGGGCAGTGTTTATGGTAGCCATCTGTAGGGCCAACATCGGGTCCAACCCACTAGCCACGGCCATTCGCACGCTGTGATCTATATGGCCCTGCGTTTGCAGGTCGTCTGGCTGCTTGTCGTCGGTAGCCCACGAGCAGAAGCGAGCCGTGCGTTCGTTGACCACGGGCAGTAGGGCTTTGAGGTTGCGAGCGGTGGAGCCTTCGCGTATCAGCACTTGCATACCGGAGCGCAACTTGTCCAACGCTTCGGGTGCGGACACGCTCTCGTGGTCTGAGGCTACACCGGCAGCGATGTATGCTTGCAAAGTGCGCCCGCGTACAAGCGGCGCGTGCCCATCCACCCGCAATCGCGCTTCGTGGCCGAGCGCCGCTTTCCGCATCATATCTTCGTCGCCGGTCACCACACCGGGGTAGTTCATCATCTCAGCGATGCCCAGCACCCGCTCCTCACCGAGCAGGTCGGCGAGGTCCTGTGCTTTAAGCAGCGCACCGGAGGTCTCCATATTGGTGGCCGGCACGCAGGACGACAGCATCACAAACACACGCAGAGGCAATCCCTCGCTGGCCGCGAGCATGAACCGTATACCATCGAGGCCGTGCACGTTGGCTATTTCGTGCGGGTCGCTCACCACGGCCGTGGTGCCGTGCGGCAGCACCGCGTTGGCGAACTCGGCAGGCAGCATCAGGCTGCTCTCGATATGCACGTGGGCATCTATGAAGCCCGGCGCCAAGTATTCCCCATGCAGCTCGATCACTTGGTCGGCCTGATAGACGCCTGCAACCTCCGACACCCCGGCGATCCGCCCCCGAAACAGGGCCACCTCTGCTGGATAGACCTCGCCCGACAGCACGTTCACCAGCCGGCCACCGCGCAACACCAGCTCGGCAGGCGCTTCCCCACGCGCCACCGCCAGCAGGGCTTTCAATTCATCAGGGTCGGATATAAAGCAGCTTATCATGTCGGCACGTTGCGCGGTGGCTTTCCGGCACCGCGTCGTCAGTGGTCAGTCGTTAGTGCTTTACCAATTCTAGCGGTGTACTTGGTGCTTTTGGTGGGTTAATTCATGCGATTACTCTGTGTGCTCTGTGCTCTCTGTGCCTCTGTAGTTCGCCAAACTTCAGATAACCAGATGCTCCATCAGTTCGGCATGATCGCGGGTCGGCCCCACCACCGCCAGACACAATTTGTCGGCGGTGAACAGCCGAGCCGCAAGCGAATGCACCTGATCCGTCGTCACGGCCTCTATGGCTTGCAGCGCCTCGTCCACTGAATACACGCGTCCCAGCATGAGCCTCTGCCAGCCCGTCCAGTGGGCCACGTGGCTGCTGCGCTCAAGGCCCAGCAATGTGTGGCCTATGATATATTGCTTGACCTTGCGAAGCTCGACTTCCTGCACCCCTTCCTCTTTGATCCGTCTCAGTTCGCCCATTATAGCGTCCAGAGCCACCGGCAAGGCATCGTTATCCACAGCCGCGTGCACACCTAAAGCACCTACGTCGGCATAGGTGCGCACGAAGCTTCCCACGTGATATGCGAGCGCCAGTTCTTCTCGCAGGCGTACAAAGAGCCTAGAGGACATGCCACCGCCGAGGATGACGTCCAATACGTCCTGCGTATAACGCTCATGGTGTGTATAGGGCAGGGCAGGCACGCCCACGATGAGGTTCACCTGCTCTGTGCGCTTGCGGTATATGCGCACGTGTGGGCCGCGAGTGGGAGGGTCGGGCGGTACGATGTAAGGCCCTTCCGCCTTCGCTTTTGCTTGCGTGCGAGCCATACCGTCAGGTCCACCGTCCACATCTCCCCATAGGTGTTGAACCTGCTCAACCACTTCGGAATGGGTCACGTTGCCCGCCACGCTGATGACCATGTTGGCCGGCCGATAGTGACGCGCCATATGCTCGAATAAATCGGTGCGTCGGATGCGTCGCACGCTGCGTGTCGTGCCCGCAACGTCCCTGCCGAGAGGGTGGTTGCCCCATAACATGCTATCGAACGTCAGCTCAGCTATGTCGGCTGGCGAGTCGTAAGTGGAGCCGATCTCTTCGAGGATAACCGCGCGCTCTTTCTCAACGTCTTCAGGCGCAAAAGTGGGGCTGCGTAGCATGTCGGTGATCACGTCCAGTGCGGTGTGCAAGTAAGTTGCAGGCACCAGCGCTCGGTATTGGGTGTGCTCGTGGTCAGTGCAGGCATCAAGCGAGCCGCCCACCCCTTCTATGGCTTCGGATATCTCCACTGGGTTGGGCCGCCGCTGTGTGCCTTTGAACACCATGTGCTCCACAAAATGACTGATGCCACTGAGCGCCTCAGGCTCATGGCGTGCCCCCACTTTGATGTAGAATTGTACCGCCGCCGAGCGGGTGTGCGGCATGCAGGTAGTGATAACGCACAGGCCGTTGGCGAGTATCGTCTGCTCGTACTCTTCAGATAACGCCGACCAAGACTCCGATTTAGTTGCGATCATATGTTGGGGTCGTTCCTCACGTCTAATGTTATATGCCGGTGTAGCCGTCGGTCGTCAGTTGATGCCATAGCAATCTGCATCCGGGCAGACTGCTGCACTGTCTTTTCTTTCCCCAGTCCTTGCGTCTTGGTGGTTAAACTTCGAACCCATACATTACCCTGTGTCCTTCGTGCTCTCTGTGTCTCCGTGGTTTTCGGACAGCCAAGAGCATTTTCAGGGCGGCTCTGACAGAGCTGGTGCGGTTGGACTCGCGCCCGCCCTGCCACAGGAAGCGTTCCACCTGAAGCATATCCTGCCCAACCAAGGCGATATAGGTGGTGCCGACGGGTTTTTCCGGGGTGCCACCGGTGGGGCCTGCTATCCCCGTGATAGCTATGCCGATGTCGGCTCCCGTGGCACGACATACGCCCTGCGCCATCTGCACTGCACACTGTGCGCTGACCGCACCGTGTTGCGCCAGCACGTCGGCTCGAACGCCCAACAGGCCGGTCTTGAGGGAATCGTGATAGGCGACCACGCCGCCGAGGAAGTACGCAGAGGAGCCGGGCACCGCCGTGAGGACGCCCCCAAGCAGGCCGCCCGTGCAGGACTCGGCCACGGCAACCGTTAGCCCTGCATCTCGCAACAGCCCACCCGCTCGCTCCGCAAGCTCGATTAGCTCTTCATCCCACATTGCCGGACCAAATGCTCAGGTGCGTCTATTCACACTCATTTTATAGAGTATACCACAAGGCGCGGGAGAGCACGAAAGCGAGCACAGCCCAACGGTTCTGGTGTTGGCCCTGTAATGCGCCCCATCAACCCACGATTTCGGCTAGTTTTGCATGCACAGCGCCAGCATCTTCGACAGCTGGGCTCGTGTCAGCAGGTTGCCGGGGCGGAAAGAGCCGTCTGCATACCCACCCACAATGCCACGGCTGGAAGCGGTTTCTACGTAGGAATAGGCCCAGTGGTCGGAAGGCACGTCCCAGAAAGTGGGCTGTGGGGGGTTGAGCGGGGGCCACTGCTTGGCCAGCACCACCATCTTTGCCGTCTGGGCGCGGGTGATGTTAGCCATGGGGCGAAATGTGCCATCCGCATAGCCTGTTATCACGCCCCATGCATAAGCCGTCTCCACATACTGATAGAAGGGGTTATCGGGTGGTACATCACTGAAGCTGGGGTACTGCGGCACATAGGGGGACCAGCCCATAGCCAACACCAGCATTTTGGCGAACTGGCCCCGGGTGCTGCCCGCGTCTGGGCGGAATGTGCCGTCCGCGTACCCTGAGATCACGCCTCGGCAATAGATATAGGCGATGTGTTGGTACGCCCAGTGGGTATCAGGCAGGTCGCTGAAGCGCATGCCGCATGGACCGGGGGTCCAGTCGGGCGTTGGGGACGGGGTAGCGGTGGGTATTGGGGTAGGCGTGCGCGTGGGGGCACGCGTGGCAGTGCGGGTGGGAGTAGAGGTGCGGGTAGGAGAAGGCGGGGGCGGAGGTGGCGGACCTTCAACTGCCGGGATCCACATGACTGCATCAAACCACACGTTGCGCCCAGCCTCCCCTGTATAGTCGTCCAGATATACGCTGGCCTCCGTGCCGCTCGCGAAGTAGAAGGTGCCAAGGTGAGCCCAACCGCCCGTGCCCCTGTCCGTGATAGCCTGTTGGCTGGTAGGGGCGAGCTGCTGCCCATATGCGGTATTCACCCTGTAACGCGCGTTGGCGGTGTCGGGGGTGTTGTTGTCCACATAGGGAACAAAAGCGTATACGTCGTAATAGCCGCTATTGGCAAGGCGCGTGCTCCATGTTCCGGAGTTGTAGCTGTACTGCTGTTGAGATACCGAACCGGTGACATAGGTGTTGGAGCCGTTGTAGCCACCTGTGTATACCCACCAATAGTTCTCCGGGGTGATGTCCGGAGGCACCGGCCTGAAATTGGCATCGGTGTTGTCCACAAGAGCTGCCCGCAAGGAGTCCTGACGCACCAGACTCATGTAATAATTCCAGTTCCAGTGCGGGCCGGGATCGCGGTGGGTTGCCCCCGGCACTTCGGAGTGGGCTATGATGTGGGCGCGGTCCTTCTTTATGCCGTAGCGTGTGGCAAGGTGTCGCATGAGCGCCGCGGAGGACCTGTACATGGCATCGGTGAACCACGAAGGCTGATTTATATAGCCTTCGTGCTCAATGCCTATGGAACGGACATTGTAAGTCCAGTTGCCCGCATGGTAGGCGGTGTCGGTGTCGCGCACCATCTGGGTGACTTCACCATCGGACGAGCGTATGACGTAATGGGCGCTGACGTTGGAGTTGGGGTTTTGAAACCATGAGATGGCCGAATAATACGAGCCTTCGGTGACGTGTATAACCACGTAGCTCAGGGGGCCGAACGGCCTGCCCACCGTATAGTTATTGGGGTGCGCTGGCACCCAACGAGCCGGTGGGTAGTCTTCGCTGGACGGTGCCGCACCTGCTGGAATGGGTAACCCGGCCACTTTCGAGGGAGGTAAAACGACCACTTCGCCTGAGGACAGCGTGGCCCTGCGCCCCTCGGCTATTACCTTGAACACTTCCTGTGCGTATGCTTCTTTGACGTATGGATCGGTTGCGCCAGAATACTCGGCCACCACGTCATACCAGTCTGTGAGGTCTCTGTGGTTGGTGTCTGGGTTTGCTGGGTGGAGCTTGCGGGATATGTCGCTCAAGACCGCGGCTCCCCCCTCGATGTTTGCTGCGACGTACACCCGGAGATAGACCTCCGGCAGGCCCGTCAGTTCCGATGCCCGCCGCAGGGTGCCACCTGCACCCTCACGCAGGTGCATGATGCCATAGCCGTTGTCAAGGGACGGCTCGCCACTGCGCTGTTCCCAACGCGATTCCACATAGCCGACGGCCATCAGCACCTGCACAGGCACGCCCCAGTGGCGCGAGGCCATCTCGAAGCTGGCAGCGACCATCTGATCGGCCGGCGCCCCACTAATGGGGGTGGACGGCAAGGTGGGCATCGTAGTCGGTGTGGCCTGCGCGGCCGCGCCGGTGGGGTCACCCGATCCAAGCCGGCCCTTGGCCGCGCCATCCTCTGCGTGCGCCGCACCGCCGCTCACCACCACCATCAACGCTACACACGTCAGCGCAATTGCGGCATACATGTACCCGACCGGCGCGCATGACCGGGACGCGCGCACCGGAGTGCGTGTAACAGGGCTGTGAAAGTTCCGCATGGGCATCCTCACAACAAGGTGAAGGTGTCAGGGTATTCAGCTGTACACTATGTTGACGAACAACCACCATCCCGGTTGCACACCCCAGATTGTACAGCCAATGGGATGGCCCCCGCAACGGCAAGATAGTACTGGCGCCGGTTAGCCATGTAGGGGGAGCCAGCACGCATTCATGATTCATGGGGGTTGGGGCTGAACAGACTGGGCGTGAAGCGCGCGAAGGTGGGTACGGGAAGGAGGACTGGTCGTCCACCACGTACCCTCGCGGATTATCGTCCCACGTGCGCCCCCACGTGCGCCCCCATGTGCGCCATGGAATCAGCCCTAGCTGCGGTGCCGGTGGTACAGGCTGCGTGCCTCTTCAATGATGCGCCATGCAGCGTCACGCCCGTCCCAACCCTTAAGCTCGGTATCGCGGTCTTCAAGGCGCTTGTAGCTGGCGAAGAAGTTCTCTATCTCGCGGAGCCAGTGAGGGGCTAGATCGGATAGCTCTTTGATGGAGTCGAAGCGAGGGTCTGATTCGGGCACAGCCAGTATCTTGGCATCCTCACCTTTCTCATCCGCCATGAGCAACACCCCAATGGGGCGGGCAACTACCAGACAGCCCGGGAAGGTAGGTTCCTCCACCATGACCAGCGCATCTAGTTCGTCGCCGTCGAGCGAGAGCGTTTCCGGGATTAGGCCGTAGTCTGTGGGATAGTGCACGGAGGAATAGAGCACGCGGTCCAAGCGGATGCGGCCGCGCTTGTGGTCATACTCATATTTGTTGCGGCTTCCGCGAGGTATCTCTACAAGCACGTCAATAGTGCGTCGGTCTGGCACAGAAGGGTCGTCCATGGGCATGAAAATTCTCCAAGCCGATACAAATTTGCCGCCCTGCACACACGCTCGCCACCCGCACGGCATCAGGCCATAGCCATTGGAGAGACTAACTGCTCGGCTCTCTCCGGCCGGTCACAGCCCAACACGACCTGTACGCCCGTAGGTCCGCCGGGCAGCAGGTAGATCGATTCGATGTTGATGCCTTCCGCCGCCAATGCCCCCGCCGCCTGAGCGAGAGTGCCGGGGGTGCTGGCGAAGCGCTCGGATACAGGTTGCACGAGCACCTGCACTCGCTGTACGGAAACACCTGCGTCTTGAAGCACGGCGGCGGCACGGTCTAAATCGTCGGCCATCAACTCTACTACACCTTCATCGTCGCTTACCACGCCCGCTACGCTCTGGATGTTCACGCCGGCGTTGCCGAGTTGCCCCGCCACACGGGCAAGCTCTCCGGGGCGGTTCGGCAAACGCACACGCAAAGCTGTACCTACTGGCATTTTCCTACCCTCCTGTTATATGGGCCCGACGACCGAGCAGGATGTGCGCCCGCCGCACAGCGCACGGTCATGCGCTTCCCAGCTCTCCGAGGGCATACTCACCACCCACTCGGCCTTGCGGAGCGACCGACCGAGCACACACGGCAGTCTGGCAGGACATTCTATCTGTAAACGGGTTCGGAGCCAGTACGGCCTGCACACTCCTGCACACCCATGTATAGCACTATATTAAGGTAGTGTCAATGAAGGCAAGTCGGGGGTTCCACAGGCCGGTACTTGACACGCAGGACGCCCGTTGTATAATGGTCTCAAACGAGAAGATACTGGCGATGCGTTGTGCGACAACGCATTTCCTGAGAGGAGGAAACATCAACGATGACCTACGTGATCACCGAGCCATGCATAGGCGTCAAGGACACGGCCTGCGTGGACGTCTGCCCGGTGGACTGCATACACCCCCGCAAAGACGAACCCGGTTTCGATGAAGCGCCCCAGCTGTACATCAACCCAGATGAGTGCATAGACTGCGGGGCCTGTGAACCCGAATGCCCGGTGAACGCCATCTACCCAGAAGATGACGTGCCCGAGGAATACGTCGAATACATCGCCAAGAACCGCGAGTTCTTCCAGTAGTTAGCCGCATGGTCCGACAGGCACGCACCCCGGTGCCAACTATCGCTGAATACCATGGTTCATGGGAATGACAGACCTCCGGTGGATGGCCTACCGGAGGTCTGATATGGTTTTGCGAGCCAGAAGCATATACGTCACAAGAGTTCATGTCCACTATCAAATCTCACGTTGACGCCCGTTCTGAGCAGTTCAAATCCAACCACGCTCATATGGTGCAGCTCGTGGCCGAGCTGCACGAGCGGCTGGCCGTAGTGCGTCAGGGCGGAGGCGCGGACGCCATCGCAAAACATCGAGCGCGCGGCAAAATGCTGGCACGCGAGCGGGTGGAGCGCCTGCTGGATGCGGGTACTTCCTTTCTGGAGCTTTCGCCCCTAGCTGCATGGGATATGTATAACGGCGAGGCCCCCGGTGCGGGTATCATCACAGGCATCGGCGTGGTGTGCGCGCAGGAATGCATGATAGTAGCCAACGACGCTACCGTCAAAGGCGGCACTTACTATCCCATCACCGTCAAAAAGCACCTGCGCGCTCAAGAGATAGCCGAGCAAAACCATCTGCCCTGCATCTATCTGGTGGATTCGGGCGGGGCCTTCCTGCCATTGCAGGCCGAGGTGTTCCCCGACAAAGACCATTTCGGGCGCATCTTCTACAATCAGGCCCGCATGTCGGCCAAAGGCATACCGCAGATCGCCGTGGTCATGGGGTCCTGCACGGCGGGTGGCGCCTATGTGCCCGCTATGTCTGACGAGACGGTGATCGTGCGCGGCACGGGCACCATATTCCTCGGCGGGCCGCCCCTCGTCAAAGCCGCCACTGGCGAAGAGGTAAGCGCCGAAGAATTGGGCGGGGCCGACGTGCACAGCCGCGTAAGCGGGGTCACCGACCACTACGCCATGGACGACGAGCACGCCCTCGCCATCACCCGCGACATCGTTGCCAACCTGCATCGACGCAAGCACTACCCGTGGGACGTACTGCCCCCCGAACCGCCGCTATACGACCCCATGGAGATATACGGTATTGTGGAGAGCGACCCCCGCAGACCTTATGACGTGCGCGAAATTATCGCTAGAATAGTGGACGGCTCGCGCTTCCACGAGTTCAAGGCGCTGTATGGTACCACGCTGGTGTGCGGCTTCGCCCGCATCATGGGATTTCCGGTGGGCATCATCGCCAACAACGGTATTTTGTTCTCGGAAAGCGCCCTCAAGGGCACCCACTTCATCGAGCTTTGCGCTCAGCGACGCGTGCCTATCGTGTTCCTGCAAAATATCACGGGCTTCATGGTGGGTCGCGAATACGAAAACAAAGGCATAGCCAAAGACGGGGCCAAGATGGTCACCGCTGTGGCTACTGCGCAGGTGCCTAAGTTCACGGTGATCATCGGCGGGTCGTTCGGAGCAGGCAACTACGCGATGTGTGGGCGTGCCTACGAGCCAAGGCAGTTGTGGATGTGGCCCAACGCCCGCATATCGGTGATGGGCGGACAACAGGCCGCCAACGTGCTGCTTACTGTGCGGTTGGACAACCTGCGTGCAGCTGGCAGGGATATGACGCCTGAAGAGCAGGAGGAGTTCATGCACCCCATCCTCGAAAAGTACGAGGCCGAGGGCAACCCATATTATTCCACCGCCCGCCTGTGGGACGACGGCATCATTGACCCCGTGGACACGCGCACCGTGCTGGCGCTGGGCATCTCGGCGGCCCTCAATGCTCACATCCCCGACACCAGATTCGGTGTGTTCAGGATGTGACCTCCCGGCACGCTAGCCGACAGCGTAATGCTCTGCTCTCTCAATAGAGCGCATGTGCATGGAGAAGGAGACAATGGCGACTCCGTACAAACACCTCAAACTGACAGCCCAAGACCGGATATGCCGGGTTACCCTCAGCAGGCCGGAGGTGCACAATGCCTTCAACGCTGAGCTTATCGAGGAGCTGCGCTCGGCGTTCGAAGAGGTGAGCGACCACAGCCCCGGCGAGATACGTGCCGTGGTGCTGGCCGGTGAAGGCCCAAGCTTCTGCGCTGGCGCAGACGTGAACTGGATGCGCGCCAGTCTCAACATGACAGAAGAAGACAATGTGCAGGACGCCCTGAGCATGGCCCGCATGTTCGACACCATCAACCGCTGTCCGGTACCGGTGGTGGGGCGCGTTCACGGACTGGCGCTGGGCGGCGGGGTAGGGTTGGTGGCCGTGTGCGACGTCGTGGTGGCCGCCCAAGATGCACGCTTCGCCTTCTCCGAGGCCAAGCTGGGCATTATCCCCGCAGTCATATCCCCTTATGTGCTGGCTAAAATAGGGCGGGGCCACGCCAGAGCGCTGTTCCTGACCGCCGAGCGATTCGATGCGGACCGCGCGGCCCGCATCGGGCTGGTGCATGTAGTGGTACCTCCCGACCACCTCGATGAAGAGGTGGAGCGCGTGCTCAAAGAGTTGAAGTCCAGCGCGCCCACAGCTGTAGTGCGCGCCAAAGAGCTGATCGCCACAGTGCCCGGTCTGCCCCCACACGAGGTCATGATGTACACGGCACGCACCATCGCGTCTCTGCGCGTGGGCGAGGAGGGGCAGGAGGGATTGCGGGCCTTTATCGAGAAGCGCCGACCAAGGTGGGTCGAGTGATGCCGTTCAAGAAGCTATTGATAGCCAATCGAGGGGAAATCGCCGTGCGCATCGCCAGAACCTGTGCCCGTCTGGGCATTGGCACGGTTGCTGTGTACTCAGATGCCGATGCGCGCGCTTTGCACACACGCGTATGCGACGAGGCCTACCACATAGGCTCCGCGCCCGCCACCGACAGCTACCTACGCGGTGACCGCATCATTGAAGTTGCCACACGGGCGGGCTGTGATGCCATCCATCCCGGATATGGGTTTCTGGCCGAAAACGCCGACTTCGCGCAGGCAGTTATGGACGCAGGGTTGGCATGGGTCGGCCCGCCGCCGCGGGCTATCGCGCTTATGGGGTCCAAAATCCAAGCCAAGCGTCTGGCCGAGCAGCACGGGGTGCCTGTGGTGCCCGGCTACTTCGGGGACGACCAATCGCCCGATAGATTGCGTGCTGAAGCCGAGCGGATCGGCTATCCCGTGCTGATCAAAGCTTCGGCGGGCGGCGGGGGCAAAGGTATGCGCGTGGTGAACGCCCCTGACCGGTTCGATGAAGAGTTGGAGGGCGCGCGGCGCGAGGCGCTGGCCGCCTTCGGAGACGATACAGTGATGCTGGAGAAGTATCTCACCGAACCACGCCATATCGAGGTTCAGGTGCTCGGAGACCAGTACGGCACACTGATACATCTGGGCGAGCGCGAGTGCTCCATCCAGAGGCGGCACCAAAAGGTCTTGGAGGAATGCCCCTCGCCTGCGGTGGACGAGACACTTCGCGAGCGCATGGCGCAGGCCGCGCTGGCATTGGCTAAAGCGGTGGGCTACACCAACGCCGGCACCGTGGAGTTTGTGTACGAGCAGGGCGACTTCTACTTTCTGGAGATGAACACGCGCCTTCAGGTGGAGCACCCGGTCACCGAGCAGGTCACCGGCATCGATTTGGTTGAGGCACAACTGCGCATAGCGGCAGGCGAACCCCTGTGGCTCGACCAACCCGATGTACAACTGCGCGGACACGCCGTGGAGGTGCGGCTGTACGCCGAGGACCCCGCCACAGGTTTCCTCCCCGCCACCGGCACGCTACAGCGCTTCCGCCTGCCCACGACCGACCGGCATATACGTGTGGACACCGGCGTCACTGAAGGCGATGCCATCTCTCCATATTACGATCCGATGATCGCCAAGGTGATTGCAGAGGGCGAGACTCGCCTCTTGGCGTTCAGGAAGTTGCAGGACGCCCTCAGCCAGATCGAGATCGAGGGGCCGACCACTAACCTCCATTTCTTGAGATGGCTGGTGGCCCACCCCCAAGTGCTGGCAGGCAACACCACGACCACGTTCATAGCACGGCATTTCCGGCCTGAAGACATGGCCCGCGTGCCTGTGGAAGTGCCTCTGGCCGCTGCGGCGGCCTTCCTGCTGGACCCTTCCGACGCCGTCAGGAGCAGCAACTCCAACCGACCCGATGTATGGGCGCACACGGGCTGGAGGCTGGCCCGCCAACAACTCTCGGCCCGGCTAATGGTCGAAGGGCGACCCTATGAGGTAGTGTTGTCGGGGGTGGCCGGCGAGCCTGATAGCTGGCGAGCCAGTGTGCTGGCCGGGGAGCCTGTTTACGAGGGTGTGGTGGAACTGAGCTTGTCGTCAAGCCCATCGGGCGAGCACATTGGTAGCGACGGCACGCCGGTCGCCGGGCCGAGCGTGCAAATGCGCCTCGACAAGCACGGCCCGCTCTATACCATCAGGTACGTCAGGCAGGGAGATGGGGTGATAATCGTGCGGCGGGGTGGGCGCGAATACAGGGTGACGCATATGCCGCCCCTGTCCACCGATCGCCTGTCCCGCGCCATACACCTGCGGGGGGAGGAAAGCCTGCAAAGCCCCATGCCGGGTAAGGTGCTCAAGGTACTCGCCTCGGAGGGCCAGCCGGTGGAAGAGCAACAGCCACTCGTCATCATCGAGGCTATGAAGATGGAGTTCACCGTGCGCGCCCCCCATGCAGGCAGGGTGGCTCGCGTCTATTATCGCGAGGGCGATCAAGTATCGGCGGGAGATGTGCTGGTTGAACTGGAGAAGGCGGGTGATGAGTGAGAGCAGGAGGTGGAGCATGGCAACTGCGTATCCGAAGCGCGTGACTGTATACGAGGTCGGGCCGCGCGACGGCCTGCAAAACGAAGCGCACCCGGTGCCCACCGAGGCCAAGATACAGTACATCAACTACCTCAGCCAGACCGGTCTGAGATTTATCGAGGTTACCTCGTTTGTCAGCCCGCGCGCGGTGCCTCAGCTCGCCGACGCCGCCGAAGTGATGCGCGGCATAAAGCGCATCGAAGGTGTGCGCTATCCTGTGCTGGTGCCCAACGAAAAAGGCATGGTGCGCGCCCTCGAAGCCGGGGCCACCGATGTAGCCGTGTTCACCGCAGCCTCCGAAAGCTTCACCCTTGCCAACATCAACATGACCGTCCAGCAGTCGCTGGAGAACTTCAGGCCGGTGATGAGGCTGGCCCAACAGCACGGCGTGAAGGTGCGCGGCTACGTGAGCACGGCCTTCGGGTGCCCTTACGAGGGCACGGTGCCACCGGAGCGGGTGCGTGCGGTCACGCTGGCCCTGTTGGAGTTGGGGGTGTGGCAGGTGTCTCTCGGCGACACCATAGGCGTGGGCACACCCAATCAAGTCTACGAGTTGATGGAACTGTTGCAGGGTGACGTGCCGCTAGACGCGCTGGCTATGCACTTCCACGATACGCGGGGCACGGCCCTTGCCAACGTGCTGGCGGCCTTGCAAACGGGTATCACAACCATAGATGCGTCATCAGGCGGTCTGGGCGGGTGCCCCTACGCGCCGGGGGCATCGGGAAATCTGGCGACCGAGGACCTGCTGTATATGCTACACGGCATGGGCATAGAGACGGGTGTGGATGCGGAGTCGGTGGCACGAGCCTCGCTGTACATCCTCGACATGCTGGGCAGGCAACCGGCAAGCAGATATCTACAGGCTTTCATCGCAGGCAACCGGCAGGTGCATGCATGCTGACGGACCCCGGCACGGCATGGTGCGACGCGCCGGCCAGACGCGCACCCACGGGGGGAAAGGCACGATATGGTCAGGAAGATAAACAAGGTGTTGATAGCCAACAGGGGCGAGATCGCCCTGCGCATCGCGCGGGCATGCGCGGAGGTGGGCATTCGGTCGGTGGCGGTGTATTCAGAGGCCGACCGCACGGCACTGCACGTGCGCGCAGCCGACGAAGCCTACCTTATCGGCCCGCCACCCTCGGCGCAATCCTACTTGCGAATAGATAAATTGCTGGAGGTGGCTCGCAAGTCGGGGGCGGATGCGGTGCACCCCGGATACGGGTTTCTGGCCGAGAACGCCGACTTCGCGCAGGCGGTGCTGGACGAAGGGCTGGTGTGGATCGGCCCGCCCCCACAAGCCATGCGCATGCTGGGCGACAAGTTGGCCGCCCGCCGAACGCTGCAATCGGTGGGCATGCCGGTGGTGCCGGGCATGGACGTGGCGGTAGACAACCCGGAGCAGGCCGCTAAGGTGGCCGAGCGCATTGGCTATCCCGTGCTGATCAAAGCTTCGGCGGGCGGCGGGGGCAAGGGCATGCGTATAGTGCACACCCCGGAAGAGCTGGCCGCCGCACTGCGCACTGCCAGCAGCGAAGCCCTGTCGGCTTTCGGGTCGGGCACCGTCTATCTGGAGAAGTATCTGGACTCGGTGCGCCATATCGAGATACAGGTTCTGGCCGATCAACACGGCAACGTGATACACCTTGGTGAACGCGAGTGCTCCATCCAGAGGCGATACCAGAAATTGATAGAGGAAGCGCCTTCCGTGGCGGTGGACGAGGCACTGCGCGAGCGCATGGGCGCGGCGGCTGTGGCGGCGGCGCGGGCCTCGGGCTACAGCTCGGCAGGCACGGTGGAGTTTCTGGTGGACAGGTACAGGAACTTCTACTTCCTCGAAGTGAACACCCGGCTTCAGGTTGAGCACCCAGTAACCGAGATGGTCACTGGTGTAGACCTCGTGCTGGAGCAATTACGAGTGGCCTCCGGCAGGCCGCTGCGCCTGCGTCAGGAAGATGTGAGCATGCGCGGGCACGCCATCGAATGCCGCATCGCCGCCGAAGACCCATTCAACAACTTCGCCCCGTCGCTGGGCGATATAACAGATGTGTCAGAGCCGGGAGGGCCGGGGGTGCGCGTGGACAGCAGTGTGTACAGAGGTGGCAAGGTCTCGATCTATTATGACCCTATGATCGCTAAGTTGATCGTATGGGCGCCCACCCGCGCCCATGCCATACTGCGCATGCGCCGCGCCTTGGAGGAGTACCGCATCGTAGGCGTGCAAACCAATGTGCCCTTCCATCTTGGAGTGATGCAGTCTGTGGACTTCCAGCGTGGCAGGCTAGACACTCGCTTCGTGGAGCGCTTCCTGTCGGGCAAGAGCCGGATGGTCACCGAGGACAGGGAGCATCTGGCGGAGGTGGCGGCCCTCGCTGGTGCGCTGGTGGCCGACCGCCAACGACAGGCTGGCGCCACCGTGCAACCCGTGGCTGCAATTGCAGGACGGAGCGTGGAGGCGGAAGACGGCAGACGGCAACCCCAGAGCAACTGGCGACTCGCCGCAAGGAGGGCCGCCCTCCGTGGCTAAGTATTACGTCCGGTTCGACGATCATGAGATGAGCGTGGACATCGCGCACACTCAACAGGGCACCGTGGTGCGCATGATGCGCGTTGAGCAGGCGGACGAGCACAAAAGCTATCAGGTGGATTTCGCGCCGGTGCACATCTCGCCACACACGGGCGAAGGATTGTATTCGCTCATCTTGGATGGCAAGAGCTATCAGTTGTTTGTGGAGCGCATGGGCGACGGCTACAGGATAGCCCTGTGGCGCTACAGGTTCGACCTCAAAGTGCTCACCGAGCGCGAGTGGCGGCTCCAGAAAGTGGCCCCTCGACAGGCTGCGCATGCTGGCAGGTTCGTGGTAGCCGCACCCATGCCCGGGCTGGTAAAAAGCGTAGTGGTGGGGGCAGGCGACCATGTGGCGGCCGGCCAAAGGCTGGTGGTATTAGAGGCCATGAAGATGGAGAACGACATTGTCGCGCCACGCGACGGCACGGTAGCGCAGGTGCACGTCGAAGCCGGCACGGTCGTCGAGGGCGGAAAGCCTCTGATCACTATTGAGTGAGAGTGACCGGAGGTTGTAGGAGCCGGCGCGGGGTGCAAATATAAGGGTTTTATTCAGGGATCGCACAGGAGTTGACAAGTGTCTGAGCAACGTCGTGCATGGGAAGACAACATATTGAAGCCTGCTCTGGAGCGCATGCCCGAACGCCAGCAGGAATTTTGCACTGCTTCGGGCTTGCCGGTGGAGCGGTTGTACACACCCGAAGATATCGCCGGATTGGACTACGACCGCGATCTAGGCTACCCCGGTCAGTATCCGTTCACGCGGGGCGTACAGCCCACTATGTACCGGGGGCGGCTGTGGACTATGCGTCAGTACGCTGGCTATGGCACGGCCCGAGAGTCCAACCGCCGATTTCACTACCTGATTGCACAGGGCCAGACCGGGCTTTCGGTGGCCTTTGACCTGCCCACACAGATGGGCTATGACAGCGATCACCCCATGGCGCAGGGCGAGGTGGGCAAGGTCGGGGTGGCTATTGACTCCATACTCGACATGGAGACCTTGCTGGAGGGCATTCCGCTGGACAGCGTGAGCACCTCTATGACTATCAACGCCACTGCTGCCATCCTTCTGGCCATGTATATAGTGGTAGCCCGCCGGCGCGGGATCCAAGAGGCCGCCCTGAGCGGCACCGTGCAAAACGACATCCTCAAAGAGTACATCGCTCGGGGCACCTACATTTACCCGGTGCGCCCCTCGATGCGGCTGGTGGGGGACCTGATCACTTATTGTGCGGACCACCTGCCACGCTGGAACCCCATCTCCATAAGCGGCTACCACATGCGAGAGGCCGGTTGCACGGCGGTGCAGGAGATCGCGTTCACGCTGGCCAATGCCATCGCCTACGTGGAAGAGGTGCTGCGCCGCGGGGTAGAGGTAGATAGTTTCGCCCGCCGGCTGGCTTTCTTCTTCAACGCCCACAGCGACTTCTTCGAGGAGATAGCCAAGTTCCGTGCGGCGCGGCGGTTGTGGGCCAGAATCGTCAAAGAAAGATTCGGCGCACGCAACCCACAGTCCATGATGCTGCGCTTTCATACTCAGACCGCAGGCTCTACCCTGACCGCGCAGCAACCGGACAACAACGTGGTGCGGGTGGCCCTGCAAGCGCTGTCCGCCGTGCTGGGGGGCACGCAGTCCCTGCACTGCAACGCACTGGATGAGGCGCTGGCTCTGCCTACCGAGCACTCTGCCCTGCTGGCTCTGCGTACTCAGCAGATCATCGCCTACGAGACCGGCGTGGCTTCTACGGTTGACCCATTGGCCGGCTCGTATTATGTGGAGTGGTTGACCGATCGCCTCGAACAGGAAGCACGACGCTATTTGGAGCGCATTGACGCCATGGGTGGCACGCTGGCCGCGATCGAGGCCGGGTTCCAACATCAGGAGATACAGGACGCGGCCTACGCGTGGCAACGACAGGTGGAGGCAGGGCAGAGGGTGATCGTAGGAGTGAACCGCTTCCAGATGGAGGCGGCCCCTCGCCCGGCTATCCTGAGGGTAGACCCCAAATTGCAGGCCGAGCAAGCCGAGCGCCTCAGGCAGTTGCGTGCATCGCGGGACAACTCGGCTGTCAAGGCCGCGCTGGACCGGCTCAAGCAGGCGGCAGCTACCGAGGCCAATCTCATGCCCTATATCATCGAATGCGTGGAGAAGGAGTGCACGCTGGGCGAGATCAGCGATGCGCTTCGCCAGACTTTTGGTGTGTACGAAGAGCGTGCAACGTTCGAGTAATGCGCGATGCGCAATGAGCAATTGCCAACAACCGGCGATTGGCGTCCGACCTTTACTCAGTACAAATTGCATTTCGAGCATAGCAGGAGGTGCCGTGTGATGGACGGATATTACAGCAAGCGGCGCATGGAGCGAAGCAAGCGGGTGCCTGAAAGCCCGGACGACACTTTCGACGATTTAAGCATAACGGTAGCGGGCGACAGGTTGGTGCAGGCTCTGCCTGAAGCGGGCAGGGCAGGACAGGCGCTGCCGGTGCCAGTGCCTGCCCTCATTGAAAGTGAGGGCGCAGAGGGGGGCCGTCCGATAGACGTGGGTGCCCGTGTGGGCGTCATGCGCAATCTCGAATTCAGCGCCGGTGGGCGCGCCCACAGGATTAGCAAAGGCTCGTACAGCAAGACTTAGTGCTACTTCATGGCACTTTGTATGCAATAGAGGAGGAGTTTGGGGAGGGCTTGGCCCTCCCCATCCCTTCCCTATAGTGGGGGTGCTCCCCTGCCGACGGGTACCCTCTGGGCGCGGAAGTATCCCCAATACCGGGGGTGCAGGGGAGCGCCCCTGCCGGGGGTACGGGGGTGTTCCCCAGTCCCCTAGTCTCCCACTTGTCCTCTCCTCACAATTTATAGCCTTTCTATGGAGAATTGGTATAACAGCAAAGCGAGCACGGGCACGGGCATCACACGCCCGGTGGAAGGGCGCCGGTGCTGACCCCAAGCGCGAGCAGGCCGGCACGTAACTCGGCACGTGCTTCGGCAAAGGCGGCGCGAGCCTGCTCCACCGATATTTCCACAAAGCGAACGCTTTGGCCGGGAGCCAGTTGGGCCAGCAGAGGCCGGTCGGCCATAGCCACCACGCCCAGCAGAGGGTACCCGCCTGTGGTCTGGTGGTCTACGTTGAGCAACAGAGGGCTGCCGCCGGGCGGCAGTTGGATGGCCCCGCTTACCACTCCGAAGGACGCGAGCTCGCCCCGCCGGGTACTAATATAGTCCGGCGGACCTTCTGGGCACGACAGCCGCGTGCCCATGCGGTCGCTGTTGACGCCCACCACCCATCTTCGGGACATGAAATCGTCTACCACACGGCGCGAAACCGCCCATGGGCCTTCGCACGGCACGAAGCGCAGCGATACTTCATTTTGCGAGGGCACGTGGCGGGTCTGCTGTGTGGACGACCGGACCTGCGGCCATAACCGACCGGCTACGGCGGCAGGCGGCACGGTGGCGGGGCATACACCCAGCACGTCGCCTGCTTGCAAAGGCCGACCTCTATAACCTCCGAAGCCCGCGGGCAGGTATGTAGAGCGCGACTGGAGCACCACGGGCACGTCCACACCTCCGGCCACCGCCAGATAGGCACGCATCCCGGCGCCCGGTGGGGTACTCGTCGCAAATCGCAACACAGTGCCCGCACGCACAAACCACGACATGCCCACCGGCACCGCACTGTGACCAGCCATGCAGTGCAGGTCGGCTCCGGTCAGGGCTATAGCTGTGCTGCGCAGCACACGCAGGGTGGGGCCGCTCCATGTGATTTCCAGCACTGCGGCATTGGGAGGGTTGCCCACCAGCGCATTGGCCCGCAGGGCCGCAGACACATCAAAAGCGCCGCCTCTGCTCACGCCCAGATGCCCCAGACCCGGCCTACCTGCGTCCTGCACGGTAGTGAGCGCACCGGGCTCAAGCACCTCAAGCGCAGGCCATGATGGTGGGTCAGCAGGTGGTGCAGGCTCTGCGGGCTGGAACAGGGCAGATGGAGGCACCTCGGTGGGCACAAAGCGCACCGTATCGCCGGGACTGAACAGCGTGGGCCGGGACGAATAGGGGTCCCACACACGCACTGAGACACGACCCACCACCCGCCACCCGCCGGGGCTGGCGAACGGGTAGATGCCCGTCTGGCGGCCCGCCACCCCTACAGACCCGGGTGGCACGCGCACGCGGGGTACGCTCAGCCGAGCGCAGGCGAGGGCGCGGTGCAGCAGGCCCATGTAGGCAAAGCCGGGCAGGAAGCCTAAGAAGAACACCCTGTACAGGCGGGAAGAGTGCAGTCGAATGAACTCGTCCGGGGAAAGGGAAAGCACCTGCGCCAGCTCGAACAGGTCCGGCCCTGCCTCTCCCCCATAAGCGGTGGGTATGATATGCAGTTGCCCCTGCCGCCCCTCTTGACCCTCTGGGGCCTGTTGGAAACCTTGGGTTTGGGTTTGAGCAGGAGTTCGCAGGCACAGGGTATACAGCTCTTCAAGCCTTGCCCGCAGTTCCGATTCAGGCAGAAGCTCCGGATCGAAAACCACCAATACGCTGGAATAGGCAGGCACCACATCGAGCGTAGCCCGTAAAGAGGCCTGCCTTATCGCTGAGGCCAGACGGTGTACCAGACGATTGACCGGCACGCTGATGCCACTGTCGAACCACACAAGCAAGGC
The DNA here is from genome assembly GCA_034437815.1 of Chloroflexia bacterium. Taxonomy (GTDB): domain Bacteria; phylum Chloroflexota; class Chloroflexia; order QHBQ01; family JADMIH01; genus JADMIH01. Next base: position 22,898 of record DAOTTC010000088.1, on the reverse strand, counting down.
GCATTCACCCATGCGGTGGATAACAGGGGTGGGGTGCTTATGCCCGTACATGAGCTGGTGAGACGATTGTGAACCCATGCTCCTTGAGGATCATGTGCACCTGCCGGGCGCAGGCAACGGCTGACGGAGTGTCGCTATGCAGGCAGATGCTACGCACTTGCACGTTGAGTACACTGCCATCGCGAGCGGTCACATGCCCGTTAGCCAGCGACAGGGCCTGCTGTGCCACCTGTTCGGGCGATTTGAGCAGGGCATCAGTCAAGCGACGGTCAGCAAGTAAGCCATTTGGTTCATAAGCTCTATCTGCAAAGCCCTCGCGCACCACTTCAAGCCCGGCATCCATACCTGCGTGCTCAAGCTCCGATCCGGGCAGGCAGTACAGCAGAAGCCCGGCGGAAAACGCGTGCACAGCCTGAACCACTGCGTCCGCGAGTGCGCGGTCTGTAGACGCACTATTATACAGAGCACCGTGCGGCTTTACGTGCGTGAGGTCTGCGCGATTGGCGCGGCACACGGCCCACAGAGCACCGATCTGGCATAGCACGAAGCGCCGCACTTCATCTGGGGTGAAGGGGATGACCCTGCGCCCGAAGCCAAGCAAGTCCGGGTAGGATGGGTGCGCGCCAACAGCCACGCCATAGCGCATGGCAAGGAGCACGGTGGCCTCCATGGTGTCGGGGTCGCCGGCATGACCGCCACAGGCCACATTGGCCGAGCTGATATAGGGCATTAGCTGCTCGTCCGACGCAGGCTTCCACAGGCCATAGCCCTCGCCCATATCACAATTGAAGTCAATAGTCTTCATAAGGCATACTAGAAAGGCTATAGATAGGGATAAGAATAAGAAGAAGTGTGGGACACCCCCACACCCCCGACAAGGGGCATCCCAGCACCCTCGGAAAGGCTATGCATTGGGAGGAGAAGAGGGGCATACCTCTCCACCCATTCGCTACCACATCAAACCACATCAGGCCGCCTTCCTGCCGGCCCGCAGAACCTCGATCAGATCGGCACGGGTGAGACTCAAGCGGCGCACAGCTACGTCCACCGGGAAGAGCAGCAGGGCCAGCAGAAGCAGCCACGGCCACAGCGGCAGGCGCACCGGCTGAGAAGGTATGTCGTGTGTGAAAGCCGCCGCAGGGTTGGAGATGTCCAGCCGCCGGCCCCTACCCAGCCCCGCCACGTCGCTCAGCAGGGCCTCGGCCCTTACCTCCACACCGGTGGGCAGGCGATATTCACCCGCATAGGGCACCACGAGGCCAGTGCGCTCCACTGCCACCACCCTGCCGGTGGAAGGGTCCAGCTGTTGTACATACACCTCGTATGCCCCCTCGCCCAAGCCCCTGACCACACCTTCATACACCCCCGGGGACTGTTGGACAAGCGCGGCGTGGAACGTCTCACCCCCACCGGCTGCTGGCGCTGGTGGGGGCACCCCGGACCCTGCGCCGATCTGGTTCGTAGCGGTGATCACAACGCTGGATCGCAGGAAATTGCGCGGCGCCCCTGTACTGTCCGCAGACTCCACCCTCACCAGCACGTCCTGAGTGGACGGTAGAGAGCCTGCAAGAGTGGAAAAACTGGTTTCCATGCCGGGCGTGGCAGAGCGCGGCAGGGTCCAGCCCACCAGTTGGCCGGCGAACTGCGAGAAGCGGGACCACCCTACCCATTCAGCGGCCCATCTGCCTTTGGCGTCGGAAGTCCACGCCGCCACTCGTCCCAGACCGTACTGCCATGTGGCAAGGATGGGGTCGCCCTGCGGCGACTTGATCAGCACATCGGCGGTGGATTTAGGGGTGGTGCTGTTATAACCGAGCAGAGGCGGCAGGTTGTTCGGGTCCAACCCATTCAAGATGGGGCTGCTGTTGACTACGACAGGCTTGAATGGTTGCTCCACATAATAGGCCCCCACCAGCCGCACCGTCTCCTTCAGCACCACATCGGGCAGCTCGTTCACGTCCTCAGCGTGATAGTACCGCCCTCCCCCCTTTTCGGCAAGCTCCTTGAGCAGGTCGCCCGGCCCTTCGCCCACGCCGATGGTGGACAAGGTGATGCCTCTGGCGCTGATCGCGGACAACAGGTCTGTAAACTCGCTCTGACGCGTCCAACCATCGCTCAACACAATCATGTGCTTCAGCCGTGCATTGCTGGCGCCAAGCTCGATGGTGGCGGCGCTGATACCTTTATGCATGTCGGTCTCACCCTCGGCTACGAGCGGTTGGAGCCGAGCGTTCAAACCGTCCTCGCCTATGGTGCCCATCGAGGCTAGGCGCACCAGCCAGTGGGGGTCGGCGTCGTAGGCCACCACCCCCACCTCGTCGGAGGAGTTGAGCAGGGCGACGGCCTTACGGATGGCTTGCTTGACTATCTCGATCTTGCTCACGCCGAATTCGGTGCGCATGGTCGGGCTGAACTGCTGGGAGCCACCGCAGTGGCATCTGCCCATGCTCCCCGACTTGTCCACCACGAAGGTGAGAGCTATAGAGGCGCGCTGCTCGTTGGTGCGCACGTCCATGCTCACAGGCAGCACTTCTTCGAGCGGCGAGCGCAGGTATCCACCCGCGCCATAGCTCAGCTCACCACCCACCATGATCAGCCCACGCCCCATGTCGCGCACGTAGTGCTGCAAGGCCTGCTGGCCCTGTATGCCCACCGTCTCGGCAGAGGCGTTGACCAGCAACACGGCATCGTACTGACCCAGATTATCGGGTTCGTGGGGCATGGCTATGGGTTCTACCACGTCGGCCCGCACGCCACTGGCTTCCAACGCCGCCTTCAACGGGCCGGCATCAGCAGGGGTGCCCGCCACCAGCAACACCTTCGGCGGGGGCTTGACAATAACGAATGAGGCAAGCTGATTGTTCTGCGCGTAGCGGTCGTCCACCGAGGTAACGCTGGCGCTCAGGGTGCGGAAACCCTCTTGTGTGGCTTTGTGGCGGAATTCGACCACGTTATCCCCGGCACGGAGTTGTACCTCCTGCCGGGCCACGAGCTGGTCTCCATCGTACAGACTGACCACAGCCACGCGCTCGGATGTGCTCCTCAGCAACACACGCACATCGTACTCTTCGCCGACATGCAGACTGGTGGGGTTGAGCACGCGCTCCACTGCCACCTCATTGTGGGCGTTGACGCCCAGCGGCACCACCGATATTTGTATACCGACAAGGCCCAGCCGGCGAGCAACATCCTCCGCGCTGCCCACCGTCTGCACGCCGTCGCTAAGCAACACGAGCCTGCGCGCCCCACCCTCCGGGAACAGAGCACTGGCCACCTGCATTGCATCGGCAAGGTTGGTAGCTACCTCGGCAGGGTGCCTGCCGCTGTGCTGCCAACGCGTGTCGGCGGAGAGGGCGCGGTCAACGATTGCCCGTTCACCGAACAACACCACGCCAGCACAGTCATTTGGCCCCATGGAAGCGATGGCCTGTCTGACATATTGGTAGGCGGCTTCTCTGGTCTCCGGTGCCACGCTGGCCGATTCGTCTATGAGAAACACCACGTTAAGAGGGCCGCCAGAGGTGACTAGATGAAGGCCGGCCAGCGCCAGCACCACCAGCAGCAGGATGGCCGAGCGTAGGCCGGTGCTCACGGCAATGCGCAGCCTGTCGCGGGGCCGAGCGCGTGCGCTGAGCCAGCCCACCACCACCACCGGAGGGATGCTAAGCAGGAGGATCAGCGCTTTAGGCTCGCTTATGCTGAAGGGCATTTCCATAGGCACAGCTCACGGTTCTTCTCTTCGGCGTGCGTCATGTGCGGCCGGCCCCGGCACGGCGCGTCTCGACCTCGGTCAACCATCTGCGAACAGCCATGCGCTGGGCATACAGCCACTCGATAACCAGCAGCAAGAAGCCCAACAGGGCCACAAGCGGCCACAGCTCTCGCCGCACCAACTCCTGCGGTTCGGCAGCGGGCAGTGGGCCGGACGCCGTACCGCTGGTGCCAGATGCCTGCGCACGCGGTAGGTCGGGCTTAGGGTTGGGCGCTATCATGCTCTCATCGCGCATAAACAGGTTGGCGGCGAACGCCTCTTGCCCCACGATCTGCCCGTTCGCATAATGGGTGACGTAATACACACCGGGCTGAGCGGTGTCGGCGAAGGTCACACGTGGGAGGTCCGGGCTAACCGCGAAGCGGTGCTCGCGCCCCGCCGGGTCTTCCACCAACACCAAGTCCACCTCAGGTGACACCGGCTCGATACCCACCGGCGTGCCCGGGGACACGCTCACGGGCAGGCCGCCGGTAGGGTCGGGGGACAGATAGGTCACCAGATTGCGCATGAGCAGTGGGAAGGCCGGTTGCACGGGCAGGTCGGTGTCATGCAGGTCAAAGGCCACCACGCACACCTTGCGCCCCGATTCCTCCCCTGCGATAATCAACGGCCCTTTATCGCTGGACAGCACTTCGCGGCCCCACGCAGGCACCTGCAAGCGCATAGATCTGGCTATATGCAGGGAGGACAGGTCCACGAAGCGCAGAAGCGGCTCGCGCTGGCCGGGGTCCTGCCCACTCATGCCCTCGGCAGATCGGTTGGGTGGGGAAGCCGGAGCAAGATCGGCAGTGGAGGCCGGGGCGAGCGGCGCAGGCTGAGTGATCACTCCCTGCACCTGTATAAGTGGGTTGCCTGCGGGGGGCGCGAACAGCAGCAGGTTGCCGGTAGGCAGGGTGTGCATGGCGGAGGCGGGCAGGCCCGCATCGAACACGGTCAGGTCAGGGGGTGCCCCCTCTATGGTGACCTGCGGGTGGTAATCGGCGGGCGCCACCTTGTACAGGGCCACCGTAGGCAGCAGAGACAGGGCCAACTCAAGAAATCTGTTGCCCTTGGTTACAAGAAGCACATTGGCCGGCACGCTGGCCCGATTTATGGCCCATGCTTCGTCGTCAAGGGGCAGGGCATCCACACCCGCCAGCCTTGCGTGTATTACCCTCGCTCCAATCGGCACATTGTCCACCACCAACTCGGCGCTGGTGGTGGGGCCGATACGTACCGTGCGGGCGTTCCACGGGGCATCGTCAACGATCAAATCCAGACGGCGAGTGGTAGTCTGCGTGCCGGAGTTGGCTATCTGCACGAACAAGCTGACCGCGCCCGCCTGCTGTCGCAGAGACAGCGCAGTGATGCCCTGATTGGCTTTACCCGTGCCAAACGAGACAAAGCGGACCTCGCCCTGCACAGGCTCGACCAGTTGGCCCACAGGCGGGAAAGCGCCATCGGACAGCACCCACACCACGGTGTGGGGGTGGCCAGCGGCCAAGGCGGAGGCCAGCTTGAAAGCCTCCAGCATATCGGTGCCGGTGGGTTGCACCGTCAACTCGTCAATAGCCCGACGGAGGCGAGAGCGGTCGCTGGTGGTCGGCACCAGTATGGTAGCGTGCACATCGGAGGCGATAAGGGTGGCCGTGCCACCTTCGGGCAAGTTGTCCACTATGCCTCTGGCGTGATCCTGCGCGGCCTGAAGGCGGGTGCGCCGGCCGGTGTGCTCGGCGTCGGTCGCCGCCATGCTGGCAGACACATCTATGATGAGCACCACGTTGTGCCCCACACCGGCTGGAGATTGCACCCATGGGCGGGCAAGGGCAAGTATGAGGAGCAATAGCACTAACAACTGCAACAGCAACAGCGCCGAGAAGCGCAGGCGCTGCCACAGGGTATTGGCCTCGCGGTCACGCGCCAGAGCAGACCACATCTGCAAACTGGCGACAGGGGTGGTTGGCCGTCTCAGCTTGAGCAGATATAGAGCGATAATCACGCCCACAAGCGGGAGCGCCGCAAGGGCTAGAGGTTCAAGCAGACCCATTGAGCGGTCCTATCTAGTAGCGTGGCGGCTGCTCGGTGCCGGTGCCTGTCGGGTCAGGCGGGTTCGTCTTCGGGCGTTTCCTCCAGAACCGAAGCCACTATGGCGTCGGTGGAGATGCCTTCGGCCTCGCCGTCGAAGTTCAAGATGATTCGGTGGCGCAGGGCGGGCAGAGCTGCGGTGCGGATGTCGCGCAAGGCCACATTATAGCGACCGTCCAACAAAGCCATAATCTTGCCCGCGAGGATCATAGCTTGCAGGCCGCGCGGTGAACTGCCGTAGCGTACATATCGCCGAACCATGTGGGTTGCCAGAGGCGACGTGGGGTGGGTGGCCTGAAGGAGCCTGACGGCATAAGCGGTCACATGGGTGGCTATCGGGGTCTGTCTGGCAAGGTGAATCATCGCCAGAATCTGGGGGCCGTCCACCACCCGGTTGACCACCGGCTCCATGCCCGAGGTGGTGCGGTCTGATATAGCTATCAACTCGGCGGCTGTAGGGAACTCTACGTTGAGCTTGAAGAAGAAGCGGTCGAGTTGGGCCTCGGGCAGGGGATATGTGCCTTCCATCTCCAGCGGGTTCTGCGTGGCAAGCACGAAGAAAGGTTTGGGAAGCTGGTAGATGGTACGTGCCACGGACACGGTGCCCTCCTGCATGGCCTCCAACAGCGCGGACTGAGTTTTTGGCGTGGCGCGGTTCACTTCGTCCGCCAGTATCAAGTTGGCGAAAATCGGACCCGGTTGGAACTGGAAGCGCCGCCCCCCAGCCTCATCCTCCACAAGGATGTTGGTGCCGATGATGTCCGCCGGCATGAGATCGGGGGTGAACTGGATGCGGCTGAACTCACAGTCCAACACTTGCGCGAGGGTGCGCACTAGCACCGTCTTACCCAGACCGGGCACGCCCTCCAACAGGGCGTTACCCCCCGCCAACAAGCACACCAGCACCTGATGCACCAGCATGCGTTGGCCCACTATTACCTTGCCCACCTCGCTCTCAATCCTCAGTGCCTTCTCCCTGAACTCCTCAGGCGTTATTTCCGCCAGAGACGCACCGCTGCCAGTAGCGGCGCTGGTCTGGCCGGGCTGGTCATCTCGCACGCCCGCCTGTGCTGAATGAATAGCTGCCACGCATCACTCCTTTACAAGCTTTGATGAGACCTAGCACATTACCACGTTGAGAGCCCGGAGCGTTGCCCCACCCCGCCGCCATTATGCATACGCGGGCGCACAGGGTGCGCGCACAAGCTCCCCTACTTGCCTAACTCGGTGAAGTAATCCCTGACGTACTGCCTCGCATCGGACGGTATGTATGTACGGTCGAGGGCCTGCATGGCGAGCCGCGCATATTCACCGATGATCTCCCTGTAGGGGGTATGGATGGGCGTGAGCACGCCGGGACCGCGCCCGGCCTGCGTCAACTCGCCGTTCGTGCCGCCGCTTGCCCTGCCTTCGAGACCCTCGGTGCGCGCCGGATCCGTCTCCTGCTGGCCGGCCACAGTGGTGGATCTATCCTCCCCGGCCTGCGGGATGGGACCGGGCACGTACACCTTCTCGTCGCCCTGTTCGTCGCTGGCCGATCCGGAATCATCGGGCTGGCTACCGCCGCCCACACCCCTGCCCGCCGGGTTCTGCACCCGGCTGATAGCGCCGTTTGCGCCGGTGATGGGCGCACTCACAGGTCCCTGCAATGTGCCTGTAGAACCGTTCTGAGCTTGTTGGTCCGCGCTCTGCTGCGCGTTACCCCCTTCTCGATCGGAGCCTGTGCCCGAATTACCGGATCGTCCGGAGTCTGAGCCTGAAGAAGTGGAGCCGCCCGCCCCTCTATTGGAGCCGGCCTGACTGCCGAAGGCAGGCACGTTCTGGCCGACCCGCGGGCCCATGCCCGACTTACCGATGCTTTGATCGGCCTCACCCTGAGGCCGGTTGGAGCCGGCCCCCTGCATGTCCCCTGCATCAGCCTGAGTGCCCTGCCCGCCGTTCGCGCCGGTGAGCGCGGGGTCCAATCGGGTGATGGCATCGCGGCGGCGGAAGCCCACCTGAGTGCGTCTGCCGGTGGTCAGCCCGGCCTGCGCCATGCTCTGGCGTGCCTCTTCGAGCTTGGCCAGCGTGCTCTCCACCGCCAGCGCGCTCTCCCTCCCCCTATTGGCTTCGCGCAGGTGCCCGGCCACCAGCCTCAAAGACCGAAAGGCCGTGCGCTCATCTTGGGCACGCAAAGCTTTGGCCGACGCGGTAAGATCCTCGCTCAATTCGGCATGGCGGGTGCTTACTATGTCAGAGGCGCGCTCCAACGCCTGTGCCACCTCCCTGCGCTCCGAATCGGTGAATTGCGGGATGTAGTCCGCAAGGAACTCGGACGCTTCGGCTGCCCTGCCAAGGTCGGTGGTCTCCGGCGACTCGGCAGGCTCCCAGTTAGAATTCTCGGCGGCCCCGGATTGAATGACCCGTGCCGCCGCAACAAGTTGGTCGAAATCGGATGCGGACGCGGAGGTGAGCCTGCGCACTCGCTCCTGCGCATCGGCGAGCGCGGCGATCATGGCTTCGCGGTCCAATTTCGTCATGCTGAGTTGCTGCTCCACACCGGCCAGTTCGGCCAGCAGAGCGGAGCGCAGATTGGCAGGCAGTGAGGGGTGGGCGGCCAGCTCTTGCCTCAGGGCGGCTATCTGCTCCATCTGCGCCTGCACCGCCCGTCTGAGGGCGGCACGCTCCGCACGCACTTCGTCGAGCGGGGTAGGTAAGGTGATGGCCGCCGCCAGCGCCAGCAGACCCACCGATACGGCCACCACATGCACGAGTCTCGGCTTGAAGCTGAAGCCCGCAGGCATGCGATGTCTGCGCTCTCGCAGTTTCTCCACAGTGTCGACGAGCAGTTGGCGACCGGCGAATACATGGGCGTAATAAGACCTGCCAAACCTGCGTCCGCGCTCGATCTCCAACCAAGTGGAAACGCGCTCGTCGAGATTAAGCACACGATCTAAGAAGCGAGCCGCCTGAGCCTGAGCGGGCCGATAGCGTGCTACCCATACCAACCACACAACGAGCCAGCTAGCGAAGATAACACCGGCCGGCCATGCGGGAAGCTCCACAAGGGTGAAGCGAACGAAGGCTATCCACGTGGCGGCGCTCATGAGAGCTAGAGGAAAGATGGCGGCGAGCCACAACAGCGCGCTACGCAGGCGCAGGCAGACACTCGCCGCATGCATGGCCGCGTATATTTCAGCGGCCTCATCGCTGAGGGAGTTCGGCGACTGTTGGGGGCGCAAAGCCATACCCACCTCCGGCGCTATCTGCCTAGCCGCAGGGCGGTGCCGGCCAATGTGCCAGCGTGCCGGCATGCCATTTCAAGTCACACAACCATTATAATCTACTTCATCGTAGCATTTCCAGTTCAATCGCGGCGGTGATTACCCCCCACACCCGGCCCTCCCTCCACAAGGCAAGAGAGGTGAGAGTTACGTTATGATCAACCATCAGCAATCGCACGGCCCCGGTACGAGCCGGTTGGTGCAAGTTTCGGTCTAAAGTATAATTGTAACGGAGGTTACACGGTGGACAACGCACACGATCTGATCTTGCTGTACGTGCCCTGCGGGAGCGAGGAAGAAGCAACAGGCATCGCGCGTGCGCTGCTCGAAGAGAGATTGATCGCCTGCGCCAACGTCTACCCTTCGCGCTCGTTGTACCGCTGGCAGGGCAAAGTGGCGGACGAGATCGAGCACGTGCTTATATGCAAGACGTCCAAATCCAGAGCGAATGCCGCTGAAAAGAGGATTCTGGACATGCATAGCTATGAACTGCCATGCGTGCTCCAGATCCAGCCCGCGGGAGTGAACCATGCCTACGCCAGATGGGTGGTGGGTGAGGTGAGCAGCACCCGCGGAGAGGGAGACGCCCGCTAGCCCATAGCGAGCAGGCGAGGTTATTACGGCGAGGTACACTCGACATGTGAGGCATATCGTACCGGGTTGGGAATCGAGCAATGGAGATTTTCGGCATCGGGTTGTGGGAAATTCTGGTCATACTCGTGGTGGCCCTGATCATACTTGGACCCGAGCGGTTGCCTGAGGCAGCCAGAACGGTAGGCAGAGCCATCGCCGAGTTCCGCAGAGCCGTGGAACCGGCACGGTCAGCATGGCGCGATCTGAGCAATGAACTGACACAGGTGTCGGCGGTCACATCCTCGGCGCTAGGCAACCCGTGGTCCGTGCACCCCATTCTGCAGAAGATGACCCCAGAAGAGCAAGAGCACTATCTGGCGGGTGGTGACATGCCACCCAGAGTGCTGGAAGAGCTGGCACGCATGGACGAGCAGGCTAAAGCCCGCACGGGCATGCGAAGCGAGTTTGCCACCGGTGCCCAAGCCGAACTGCCGGTACTCGACTACCCCATGCCCTTCGCCGAGGTGAAGTACGAGTCGGCTTCTGCGTTTGAGAACAAGCCGGAGGACATCTGGTACCCGCCCCCTTCGGGTGATAAACCACACCAGCAAGAGGGATAAGCCATGAACAAGTCACGCAGACGTGCTATGCAAAAGCATCGAGCTAAAGAAAAGAAGTATGAACTGAAACGCAAGCTGGAGCGACAGCAGGGCGCAACAGCAGAGCCTGCCCGCTCAGGGGCAAGAACGACCACAACAGCCCAACCTGCACGCCCACGCAGCGAACAAACGCAGACCAAACGGTCCTCGTAACGCGCGCTACCAATATGGAGGCTTATCATCATACCCGCGCATCCTTCCTGACCTCTCAAATTGAGAAGATTGGCGCAACCTACGGCCAAGGGCGCACTTGCCTCCATACCGAGTGCTATGTTACAATCTCACAACTATAACAGAGAAAGCAAACGTCGGGTTGTGCCGTGTGCCGGGCACGGATTTAATCTTTGTCTGGGGCATTGGCGCCACCTGCAACCAGCCTTGAACTGTCCGGGAGCCATAGTTGTCGCTCGTTCCCCCTGACGATCGAGAGGTTTTCTATCTGTCGCAACCTGAAGGCACACCCGTAGAGCGCCTGCCGTTCTGGCGGCGACACCGGGTGTTACTGGCGCTTGCCGGTATACTGTTTGTAGCGGCTTTCTTCCGCTTCTACGGGCGAGATTTCGATCAGGGCACCCACCAGCACCCAGACGAGCGCTTCATAGTCATGCGCACCACAGCCCTATCGTGGCCCGGCACGCCTGAGGAGCTTCTAGACCCACGCACCAGCCCACTCAACCTGCGCTCCACAAGAGTCGAGGGCAACTGTCCCCCCATTGGTTGCCGATATCCATACGGCTCCTTGCCCGTATACCTGACGCGCGGCGTGTCGTGGCTGGTGGACACGCTGCTGCCACCCACTGCCACTACACCAAAGGGCTACTATCTGGGCTATGACGGCACAACGGTAGTGGGGCGCCACCTGTCCAGCATCTTCGACCTCATCACCATATTGCTGGTGTTCCTGATAGCCAGAAGATTGTACTCAAGTGGCACGGCATTAATCGCCAGCGCGCTGGTGGCGTTCGCTGTGACCCACATCCAGCTATCGCATTTTTATGCGTCCGACACCTTCTTAGTGACCTTCATGATGGGCGCTCTGTACTTCAGTGTGGTGCTGATGCAGCGCCCGTCGTGGTGGGCGGCGGCGGGTGCGGGAGCGTGCCTCGGCCTCGCCATCGCCAGCAAGGTATCCATCGCACCATTTGCCCTCGTGGTAGTGGCGGCAGTGGTACTGCGCGCCGCATACAGGAAGCAAACACGTGTGGTGGGTGCCGAGTTCGGGGACCCGGTCGGGCTGCAACCGGCAGGCCGCAATGAGAGGGGTCTGTCTTTCGCCGGGCATCTTGTGCGCAAGGGCTTGCCTTACATGCTGGTGGCGATGGTGTGCGCCCTGCTGGCCTTCGCCATTACCGAGCCTTACGTGCTGTGGAGCTTCGATTGGTCGCAGCTCAGGCAAGGCGGGTTGGAAGCCGTATTCGACTCGAATCCATGGTGGAGAGGTATACAGGAGGAGGCCGAGATACAGAGCGGGCGTGCGGACGGCGCCCCGTACACGCGCCAGTATGTGGGCACCGTGCCGGTGCTGTATCATTTTCAGAATCTGGTGCTGTGGGGTCTCAGCCCCCTGCCCGGCCTGATAGTGCTCGCAGGCATGTTGGTGGGCCTATGGCACGCCTTTCGACGAAGGCCCGCAGAAGTGCTGCTCATGGCGGGGGCACTGCCCTATTTCGCCACCATCCTGACGCTCGAAGCCAAGTGGATGCGCTACATGCTGCCGCTCGTGCCCATCCTGTGCATCCTTGGCGCGGCCATGGTAGTGCGGGGCACGCTGTGGTCCAGACAGCGCTATCAGCCATACAGGCTGCAAGCCCCAGCCGGCCACCCCATGCACCCCACCCCCGCCGTACACATGCTCCGGCGCAACCTGTTCCCCATTCTAGGAGTGCTGGCCATCGGCGGGGCTTTCCTGTGGGCTGTGGCCTTCATGAACATATACAGCCAGAAGCACTCGCGGGTGCAAGCTACCGAATGGATATTACAGAACGTGCCCGAAGGTGCTGTGCGTAGCTCCGAAGGCTGGGATGACGCGCTACCACTGTGGGGAGGCGAGCGATACGGCCACGTCGCTTTCAATCTGTACGATGACAGGCCACCAGAGCAGGAGTTCGAGTACATCAAAGACCTGCTCCGGCAGACGGACTATATATTCTTGGCCAGCAACCGCCTCTACGGCTCCATCCCTAAACTGCCATGGCGGTACCCCGTGCAAACTAAATTCTACGAGCTATTGTTCGCCGGCAAGCTAGGGTTCGAGAAGGCATACACTGCACACGTCACGCCAGAGCTGTTCGGCATGCGCTTCGATGACCAATCGGCCGACGAGAGCTTCACGGTGTACGACCACCCGCGCGTGGACATCTTCAGGAAGGTGAGCAACCTGAGCGATGACCAACTGCGCACCATGTTCAGCACAGCTCTCAACCGCCCGCCCGGTGAGTATTCGGCCACGCGCCACGGCAAAGTGAGCGATGACAAGTCACTTATGGTCGGCGAGATCATTGACGGCCAGAAGGTCTCGGATCTGCCTGCGCTCAACGATTACGCATGGAACCCACTCGCTCAGGAGAGCTACCAGTGGGTGGCCGTGCTATTGTGGCTGGTGGCAGCGTACATATTGGGTTTGCTGGCACTGCCCATCGTATTCACGGTAGCGCGTAATCTGCCGGACCGGGGCTATCCGTTCGCCAAACTGGCAGGGCTGTTGATGGTGGGCTGGGGTGTGTGGATGTCGGCCAGCGCACGCCTGTTGCCGTTCAGCGTATGGAGCATACTGTTCTTTATGCTGATGACGGGTGGGGTGTCTTACTTGTGCTGGCGGCTGGGCGCGAGAGAGCAGATACGGCAATTCTTCGCCGACAAGCTCAGGCTGGTCGTATTCTACGAGGTGGTCTTCTTGCTGGCATTCGGGGCTTTTCTGCTCATCCGCCTGCTCAATCCCGATCTATGGCACCCGTACAACGGGGGCGAAAAGCCCATGGAGTTCGGCTTCCTCAACGCCATCCTGAGAAGCGCATGGATGCCCCCGCTGGACCCATTCTTCTCGGGTGGGTACATCAACTATTACTACTACGGCCAGTTCCTGATAGCCGTGCTCATTAAGTTGATAGGCGTGGACCCCGCAATCGGGTTCAATCTAGCGATACCCCTGCTGTATGCATTCACCTTCTCGGGTGCGGCCTCCATTGCGTACAATCTGGTGGCGTGGAGCCAACGTAGGCGGGGCAATTCCAAACCGGTGCCGGGCACTGCTCTCGGTTACGGCCTGCTGTCGGGAGTGCTGATGTTGGTGATCGGCAACATCCACGGCTTCTGGCAACTGCTGATGATAGTGTTGCCCGGACTGCGCGGCCCGATGATCGAGATGGCTAAAGCACTGACGGGCTGCCCAAACCCCGGTCAGGGGTGCATTCAAGGGGCGTTTATAGCGCAGTATACATCGTTCAACTACTGGGATTCATCCCGCCTGATCGTCAACACCATCAACGAATTTCCGTTCTGGAGCTTCCTGTTCGCCGACCTACACCCACACCTCATCGACATGCCCATCATTCTGATGGCAGCGGCGCTGGCCATCAATCTGGCATTCGCACCGGCTTTTATCATGCTAACGCGCGGGGGCAAGCCCGTGCCTCTGCCTGCATCGTGGCGCGAGCAGGTGCGCGATCGTGTGGCGGCGGCCCTGCAATGGCTGTGGGGCCCGGACTGGTGCGGGGCACTGAGCTTCGGGCTGATGGCGCTGGTGCTTGGCGCAACCGCGGTCACCAACTCATGGGACTTCCCGACCTTCATGCTGGTCACAGCCGGTGGGGTGCTCGTCGCCCTGATGCGTGCGGGGCGCGCGGAAGCCGACCCAGATGAACAGGCAAACCATGCCTTCGAGCAAGAAGCGCAAGAGCGCCGATTGGGCTTTGCGGACTTCTTCACGCTGAATATGACGACCATAGTAGCCATCGGCGCGCTGGCCGCGGCTTCTCTGCTGGCGTATATACCTTTTTACCTGAGCTTCAAAGCCTTCTATACGCAGATACAACCGCTGGTGGACGGGGGCATGGGCTTCATGAGGCGCACCACCCTGTTCGAGTTCCTCATGTTCTGGGCAATATTCGTATTCATCGCGCTGTCCTATCTGATATTCGGGCTGTGGCGCTTCCCATGGCGGCAGGCCCTGCAAGACTTCACCGGCATGTTCGCCAACCGCACCCGATCCATATCCCACGCCGAGCCTGCCGCCCCTTTGGCGTTCGAACGCGAACCGATGAGGCCAGCGATGGGGACATCGCTCGCGCTGGCCGCCGCAGGTTCGGCAGGTGCAAGCGGTTCGCTGCCGGTTGGGCCCGCCAACCCCACAAACTTGGTGCCGTTCCGGGCTAACGACGACGGGCCCATCGCCCGACCGACCGATGACCACACCGCCGAAAACCGCACCGGCCAGCACGGTACCGCGACCGAAACTTCTGCGCTTTTCGATGCAGAGCATGCCCCACCACCCCAGCCGGAGGGAGGCGATCAGCCAGCCGGGCACGGGCCGGAGCACGAGGGGGAACCGCCGACCACTGCGCCCACCCGATACGCCCAAGACGCAAGCGGCACCGAGCGCGCAGGCTATCTGTATGAGGACCAGAGTTATGTGGCCGAAGAGTGGCCGGGCTATGACCCCGAGGTCTACTGGGCGATCAGCCCCGACGGAGAGCAACGTAACTGGGTAGCCGAAGCCCACGCTCAGGCGCAAATGCGGACGGAGACCATAGCCCCACCCGGCGAGTGGTTGTACCCCGGCGTACTGCCCTTGGCGGCGGGGTTGGGGATGCTCGTGGCGACAGGTCTGCTGGTGTTGCTACAACTGGCTACCGGGCAATACCTGCTAGCTCTGCTGATTGCCCTCATCGGCGGAATCACCGCTACCACGCTGTCCACCACGAGGTCTGCGAGCGCATTAGGCATGGCATTGCTACTGGTGGTGGGCCTCGCTGTGGCTCTGGGTGTGGAGCTCGTCTATCTGGCTGACCACCTGAACAACAGCCCTATGTATCGCATGAACACGGTGTTCAAGTTCTACATTCAGGTATGGGTGTTGCTGGCCGCAGGAGGGGCCGTGGCGGTGTACTATATCCTGCACGGGTTGCTGGATAACATCGGCAAACCCGATAAGCCCACCCCAGAGGCAGTACAGGTCATAGATCAACGCATAGAGGAAGAAGACGGAGACCGGTTCGGCACGCACATGGCCGATACGGTGCATATATACGAGCGCGAACGCGAGCAGGGGGGCTGGCCGGAGGGCAATAGACCGGGCCCACACATGCAGTCCGGCACGCAGGTGGAGCGTGTGGGCGAAGCAGGCGAGGTAGAGGACGAGGCACTACCTCGCAACTGGCTGGTGTGGTCCGCCAGCAGCACAGCAAGCGACGAGCGAGAAGCAGACGAGCGGGCGCAGGAGGGCCACGCGCTCGGGCGTGACCACCTCTTGCAGGAGCCTGCTGGTGCCGAACTGGCAGAGCGCGGGGCGTCGGTGCATGCCGGCATCCGCTGGACAGCAAGTAGAGTGGTGTGGATCGGGGCGTTCGGGCTACTGCTTGCAATGAGTCTGGTGTTCACTCTGCTGGGCATACCGGCCCGCGTAGCCGACCGATTCGCCCCATCGCCGCCCGTGGGCACGTTGCACGGCCTGCGGTTCATGCAGGATGCGGTGTACACCACCGAAGTCTCACCCTTCCCCATAAGCCTGCGATTTGACTACCCGGCCATCCAGTGGCTCAACCACAACATCCGCGGTCCGGTGACGCTGGCCGAACTGCCTATGGGCTACTACCGCGAATATGGCATGCGTGCCGCGTCTAACACCGGCCTGCCCATGGTGGTCGGCGGCCTGCATCAAGAGGAACAGCGCTACGGCTGGCTGGTGGGCGACCGCCGCGCCGAGATGATGGACTTCTTCACCACGCCCGATGTACAGCGCGCGCTCACATACATCAACAAGTACGATATTGACTATATTTACCTTGGCCAGCTCGAGCAGGCGCAGATTTCGATGCGCGGGGACGGGCAGGGTCTGGCCAAGTTCACCCAGCTTGCCGAGGCGGGGGCGTTGGAGAAAGTGTTCGAGATACAGGGACCTGCGGGCCTGCCCGGCACCACGATCTACCGAGTGGTGAGGGACGTTGCGATACCTGCGGCGGGCACCCCTGTTGACCCATCAAGGCCCGGCCTCGCCATCACGCCCCTGCCTACGGCCACGCCCGCGCCGCCCCCTACTCCGCCCGTGGACGACCCCGCGCTGAAGGCCTTGCTGGCCGAAGTCACAGCGGACCCGGCCAACCCCGAAAAGCGCATGCGCCTCGTGGAGTGGTACAGACAGAATGGCTACTTCGCCGACGCAGCCCGTGAGCTTGAGGTGTTGGTCCGGCAGAACCCCGCCGACGTTGCCCTCAGACATATGCTGGGAGATGCTTATCAGGCAGCCGGCCAACCTGACCGGGCACTCAAAGCATGGGAAGACGCCCGCGATGTAGACCTGACTAACCCGGCGGGCCACAACAAGGTGGGCCTTGCTTACCTTGAGCGCAAGCGCTATGACGACGCCATTCGCGAATTTCAGGAAGCCGTGAAACACGACCCGTCCTTCGTGGAATCGTGGTTCCATCTGGGCGAGGCCTACGAGGCTAAGGGGGAGAGGGACAGGGCGAGAGAAGCCTACCAGAAGGCAGTTGACAACAGCACGGGGCCAAACCCGTGGGCCGACCTTGCGCGCCAGCGACTGAACAGGTAAGGTCCAGAGGGGATGCGCCCACTACGAGGGGCACAAGGCCAGCAGGGTTGCCCGACCCCGCGTTCTCTACGCCTGAAGCATGTTTGGAGGACACATCGTGAGGGGGAAGGGCAAGGCTGATGAGAGCCAAGCCCCGCCCATACTCATACCCTGCCCATAATCAGGATTAGCACAGGGAAGCGGTCTGATGGGTGAAGCGATATTGTGGTTCATCATGCTCGAATTGCTGGGCTTGGCGGCATTACCCGCAGCCGCCGTGCTCCTGCGCGCTTTACCAGACCGAGGTTTCGGCGTGGCCAAGGTGCTAGGCCTGTTGCTCACCGTATGGCTGGCCTACATCCTTGCCATGCTCCAACTGGCATCGTTTGGACGTGGACTGTTGCTGATGTGCCTGCTGGTGCTGATCGGCTTCTCGGCTTGGCTATTATGGCGTAGAAATGCCGGACTGCTGGGCGATTTCCGCTCGTGGTTGGGCGATAGAGGCTTCATCCGGTATCTGGTGGTTGCGGAAACCCTGTACATAGCGATGTATGCCTTCTGGGCGGTCATGCGCGCTTTCTCCCCGGATATATTCGGCACCGAGAAGTTCATGGACTTCGGCTTCATGAACGCCATAGTGAAAAGCCAGACCTTTCCGCCCAACGACCCATGGTTGGCAGGCCACCCCATCAACTACTATTACTTCGGTTATGTGATGATGGCCTCGCTCAGCCTGTTGAGCGGCGTGCCCACTGAATACGGCTTCAATCTGGCGATCGCCAGCCTTGCGGCGCTGACCGCGCTCGGCTCGTTCAGCTTCGTGTTCAATATGGCAGTGCTCACCCTCTCCGGTCGGGCTACGTCGCGGCTGACCCGATCCGGCCACGCCGACCACCTTCAGGCTCAGGTGCCGGGCAGGAGGGTGCGCGAACCGGCAGGCCCCGGCGCGCCGGCAAAGCTCAGACAGGTACCGGTGCGGCGTTCCCAGCAAGCGCGGCAGGCGGCCACGGGAGCTTCCACCTCCGTGAAGGCCGAAGCCCCGCCGGTCGAAACGCGGGTCAAGGGGCGCTCATCGGACGGCCGACCCCACACCCTTGCGGACGGGCATGACGAACACCCGACCATAGGGGGAGATCAGGGTAGCCCCGACGCCCCGCCATATCTGACGGCACCCACCGATGAGGATCGGTATGCGTCGGGCTTCAGGCGTGTATCCCCTTACGTGTTTGGTGTGCTGGCCGCGCTCATGGTGGTAGCGATGGGCCATCTGTCCACGCTATTTGCGGTCAAGGACCGAAATCCGGCAGAAGGCGGCAACGGGTGGCGGTTCTGCTTCATGTGCCAGAGGGCCGAATCGTTCGACTGGTGGGGGCCGTCTCGCGTCATACGAGACTACAAACTGGTTGAAACGCCCGGCCAGCCACCGCAGAAGCAGATGGACCCCATCGAGTCCATCAACGAATTCCCGGCCTTTTCGTTCTATTTAGCCGACCTGCACCCACACGTCATGGCCCTGCCTTTGTGGGCGCTTGCGCTGGCCGCTGCTGCCGCTACCGCCAGAAGGGTAGTGCGCAGAGGTGTCCGCTGGCGGGATGGGCTGCCCGCCGGCCCGCAGGCTTGGCTGTCGCTGGTGCTCGTGGCGATAATAGTAGGCTCTCTGTACGTCACCAATACATGGGATTACCCCACGTTTCTGCTGGTGACCGCAGCTGCGGTAGCCCTACCATATCTCGCGTTCCAACGCACAACACCCCACCCGAACGGCGGGCATTGGCTGCGCCCTTGGCTGGTGCAGACCGCGTTGATCACTGTGCTCAGCCTCGTGACGTTCTTGCCGTTCCACCTCACCTTCAAGTCTCTGGTAGGGAGCCAACCCGCTCAACTGCCGGAGAATCTGGCGAACATACCCATGGTCGGCTGGGTGTTGCAGAAACTGGGTGGGCTGTTGCTGGCGAACACATGGGACAAGGGCATCACCGGCTTCCTCATGATATTCGGCATCTTCTTGGTAGCTATAATCGGCTGGTTGCTGTATGAGCTTGCAGACTATGCGCGCCGATGGGCGAGGGTCAGGCCTGTCTCGCGTGACCTGATAGCGCTCACCACAGCCACGGCATTTGTGCTGGCACTGGCGGTCCTGCTGAGGTTCCCACTGCTGGCCCTGTTGCTGCCCCTCACATACTTGGCTGTGTACCTCGTGTGGGTCGAGCCGGAGATCATCGAGCGCAACGTGGTGCTGGTGGTGGTGGCGACCGCCGCGCTTATAGGCCTGACCATCGAAGTTGTATACCTGCGGGATGTATTCAACAGCAGGCAGAACACAATCTTCAAGTTCTACTATCAGATATGGGTGCTGTGGGCGCTTGCTTCCGCCTACGGGGTGTGGCGCGTTTTGAACTTCGCGTTCGCACCACGCCCGGCACTGCCAAGTGCCCGGACGAGAATTGAGCCGGAACCGGGTGGAGCCGGCCCGGTGACCAGAGCGGTGACGATGGCATGGGCGCTGGGTTTCGGCCTGCTGGTACTGTCCGGCCTGATGTACACAGGCTATACTTTTGGCGGCAGGCTGGCCCGCAACGAACAGCTCAGGGGTCTGGACGGTATGGAGCATCTGGCCCGCAGCGCCCCCACTGACTATCAAGCCATCAAATGGCTCAGGGCGAACGCCGACGGCTCGGAGGTAGTGTTGGAATGTTGCCGTGATGAGTATAACAACCCCGGCCATGCGGGCCGAGTGTCCGCATATTCGGGCATACCCACGCTTATATCGTGGGACGGCCACGAAGTGCAGTGGCGCGGCGGCCAGCCCGAGCTGCTGAACGACTTGGGCAGAAGGCGCGCGGTGGTGACTGCTATCTATCAGGGGGTTGACCCCTCCAACCCCGCGCAACCCCTCACTGGGCAGCGTCTGCTTGAAGTGCTGAGGGAAAACAATATAGATTACGTGTTCGTGGGCGCGGTGGAGCGAGGGGAAGGGGCAGCAGCAGGCGCACACCCCGACGAGCGGGTCACCGAGCAGGCCGAAAACCTGTTCCGGCAAGTGCTAACGCCGGTTTTCACTTCAGGCAACACCGTCATCTATCGGGTGCCCGGAAGCTGACGTGGCATCAAATTCGGTGGGCACCAATATCTCGCTGATAGCCGCCCTCACCCACTCTACCCTCTCATGAATGAAGGGGGGACCCACATAACAACCCAACGCCCCTCTCTATTGCACACTCGGTGAGGTTTGGCCCCGATGCTTGGTGGAACCTGCTAAAGGGTATCATTGACTGAATATTGTGCGTATGCTATAATCGCCATCACCCCGCTTTGGACACCAACCACATGACCATCATGATCTTGAGCCGGGGACCGATTAACCTTGGAAAGTTGGTATAAACGGATGTTGCAAGCTCCATAGGCGTGAATAATCTATGGAGCTTGCGTATTTTGTATGCTTCACAGATCAGCTCGTTAAAAGGAGCGTTGTTGCTATGTCAATCATACTGAAGAAACGGAAGAAGGGGAGGGAGGCGGAAACCCACAGACAAGGTGTGCTGTTTGCGTACGTGGTAACCTTAGTGCTGGCGTCGGCGATTGCCACGAGCGTAGCACAAGCGCATATGCCTGCCGAACAGGTAGCTTCACCCTCAGTGAGCCATCTGCAACAACCGCAATCTCACACCAACGCACAATCTGCACGGGCACCTCGCGACCGCACCCCCAATATGTGGGTCTCAATACCTGTCGCCCCTGTAGAGCGTATTGTTCCAAGTAGTCCGTTTGAAGTGTTGCATGACCAGTACAACCAGTTCAGCATCTATGGCGTCAGCTCGCAGAACTTCGAGCCTGCGCTGGATGCCTATGATGCTCAGGGTGCAGACGACTTCAGGGTGCCGCCGGGTCAGACGTGGGTGATAAACCGAGTGGATGTGTCGGGTGGTTATCTGGGCACTGGACCAGCGGGTTCGGTGAACTTGTACTTCTATGCTAACTCCGCCCAGAATCTGCCAGGCACGCCGGTGTTCACGCAGACCGATATCATACCTGTGCAGGGCCTTGACAGTGGGGACTTTGCGGCAGAATTGAACCCACCCCTCACGCTGGCCGAGGGCAGGTACTGGGTATCGGTGCAAGCCAACCAGAGGATGGACCCCAACGGCCAATGGTTCTGGCGCAATCGTTCGAGGCAGGCTCACTACGCGGCGGCGTGGCGCAATCCGGGCGGGGGGTTTGGCACTTACAATTGTAGGAGCCAATGGGGGAAACGAGGGTTCGACTGTGGGATCTCCACAGAAGCCCCAGATCAAGTCTTCAGGTTAATAGGCAGCATGTCGGGAACGACACCGACCGCAATCGCCACCAACACGCCCGCCACACCCCCGTCTACTCGCACCCCAACTTCTACAGCTACAGGCACCTATACTATACCGACCCCTGTTGGCACCGCACCCCTGCCCAACGCAACTGAGCCACCCACCGCGACCCGCACCCCCACCCCCGCATGTGGGCCGGCATGGCGTATGGTGGAAAGCCCCAACGTTAGCTCGGCCGGTAATTACCTGAATAAGGTGGCCGTTATTTCACCAACAGATGTCTGGGCCGTGGGCTACTATGATGCCATCGGCAGCCCTGCTCAGACACTTACCCTGCACTGGAATGGAGTGCAGTGGAGTGTGATGCCCAGTCCCAACGTTGGCTCAGGTGATAATGTCCTAAGCTCGGTGGTGGCTATCTCCTCTAACGACGTATGGGCAGTAGGCAACTATCAGGTCGGGAATAACTCGCATACACTGACCATACACTGGGATGGCACCGCGTGGAGCGTAGTGCCCACCCCCGCTATAGGGGCCAATAGTTTCCTGTTTGGTGTTGATGCGGTAAGCAACAACGAAGTGTGGGCGGTTGGGAACTATACCCAGAGCGGCAGCACGTCCTACACATTGACCATGCGGTGGGACGGTTCGATCTGGACGATCGTACCTACCACAGACCAAGAACCATACGAGAACCGCCTGTATGATGTCGAAGCAATTTCGTCTACAGATGTATGGGCGGTGGGTCGGACGGATTTCACGTACAGCACGCTCGTCATGCACTGGAACGGTTCTGCTTGGACGAGGTTCCCTAGCCCGAACCCCGGCCCCTATGATAACGTACTGCGCTCTGTAGATGCGGTCTCCCCTGACAATATATGGGCGGTGGGCTATGCCTTCAGCTGGAGAGTGCCGGGGGAGTACTCAAGTTTGATACAGCACTGGGATGGCACAAGCTGGCGCGTAGTAGAAGGCCCGGACGTTGAAAGCAACGATATTTTATTCGATGTAGCAGATATCGGACCCGACAACGTATGGGCCACAGGCACTTACAACAATGGCAGGCCTACAGCCTTCATAGCGCATTGGGACGGTACTTGGTGGCGCAGAATTGATAGCTATAGCCCCGAGTCGGAGGGCAGTTTCTTATACGGGATAGATGCTTTCTCTCCTACAGAGCTATGGGCTGTTGGTGTGGTACTTTCGGTTGATACACCGACCCACACGCTAGTGGAACGCTATAACGACCCATGCGTTACTCCTACCCCCACCAGCACCCCCACTAGTACACCTACTTATACCCCTACCAGCACGCATACCCCCACTCCTATTATATGCACCATCCAGTTCTCGGACGTGCCGCCCAACCACACCTTCTACACCTTCATTAGGTGCCTCGCATGCAGGGGCATTCTGGGTGGCTACGCAGACGGCACCTTCCGGCCCGGCAACCCCACCACCCGCGGCCAGATGGCTAAGATCATAGCCAACGCCGCAGGCATCCTCGACCCCATCCCACCCAAT